>JACDHD010000009.1 GCA_013821265.1 Parachlamydiaceae bacterium | reverse complement strand
CAAAACGGTTACTTCTTTTTACTAAATTTCAATAAATTCCAGAAGATGTAGTGTCGAAAAAAAAACAGAAAAATGCGTATATTTTTGGTTTTTAGACACTTATAAAACTACAAGGGGTGAACTTGGGGCTGAGATAGGACGATGTTTTCTATACTCTTAAGTCACTATTAATGGATTTATTCCTGTAACGATCTCGGCTCGGCCCTGCTTGATGCGAAAATCAACAGGTCCCTCTTTGATAATTTCGTTGTAGCGCTGTTGTATATTCTTGGTAGCAGTGATTACGCTCTGCTCCGATAAATGCGTGATCCTACCTTGCAGTGAACGAATGTCCAGAATCAATTCTACAGCCTGGTCATAACGCGCTAAGTAGCTTGTGATCTGCATTACCGATCTGCTCATTTCGAAGCTACTTCTTATATATTCAAATAAAATTCTCGGATAAAAATGACACAGTGCAATAAAATGAATTGCAAACGAAACGTGCGCAAGTAAAACTAAAGAAACGCCTTTTATCAAAATCATAAAGGCCGTATGATAGAGGGAAAGAAAACTCAGTTGCTTGACAACATAGTCCATTCTTGGCTGTACTTCTGCTAACGCCTCTCTAAAACCTAATGCAGTCTGAATCCAGAAACTCTTTTCAAACTGATACCGTCTCATCTTTAAAGACAGCCCTGGATCTGCTGTTTTTAACGATCGTCCCAAGTTTTCTGCGATTGTTTGCAGCTTTTTTTGAATTCTCTCTCTCTTTTCTTCTCGAGTCAATGCGGAGAACTCTTGCGACACCGCTTGGAGCGTATTTAATTCCGTATCAGAAACACGCTCTGTTACAAGTCTTAATATCTCAGAAGGTAGCGCATTCATTCCGCTTACAGCATTCATGCAACACCCACGCGTTTTTTATAACAAGGTAGCTCTTGGACAAGAGGAATGAAAAATCTTCCAGCTATGAAGGTGCCTTTCACAACTGTATAAATACAAAGAGCTTTTGCAAATGTAATGGAATGGATGGCGCCAAATACAAACAAGCCTATTAGAGCAACTGCAGCCACTAGCTGCACTAATCCAAGTGCAAACTGCTTGCGGTTTTTGGAAATTCTTTCTCTTAGGTGACCATCAAAACCCACCTTTAAGCTACCGTGTAAACCGATTTTATCTTTAGAAATAACCTCTTCTGTGTAATGAATTCCCGGCACGATGTTTTTGGGATTACACCCCCTAAACGTATCGTCTACCTGAAAATGAGTAGTCTTACTTTGCAGAAAACGAAACTTTAAAATTGGAGAGCAGAAGCCTTCGATAATGCTGACAACCACACGAATGATTTTTTCTAAAAGAAATCCATCTCTCCAGTTTTCACCTGTGCTCCCACCAATTGCATACACCCTAGGCTGAAAGCGTTTCAGGAAAAGAGGACATTTCGGACCAAAAACAAAAAATCTTTTTTCGCAATTGAATGCACTTAATCGATCAGTCGTTTTTTCCATCTTCAAAGCTTTATGGAGTCCACTTTCCCCGCTCTCTTTCCCCCCAAAGGCGGGATCTGCACCATTCTTCATAATGAGATGATAGCCATTGGGAGATGTGCCATGATAATAAGTCTCCAAACAAAGCATATTCGCAACAGCATCATCAAATAAGTTAAAAATAAAACATGCGTTTAAGGCATTGCAGAAGCGACGCTCAAAATGTAATGAAGAATTTGGAGCTTGTAGACTAACTGAATTCATAATGAAATCCTTACATATTTAAGTTAATTTAACAAAACTAGCAGTTTAAATCAAACTAAATGTAACATGGATAAATTTAACAAATAACAAAAATGCCGAATGGACAATGGACTGATTGGACGGTTGGATAAGTCCCATCGTCCTTTTCCGTGCCCGTGCCCGATTCGCTAAAAAAATGACGTAAACCGTAAAAATACTACAATTTTACGTAGCTCTTTAGCAAGTCGGGCACGGGCACGCTCACGGGCACGGGCACGGAAAAGGACGATGGGACTTATGCAATCGTCTCAGTCAGTCCAATGTCAAACCGTCCACGGCTTAATACCCCTGATTGATGGTTAATCTATGGGCTTCGATACCCTCATTGAAGGACCCTTCTTTTATTATCTTGTCACACCGTTTTTGCAATTCATTAGTAAAAACCCCTAAATCGTTTAACGCTATAACACTCGCTCTACCTCTTAAAGATTGGACATCCTTCAAACACTCTATAGCTATATCATAACGCTTAAGGTAACCTTTAACTGCCAAATATTCTCGGCTTTTATTCAATTGACACTTTGCAACTTTATGCGCAACCTCGCGTGCACAGATCCCCAATAGAAGCAGAGCTACAATAGTAAGGACATAGACAACGGGCCAAATAGACCATTCAAGTGTAGGAATAACTACTGCCATACTGACAAGGACTCGACCTATCTGACGAGGCTCTAATGGCATAAATCTGTTTGCAATCGCTCTGTAATTGAGTCTTAAACTCTCAAATTGCGTCACTTTTGGAATCAGCGTTGGATCATTTGCTTGAAGTCCTAGTCGCAATTTCTCTTCCATCATTTGCAAACGAGCGTGACAATTTCCTAACAAAACCTCCTGTACTACCCCTAAAATTTCTTTCGATCCCGCTCTTGCTAAACAATGAAGGGTTTGTCTAGAACTTTGACGAGCGATCACATGCAAAAGATCATTTGGAAGTACATTCATAAAACTCCATAAGTACTATTTTACGTCTAATTTTAATTTAATAAAAAATATAAATCAAACTAAATGATAACAACGAATCCAGCTTTATAGTTTTTACACTCTCCACTATCTAATTTCAAATTTAAGGATCCATCCTTTTCTATAGAAAGCAAAATACCCTCTTGCAGTCGTTGATGGTCATGGAACTGAATGCGTTTTGACATTCCCACTAGAACCTCAGTAAACTGCTTTAAAAATGCCTCAAACCCTTTTTTCATAAGCTCATCTAAGTAACTAACAAAATAATGCTCGATGCGACTTAACAAAAGATCTCGATCAAATGTTTTTCCTGTTTCGACCAAAAGCGATGTCGCAGGTTGACCAATCTTTTCTAATTCTTCTCGCGGCATATTCACATTTATCCCTACACCCACAACAACAAAAAGACCTCCATCCACAGGCGAGGTCTCACACAAAATACCGCCCACCTTTTTGCCTGAAAGCAAGAGGTCATTCGGCCACTTAATTTTAGGAGAAAATTCTAGTTTTTGCAGAACTTGAACAACTGCCAACGCCAACACTTGGGGAATGTTTCCAATCACTTCTTTATAAGCATCCAAGAAGAAACAAAACGAAGCGTAGATATTCTGACTTGGAGGTGACTCCCAGCGACGCTGCAAGCGTCCACGGCCCCCTGTCTGCTCATCGGCTGTCACACACGTTAATTTGTCGCGCGGTAACTCTACAGCATTTTTCTTAGCCCATGTATTGGTGGAGTCTATTACCTTAAAATGCTTCTTCACGACTTCTAGCATGATAAATGCAACACCGTTTCAACGTGTGCTGTTTGAGGAAACATATCAAATGGCTGACAGCTTTTTACTTGATATCCCTTCTCACACAGCGCGCGAACATCTCGAGCCAATGTAGATGGCATGCAAGAAATGTAGATAATCTCTTTAGGTGGATTTTTCACAAGTGCATCCAACACACGCGCTTCTACACCTATGCGTGGAGGATTTATCACTACTATATCTGGCTGCTGCTTTAAAAGATTCGGCAACACGCTTCCCACATCAGCTCTTTTAAAATTAATCCCTTTAATGCCATTTTTTCGTGCATTGTGTTGCGCTAACTGTACTGCCACTTCACTCACTTCTACTCCAACAACGTCACAGCCCTGTCGCGCTAGCAACAAGCTTGAAATGCCGATTCCACAGTACAAATCTAACACCATTTTTGCAGAACTTGTTGTAACAAGTCCACACACATAAGTGTAGATATTTAGACTTTGTTCAGGATGATTTTGAATGAAAGAACGCGGTGAATAAGAAAATTCTAAACCGTTCACAGCACATGTGAGCGCTGTGTTTCCAAGCTCGACAACCTCCCTACCATCGCTTAAAACAATGCCTGCCCACTTAGGATAGATTTTTAACGCTTCTTCAAATGGAGCACGTTCAGTTGGTATGCGAGGCAGAAGAAAATAAATCACATAGAGATCGGTTTCAGCCTTAAACAAGGAAACGCGTCCCTTTTCTTCAGGATTGCTTTTTAGATGTTGCGTAAGCTCTCTGACCTGATTGATCAACGGGTCATTTGGATCGATAAATATAGGACATTGGGTCACAGGTAATAGGGTTGTTTGATCAGTTTCAATGTAACCTACTGCAAATGATCCCTCTTGAGCATGCATAGAAAGGGTGACGTGACGGCGATACTGCCACTGCAATGTAGCTGGTACAACGGGTAACACATCGACTTTCAAGTTCCCAATGCGCTTAAAGGCATCTGCAACAAGTTGCTGCTTGCTATTGAGCTGCGTTGTGTAATCGAGATGTTGCTCTTGGCATCCTCCACAACGTCCAAAATAGGGACAGCTTGGAATGGTTCTGTGAACACTGGTTTCTTCGATGGAGACAAGCGTGGCGATGCAAAAGTTTTTCTTTTGCTGCACGATGCGGCAGTTGATGCGATCCCCTGGAGCAGTAAAGGGAATGAATACAACCATTCCCTCATGGCGCATAATGCCATGCCCTTCTGAAGAGAGCGCTGTAACGGTGCCTGAAATCATTGATCTAATACCCACAAGTCATTTTTTCCCACCTCGACTTAATTGAAAGACAGAGGCAATTGCATTAACGAAACAATCGAATTTTCAAGATTTCTGATGGCTCAGCAAAGTTCACCTTCTCTGTGCTCTCTGGGTGGGCTCTGTGGTAATAATATATTTAATGCTATGACACTTGTGGAATTATCTAAAATTCACAAATGTTACGTATTTACACAACATGACTACCACAGAGCCCACAGAGAGCACAGAGGAGGTATCATGCTTTTCATCTCTCTCATTTCAAAAATAAGGATTAGAGGATCATAAAGTTGCGGATCATTAACTGGATGCTCGAACCTTGATGTGTATCGATCTGTGGAGTAAATGCCACACGCAACGCTAAGTCTTTCTTACGCAAAAACACACTTTGGCGCGCCTTTCCGAATGCAACCCCTTCTAAAATTCTTCCTTCATTTTCATCATCTTGCTCTAAGTAGAGCTTCAAATGCATTTTACTGAGGATTTTAGGAGGCCATGCTTGCTTTGCTTCGCAGTATAAAATTGGCTGGGGATTTTCGTTTCCATAAGGCTCCAAGAGACGCATCGACTCCATAAAGTCAAATGTCAACTCATCAAAGCGGATTGCTGCATCTAAAGGCAACTTGGTTCGCACATCGCTATCAGACAACGTAGTTTCTGCAATTTGAATAAATTTTAATCGAAACGCTTCGATATTCTCTTCTTTGATCGTTAGTCCTGCAGCAAAGTCGTGACCGCCAAAATTCATTAACAGCTCACTACATTCCTTTAGCACCGGAAGCAAACGAAACTCTGGAATTGATCGCAAAGATCCCTTTCCAATTCCGTTTTCGACCGACATCATGACTGTAGGACGATTGTAATGCTTCGCAAAGCGAGTCGACAAAATCGCGATCACTCCAGGATGCCAGCGATCTGAATGCATGATAATCGCTTTATGCTTCAAAATCTCAGGATGTGCATTGATAATGTTATCCACGTCCACAGACATGGTACGCTCAATTTTTTGCCGTTCGATGTTGTTTAGATCGAGCTCAATCGCCAACTTTTCCGCCGTCGCACTATTGCGCACAAGCAGCAGCTGAACTCCCTTTTTAGGCTCGTTGATGCGCCCTAAGCTATTAAGACGCGGCGCAATCTTAGAGGCAATGATAAAGGTAGAGATCGAATTAGGATCGACATCGCACACAGAAACCAGTTTTAACAAGCCGATGCGCTTTGTTTTGCGCAATTGACGCAATCCGTAACGCACTAAAATGCGGTTTTCGCCTAAGAGGGCTCCCATATCCGCCACAGTACCCAACGCAACTAAGTCTAGATAGCGCTTTAAATCGATTTTCTTTGGCGGAATTTTTCCTTCCGCAACCAGATGGTTCGTGATGGCGTGAGCGAGCTTGAAAGCGACTCCGACACCGGTTAACTCACGATTAGGATAGGCACTATTGACAAGCTTTGGGTTCAGCGTAGCAATGCAGTGCGGTATCTTGTCGGTGGGTTCATGGTGGTCGGTAATGATCACATCGACGTGCTCTGCAACGACTTTGGCAATTTCTAGCGCAGCCGTAATGCCACAATCGACGGTAATTAAGAGCTTACACTGATTTTGAAGCGCATACTCAAGTGCCTCTACGATCAGTCTATCGCGCGGCGTTCCTGGATTAGAGACGTAAAAGAGTACAGGCGTTCCCAAATCTTGAAAAAACTCTGTCAGAAGGGCGGTACCTGTCATGCCGTCGACATCGTTGTCTCCATAAATTAGGATCGTTTCTCCATCCACAATTGCTTTGCAGACGCGATCAACTGCTATCTGCATTTCTGAGAGCAAAAACGGATCACATAAATCTGGAAGTTTGGCGTAAAGATAGTCGTGAATCTCTTCTAAAGTTGTGAAGCCTCTGGAAACAAGAATTTGAGCGATGACTGAATTGATTTTGAATTCTTTGATGATTGCCTCTTTCCATTGAGGGTCATCCTTAGGATAAATCCAAATAGGCTCTTGTGCAGCGTGGGCGTTGTCTAGCATATTTGGGTTCCGCTATTTCCTATCTGAAAGTTTTTGATCGTTTTTAGCCTATAGTGGGGGAGAAACTGATTGATTGTCAAGTAAGGATTTGCAGCCAGGAAATTTAACTGCTTTTTCCGTGCCCGTGCCTGTGAGCGTGCCCGTGCCCGATTCCTAAAATATTGAAATGAGGTATAGGAAAACACTAGATCATTTCATTTTTTTAGCACATCGGGACGGTCACGGAAAAAAGGCCTGCCTTTTTAGGCAGGCCTTTAATTAACGCTGGCGCTGTAAAGCCTGCTCGCGCTCTTCGCGATTATGCAGATACAACAACGCAGGTGTCGCAATGAAGAGCGATGATGCCGTTCCAACAAGAACCCCAATGGTCATGACCAAAGAGAAGGCAAAGATCGACTTTCCACCGAGTAGCACCAACGTTATCAACACGAGCAGTGTTGTTCCCGATGTCATAATCGTACGGCTTAATGTGACATTAAGAGCATGGTTGATGATATCGCGGTATGGCATCTTGCGCATAATATGCAAGTCTTCACGAATACGGTCAAATACGATAATGGTGTCGTTCAACGAATACCCTAAGATCGTCATAATCGCACCTATCACCTGAAGGTCGATTTGAACTCCAAATCCCAACCAGTGGAAGAATGCTAAGACTCCCAACGTAATGACCACGTCATGGACAAGCGCAATACACGCTGCCAAAGCATACTTAAATTCAAAACGGAAGGTGATGTAAGTCAAGATACTCAACAGAGCAATGCCCAATGCGATAAGTGCATTGTTGCGCATTGTATCTGAAAGTTGTCCACTGATCACTGTCCAGCTAGAATCCAAGGTTGCCATATGTGATGGTACGATTTGCAATCCTTCATCCGCTAGTGTATTGACTAACCACACCAAACGTGGATTATGTTGGTATTCGTAAGCAAATTGTCCATCAGATAACAGTTCTGGCATTTGGTAGAACGGATGCCCTTTTTCTTCCATTCCAGTACTCAATTGAATGCGTAGCTGATTAGGTTTGCTTAATTCACGAATCTGGAAATCGTTAGTTGTCGCACCATGCGCCAACAGAGCATTCGCAACCGCTATGCGGTATGACTCTGTTCCAGGCTTTTCTACCAATTCTGTATTTAAGGAGTAACCTCCTGTAAAGTCCATACCAAACAGCGTTTTGCGCTGATCAATGAAGAAGTAGGTGCCCAATAGCATGACAACTAAGGAAATCATAATGGCTGCTTTCGCTTTTCCTAAGAAATCGATGTTTGTCTCTTGAATAAACTGAGACATCGTCAATGTCTTGTTCTTCGGATTCTGTACCCAACCAGCAAAGAAGTAACGCGTCATAAATAACGCAGTAAACATGGAGGAAAGAATACCTATGATTAATGTCACAGCAAACCCTTTAATTGGCCCTGAATCAAACTGAATCAAGATCAACGCTGCAATAATCGTTGTGATGTTGGAGTCTATAATCGCACTAAACGCTTTGCGATATCCAGCCTGAATAGCTGAAGCAATGCGTCCTGAGATTTTAAACTCTTCACGAATACGTTCAAACACTAACACGTTAGCATCGACAGCCATCCCAATGGTCAACACAATACCGGCAATTCCAGGTAAGGTTAACGCTGCATTAAGATTTTGCAATCCTGCCCACATGATCAAGATGTTAAAGATAACGGCACATGAAGCCACAATCCCTGCAAAGTGATAGTAAGAAATCATTGCGATCACAACCAAAGCTAATGCAACAAGTGATGCCACAATCCCTTGAACGCGCTCTTCGCGGCCTAATTCAGGGCTAACATTTTCTTCGGACAAAATTTGTGGTGTAAAGCTAAGAGATCCTGCTTTCAGATCTGCAGCCAGTTGGCTCACTTCTCTTTGTGAGAAACGTCCACTAATTTGGCCCCCATCACGCAATGCAGCGCGCAACACTGGAGAACTGATGATGCGATCATTTAGCACCACTGCCATGCGCCAGCCTTGTCCTTGTGAATAGGATTCTTTTGCTGTACCGCCAATCTTATCTTCAGCAAACTGAGCCGTCCAAGAATAGAATTCATCTCGTGGACTGCCCCCTTGGCTTTTTTCGTAAGAGCGTTTAACACCAAAGCTTAGGAGGTTACCTTGGCTTGGATCATATCCAACTTGAATGTTATTCAAATTGGCTCCCTCAAGAGCGTAGTTGTGGAACATAATGAGCAGTGGGTGTGCTTGTCCTTCCCAATCTGCATAGTCTTCTCCACGCAACATCGCTACAGCAGAGAGTGTGTCATTGAACTCATGACTTGCATTGCGATCGTTCGGATTTGCTAGGCGCAATCCATTTTCTAACAGATCTTTAGCAACGCTGCCAATCGGACGTGCTTGAATAGGTTCACTGCTATCGCCCCCAAGCTGTTGCCATGCAATTTGATTGATGCTTTCAATGTCTTTGCGATTCGTTACAACAGCTTCATTCCATACGTTTTGTAAAAACTCATTCACTGAGTGGCGCAACGCAGGATTGTGTGGTGTAAACTTCTCGTTAACAATGTGGAAATACATCGCAGAAGCTTTAATAAGCTCAGCTGCTGATAGATTCTGTGAACCAGGGAAATCGAGAATGATGTTGTTGTTCTCAATGTGAATGGTACGCTCAGAAACACCCATGTTGTTAATGCGTGTATAGAGCTCGTTCACAGCTTGTTTGAGATCCTCTGGATTGGTCACAGGACGCCCGTTGTGGTCGCGAAGACCGATGCGCACTGTTTTGCCTCCAGACAGGTCCAAGCCCCATTTCAGTACTTTGCGATCATCTCCACGGAAATATTTCGCCATTGTAAGCTTTAAATTTTCCCAATAAACATTTTTCGTTGGAGCTGGAACTACGTAGCGATTCATTGTTTGCGAATCAACTTGTGCCGTGCTGTACTCTTCTTTCCACTTCAACAGATCTTCCTGAATGCGATCGTCGATCTTGTTGCGGGTCAAAATCAATTGCTCAACATCAGTAAAGTCCAATGTTGCGTAACGCTTGCTGCCTTTCACAACAAAGTCTTCACGTGTCGCTTTTAGCAAGACACTGTAATAGTCATTTAGCTCAAAAATGTAGTCCTTGCGGTATTCAGGATCGATTCCATAAGAAGAACCTGGATATCCAATAAACCCTTTTTGCTGCAAAATGGTGTTCAGCTGGTTGACAGCAGCCAACATGTCTTTGCTTTCTGGAGCATCTGGATTTTGCTTATATTTTTGCATGATGGAATCTAATCCACGTGCAATGACGTAGACCGATCCTGTGCGGAATCCCAATGGAGCCGTTTCGTCGTACATCGCAGGTGCATAAACCACTAACCCAAGTTTTTTCTCTTCGGGCGTTAGGTTTTTATATGCATCATATGTCACAATTGGGTATGCGTCACGTGCTAAGTCCGCCTCTTTTGGCAACCATGTTGTTTGCAACTGATTAGCGATTTGCTGCGTTAACTTATTTGCCAAGTATCCTAAGTCAAAGGTTAAGACGCTCTGACTATTGATCAATGTGTTTAAGTTGGTTGCAAAGCCCCCTTCATAAGGTAGAATGGACTCGTCAGATAATTGAGAAGCGCGCGCAATGTCTTGAATGACCATTTGATTGATCTTCTCTTTCGTGAATGCTGCCACTTCGCTCGTATCGTTTCCTTGGCGGCTAGCAGCCACTTCAGGATAAAATTGTAGTTCGATGCGGTTGTCACCCCAGTTCAACACCAAAGCTTCTACAAAAGGATTGCGTCCTTCCAAATTCACAACCTGACGCTTCTCTTTCGCGTTTAGTTGGCTTTCGCTAAGTTTCAACGCTTGCTGAATCGAAGCTTGAGTCAAGCCTGGACCTTCTTTAAATAACGCTTGGTTCTTTTGAACGATCGTAATCGCTGCATCCAATTTCTGGCGCTGTCCTTCTATTGCGGAAAGTGTTTGCTCTTTTTCGTTACTTAAGAATTCACCGTTTTCACGCAATTTCTTTTGCTCTTGCAAAAGCGTTTCACGCTCAGCTGCTAGGCTTGCTTTCAATGTTTCGGCACGTGCGAGGTACTTTTGAATCAGTCCACTGCCTTGTCCACCTTGAACAGCATTTGCGTAGTAACGTTTCGCTAACGGAGTCGATTTGCCTAATGCTTTGTCAGCTTCAACCAATGTTTTAGCAACATCTAGAACCACTTCATCGTACTGGGCATCAGCAGGGTTTTCTGCAATTGCAGATAGCTGTGTGCTCAATTTGCTTGTTCCAGCAAAACCTAAAGCGAGTTGTGTCGCACGATCGTAAGCGAGATCGCGATACAGCGGAGTGATATTACCCTCTTGATCTAATTTTGCTGAGAAATGAAAGAGGTCGTCTGCTTCATTCGGATTTAAATGAACAGCAATCTGTCTCGCAACAGCAACTGTATTTTTGTCTAAACCAGCTGTGGTGGGATAGAGTTCTAGCTGAGCAGGCACAAAAGGAATTAACGCTCCTGCACGTGGTAAAAATCGTTGGAATTTTTCGGCTTCTTTCTCGTTAGAAAAGGTCACGAGGACTAGTCCAGGATCACTTTCCTTGAGGTCGATGGATGTTGGATTTACTCCAATCAGATGGCTAAACGAACCGATCCAAGCTTTTGAATCATCTTCCAAGCTGTCGACTCTTGCAACGATCTGATGGGCAACCTCTTGGGCTCTAGGAGCATCCACAGGGGAACTGAGTGGTTTCGAGTAGAAAAATAGTGTCGGTAGGATGTTGTACATTGTCAACGCAATAACGGCGAGGATCAAGTAAAACTGCCAGCGTTTTTGTTTTTCCATGGCGGTGGGTTTCCTTACTTTGGGTTTCGATACTGTTGGGGAACGATAACAGAACCCGAGTCATTGTGTCCAGCAGGAAAATTTTGGAAGGAACTGGAAGAGTCTTAGGATATTGATAAACGTAGCATTACTTCGTAACATTTTTCAAGGAGGGCAGGATCGCAAAACTAGACACTCTAAAATAAGGCATTAGTCTTCAAACAAACCAGCTTTAATTACTTTACAAAATAAAGTACGTGACATAAAATAACAAAAACTAAAAAACAAGGAAATCAATATGACATCATCTAATCAAGTACAGTCTACTCCAGAACTGACTCGTTGGGAAACAGCTGGTGTGTTAACACCATGGGTTGTCGCAGGAATTGCAGGACGCACATTCACTTCCTTAACGTTTTTCTCCTCTTTAGGTTTAACAGTGGCAGTCGTCATGACTGCTTATTCAATGAGTAAGGTTCTAAATCGGATTCAAGCAAATAGTACTTTTCATACAGCTTCAGCTCCTCTCCTTGTAGCTGGTGTTATTTCTGTTTTGAATTCGAAATTAGTTTTTGCTGAACTTGTACTGCAAACAAACATTCTTGCTATAGCATTTTTATTAACAGTTCTCGCTGCAGAAATATTGGCAAAACGTTATCAACAAGTTCCTGCAGGCCCAGCAGCAGTAATCCCAGCCTCTCCATTCGGGGGCACTGGATATACATTAGGATAGATAAAATTATGACTTCAACCTCTTTTACCCCTGAAGAAAAAAACGCTGTAATTACATTTAGTGTAGCTCTTGCTATTGGTTCTCTTGCTGGACGAGTATTGACACCTGTATCGTTGATTCCATCGTTGGGAGTATCGATCGCTTTTTTTCTTATTGGAGATCTTTTTCTTAGAATCTTTTCAGACAAAGATAAGCCATTTGGCAACTTAACAGATTGGGGATGCCTCATAGTTTCTGTTTTAACAGTACAGATGCTAACAAATCTTTTTGTTGGAGGTGTGATTGCTGCCAATGCACCCCTTATTTCCATTGCTACGCTGATTGGAGCTTATTTGGGACACAGAATTGGTGAAGCTACGCTTAAAACGCGCCTAACCTAAGTGTTGAGTGAACCTCCTCTTTGGAGTGCGGCGGCTTGCCTCTGCACCCAAAAAGAACATTTTAGGCTTGAGGCGTACCCTTAGCAACATATTCCAGCATAATAAGGTCTTTCATAATGTTGTAGGCTTCATTCAGCTGCAAATCGCTTTGACTTGTTTGTTCTGTTGAATCATCAAACCCTTGCTCTGCAGCGATATCCGCTTCGCTATCATCGCTCTCTTTCTTTAAATCGCTCAGCAGCGCTTGGTACCCTTTATTATGAGCAATGCGATGCACAGAATTGTGTTTGAGCTTTTCTAAAAAGGGCTGGTAAGTGGTTAAACGTTGCTGAAGATTGAACTTATACAGCATGCGCACTTTGTGCCGCTGTGTGAAGGGCACATCTGAAAGATCGTCGTCAAAATTTTCTTTAATCTGATCGTTTTGTAGCGGATATTTAGCAAATTTTTCTCCCACATCTAATTCTGAAAGGGCTCCAGGCACTACAATATCTGAAATGACACCAGTCAATTGTGGTGTTTTTCCCGATACCGTGTAGTATTTGCCTCGTGTAACCTTATACTCACCTTCAGGATTCACAGCATTTTCGCTGCCAGTGTTGAGAGTAAACGTTTGGAACGTTCCTTTCCCGTAGCTGTGATCATCCCCTATAATTAACGCTCTTCCATAGTCCTGCAATGTTTGTGCGACAATTTCCGAAGCAGAAGCACTTGCACGGTTGATTAAAATAATTAAAGGTCCATCCCAAGCCGTTGTACCATCTAAGTCGCGTAGGTGCTGAATTGCACCGGTATGATCTTTCACGGAAACAACAGGACCTTTGGTGATAAATAATCCAGCTACCTCTACAGCTTGAGTTAGCAAGCCACCAGTATTGTAACGCAAATCTAAAATGACCCCTTGCAGATCGCCCTCTTTTTTCATGTCATTGATCGCTTTTGCCAGATCAATCGCTGAGGAAAACTCGGAATCTTGATAAAAAGAATAAAGGCGCAAATACCCTATGATTCCGTTTCCAAAGGGTTCGTGAGTTGCGGAATAACGGGTTTCTTTCAAAACCACTTCGTTGCGTCGGATAACGATATCTTTGCGCTCTTCTCTTGTCTTATCCTCTTCTTTAACCTCTCGAATGACTGTCAACGTAACTGGAGTCCCCTTTTCGCCGCGAATGAGATCTACCGCTTCGATGATATCCATCCCTACAACAGGTTCTCCGTTGACAGCTATGACACGGTCTTTGAGCTTTAGCTCTTTTCCCTCGGCTGCAGGGCCCCCTTCGATAATTTTAGTAATCGTAAAGCCATTAATATCGTCGCGCAGCTGTGCTCCAATGCCAAATAAACGTTGCTGCACATGGATCATAAATTGAGAAGCTTCATCCGGGGTAAAATAGGCTGTGTGTGCATCCAAAGCGGAAGAGGTTGCTTTAAGAACGTTGGTCAACACTTTTCGTTCGCGATTAACCGTGTTGGTATCTAGAATTTCCCCTTCATACTTCGTTTGGCTTTTGGCTATTCTCTGCAGAGCCTTTTCTTTTAAATCATCGCTCATTTTCAATGAGGCTTCTATCTGTAAGGCTCTGATTTTACTCCAGCGATCTAGGAGTTCTTGCTCGGAGTGCGCCCATTTTAGATCTTTAAATTCTTTCACACTGACATGCTTAGGTAGCGTTTGCAGATCGATCTCTTTTTCCAGGAGATGACGTCGATTGATCGCTTGAATCATTTTATCATGTATTTGAAAAAATATTAAAAACTGACTTTTGTTATAGTCTGCAAGGACCTGATCTAATAACTCAGGAGATGGGTTTATCCACTGGCTGATGTCGATTTCGAGAAAATAGGTCTTATTTGGATCTAATAACTCAATGTAATTTTGCAACGTGCGCTTCATCACCTCTGTGTCTAGCTGTTTATAGCTGGCATGTGATTTCATGATTTCGTTGATCTTAGCAGTTACAATGCTCGGAGTAAGCTGCGGGAGCTTAGTGGCCTCTGCTATAAAGGGAATGCACATCAGACAAAAAATGAATAAAAAACGCGTTAACATATACCCATCACCTAATTTTTTTCGCCACTATAGCTGGGGTTGCTGTTTATGTGAAGCACAAGATGTGCTATTTTTTTTGATCTGAAACAATGGCAAAACTCCATTAAATCAAAAAATCGATGACCTTATGCTCACTCAGTTTGCAATTGCCTAATTTTTTATTTCTCAAAAAATTGTCTCACATCAATGCTACAACTGTCTCTCTGAAAAATTTATGAAAAAGGTAAAAAAAACGCTTGTTTTCAATTCTTTTTTATGGCATGATATTAACTTAATACGTAAAAAAAGTGGCTAACGCTTAGGAAGTTAGTGAAAAGCCACACTTTTAACAGGTGTTATGTAATTTTTGAAAAAATTTAATTAATTCATAGTCATATAAAAAAGGAGACAATATGTCTAATAATAAAACGGAAAATAAGCTAGTTTCCATTACGGAAGCTGCTAAACTTAATAAAGTAACAAGACAAGCAATTTACGTTGCTATTAAATTGAACAAATTGAAGGCGAAGAAAGATACAACACGATGGACAATCCATCTTGACGATCTTGAAGAGTATCGCAAGCATAAATATTCCCGTTCTAAATCACGATTTGACGGCGAATTGCTTTTTGACAACTCAAAAGGCCTCTTTTCTGTGAATCAAGCAGCTCGCATGCTTAGCGTGCCAGCTCAGAAAATTTACTATGCGACACGCATTGGCGCCCTTAAAGCTCATCGTAAAGGTGCTGCTTGGGTAATTTCTGGCGAAGATCTTAAAGACTACGCTGCTAAGAATTCAAACAAAAAAGACGCTAGAGTCGCTGGTTAATTTTCCCCTAACTTCTCAAAATTCCTGGCAGAGCCATGATTTTGAGAAGTTTTTTTGTCTTTAAAACTTAAGTGTTAAGATAATTAAAGGCCTTTTCCTATTTGGAGTCCGGGACCTTGGTCCCGTTTTCACAAACATCGGCTTGCCGATGTTTCTTAGAAGATTTGTTGCAAATTGCTTACAAGTATTCTTAGATGGGGTCGTCAAGCCGACCCCTATGAAAGCGGGACCAAGGTCCCGCACTCCAAATAGCACATTCGCCCTTTAGGCTTTTTTTGCCTCGTTTGACTTATGCAATTGTCTTAATCAGTCCATTGTCCATTGCAACCGGTAGCGGCTACCGCCTTTTTAGTACAAACTAATAATTAACTAAAAAAGCTGTTTTATGTAATTAATTTACTGTTATAATGATATTTTACACCAACTAAATGGATACAATCTAAAGGATGTACCTATGGAATCCAAAAAAATGGTAAAAATTCTTGAGACAAATGAACGTGAATTTAAACAGTATCTCCTCGAAACCTTATCTGCATCCCTAAAGGACTCCCCCTTAAAATCAAAAGAAAGCCAATTGGACGAATTAAAGAAGGGAATCGATGTCCTCTATCAAAAATTCCAAGAAGATGTCCAGGAAGGCCTTCTATTCTTTTATGAAACGATTAAGGAAGAGGAGCTCAAGCAACTAGACGCGATCATGCGAAAATATGCTCTTACCTTCCGCTCTAAAGTTCTACATGAAAAGGTAAAGGGCGACGTCGAATTAACAAACGACGATTTTAGGTTTTTAGCCAATATCGCCAAACGAAAATTCGCAGACCGCCATTTTGTTGAAGCAAACGCTATGTTCCGTTTTATCACCGACCTGAACCCTTTTTACTCTCCCGCTTGGATTGGAATCGCTCTCTGCTTCCAAGAACAGGGCGAAATGGAAAACGCTGATAAAATCTATGAAATGGCAATGCCCCTCTGCTCGGACAGTCCGCTCTTTTGTCTCTGTGCGGCTAACCATTTTCTCTCTAGAAACCGCAAAGATTTAGCCAAAGAAATCTGCCAAACAGCCCTTCAAGAAATGGAACTCTACCATCAAAAAGATAGCAGCGAATACCGAGAAATCAGTGAACTCCTTAAAAAACTGTAACTTTTAAAATTGAAATTTTAAATTCTGGAGGGGTTATGAGCAGTTTCAATGTAAGCGTCGGCGATCAAGTCCCTATGATCCCACAAAATTTACCAGAGCAAGAAAGCAGTTCCGTGCATGAAAAAGCAATTACTAACCTTGAACGAGAGATTGCTACCCTTGAACGAGCGATTGCTAAAGATATACCAAAGGAACTATATCGTGCCGATGGTCATGTACACATAGGAACACTCATGAGCCTCACATCTTGGGTTGCCGGCTTTATGCTTGGCTTCGCCCTTGCTGCAGGTTCTCTTGGAACTTTAGGAATCCCTATAGTGGCAATTGCTAGCTGCTCAATGCTACTGCTTTTAGTAGATTTTGCAATAAATGCAAAACATTCAGGGGTCAAAGAGGCTGCAAAGGAATCTGCTATCCTCTTCGGAGCATGTGTCGTAATTCCTTTTGTAGGGGGTGCTCTTGCAGGAGCTGCCTCAGGAGCTGCCCACGCTTCAGTTGGGGAAGCCAAAGTCGGCTATGGGATTCTTGCCTTCTTTGCAGTAGGTATCCCTGGTCTTGTTGGTCTAGTTGCCCCAGGATACGCTTTGGACAGGGGGGACACACAGAATCAAAGGGTAAAAGATACACAGAAACTTTTTAAAGATGCCCAGAAAGAACTCGCGTTTGTCCACCAATTTAAAAATTCTTTTGAGCAAATAGAACAAAACGAACAAGTGGAAGCTCAAAGTGCATTAATTGAGTTGAGTACTGGCGTAGAACGAAGTTCAAAAGTAGAAAGCAGTTCTAAAGAAGTAGCATCATTAGATGACGAACCCGAATTCTGGGAATTCGAGTCTAATAGCCTTGAAAAATTAGGCAGTATTGATAAGAAAAAATTTAGTCAGTTTTCATCTGTAGGCGAAACAGCGGCAGAAACAGACAAGGATGCGACCTCCATGCGACTTCCTCAACGGTATTCTAATCGAAGTTTTGAATTAATGAAGCAATTTATGGATGCAGGCAACACCACAGAAGCTTGTCAGCAAATATGGGAACGCGCCTACTCGCTTAATCCTTTATCTATGCAAGAGCTCTTAGAAGTAGCGGAGTTGGCCAATTTTTATGATGTCAAGGCGCTGCGAGAGAGTTGTAACATCTTACTAGAGGCACGTCTCCTACAAAAACCAAATGAATGCATCACCTTTCTGATCGATACCCCACAATCGAAATACATGAACGAAACGATTTTATCCCTTTTTAACAAAAATTTCTTCGACTCCAATTTACGATACAAGTTGTCTAAAGAAATAAGAGGAAAACTCATCTCATTTTTAGAAAATAAAGAACCTAATGTCTATAAACATTCCTTAGCTCTTATGCAAGTCTTTGAGTATTGGAATAAAAGAACGGGCAATCGTTCAAACTGGATAGATCCCAAAATTGCTAATATGGGTTTAAAAGGCACCCAATTGCTTGAAGAACTGTTCGCCAAAAAATATCTGCCGGGCCAAACCGATTTTATGAAAATTGTCCCCTTATTTGAACGTTCTCTTTATAACAACAGCGATCCTGACGCCGTTTATGCTTATCTTCGCACTCAGCATACAATGAGAAATTATCAGGCCGATTTCTCTGACCTGGCAGCAACATTTGTGGATGCAGCCATTAGCTCAAACGATATCAACGCAAAATTTCGAGCCGTTGCATTGTTGGATGGGGATGCAAGACTACGTGAACGCTACCCTAATGCATTAGCACTTTTACATCAAGAATGCGTGATTAATGGTAAGTGGCAGAAAGTACAAAATGTTCGTGCTGCACCTGAAGTTTCTGTCCCCTATTACAACGCCGTTCGACGTTTAGCTCTAGCAGGAAATCCTGAGGCACAACGAAGACTTTCCAATTGCTATGAATTTGGAGATGGCGTAGAAAAAGACAACCTTCAAGCTTATTTATGGGCCAAGAAAGCAGCGGTAAATGGAGACCTTTTTGCTGCCGAAAGCATTCCTGGCATTGTTAAAAATGCTATGGGAATAATCGAGAATGAATAGAGGATAACCAAAGAGGCCCTTAATAGATTTCAGGACAACCCCTTCCTGTTCCCCCTTGCATTCTATTCTTAAATCCGAGAAAATTTCCCTTTGTGAATAATCTAGAACCTTTGAGGAAACTCTATGTCCGTCCGCGTCCGCATTGCCCCTTCCCCAACTGGTGACCCGCACGTAGGCACTGCCTACATGGCTCTCTTTAACATGATTTTTGCGCGCCACTTCAATGGAAAATTCATCCTGCGCATCGAGGATACCGACCGCACACGCAGCCGTCCAGAATTTGAAGAAAGCACCTTCCGCGCCCTCAAATGGAGCAACATCCAATGGGACGAAGGACCGGATGTCGGCGGTCCATACGGCCCTTACCGCCAATCAGAACGCTTTCCTATCTACAAAGAGTACGCCCATCGCCTTCTCAACGACGGAAAGGCGTACGAGTGCTTCTGTACTCCAGCAGGGTTAGACGAAATGCGCGAACTCGCCGCTAAGCAAGGCGGACGCCAAGGCTACGATCGCCGCTGCCGCAACCTAAGCGCAGCTGAAATCAAACAGCGTAAAGATGCCGGTCTCTCTGCTGTCATACGTCTAAAAATGCCTTTGACAGGTGAATGCATTTACGAAGATAAAATTAAAGGACGCATCACATCCCCTTGGGCTGACGTCGACGACCAAGTGTTACTTAAGTCTGACGGATTCCCCACTTACCATCTTGCTAACGTTGTGGATGACCACCTAATGGAAATTTCACATGTCATCCGCGGCGACGAATGGATGAGCTCAACTCCAAAGCACGTATACCTCTACGAAGCGTTTGGCTGGACAGCTCCAGTATTCATGCATATGCCTCTTCTATTAGGTAAAGATGGAAAAAAACTCTCAAAACGCAAAAATCCAACATCGATTTTCTTCTATCGCGACAGCGGCTACCTTCCAGAAGCGTTTCTTAATTTTCTAACGCTAATGGGCTACAGCATGCCTGGAGACCGCGAAATCTACCCTCTTGAAGATGTGATTCGCGAATTTGATGTTAAACGCATCGGGGTCTCAGGCGCTGTTTTCGACGTGCAAAAACTCGACTGGATCAACCAACAGTACCTTATCCAAAACATCCCCAAAGATCAGTTGTGGGATCGCTTGAAAGCGTGGAGTTTCAACGACGCCTTCATGCAAAGCCTCATGCCCCTCTGCCACGCACGCATCAAAACGTTTGGCGAGTTCATGGAGCTATGCGACTTCTTCTTTATTAATCATTTGAGATATACTCCAGAGCTATT
The DNA here is from genome assembly GCA_013821265.1 of Parachlamydiaceae bacterium. Lineage (GTDB taxonomy): Bacteria > Chlamydiota > Chlamydiia > Chlamydiales > Parachlamydiaceae > JACDHD01. The sequence continues at coordinate 33,618 of JACDHD010000009.1, read as the reverse complement.
TGCTGTTAAAGGCACATCCCCAGAACAGGCGTGCTACCTCCTACAAGCGATGATTTGGCAAATGGATGAGCAGGAAAATTGGATGAGCTCCGGTGTCAATCAAGCCTCCAGACAAGTTTCAGAGGTGTTTGGCATCAACCACAAAAAAGTGCTAATGCCGTTGTTGTTTGCAAGTTTGATGGGCAAAGATCAAGGGCCACCACTCTTCGATTCTGCTGAACTACTAGGTAAAGATCGCGTCCGCGCACGCTTGTTGAATAGCATCACCTTTCTAGGTGGCATCTCCAACAAGAAAATGGACGCCCTTAAAAAGGGCTGGGACAAAAAGGACGCTAAGGCGCTCATGTCAGAGCCTTCCGTCGTTTAAAATTGAAAGTAAACAGGTGTTCCGCCTGCAAAAAAAGAGCTCTTTAGAGCGACTCAAAACAATAAAAACCTATTCCAGTAAAACTGGAATAGGTTTTTATATTTATTAGCTATCTGAAACCTTGGTGTCATCTTTGGATTCAGGTGCCGATTCTTTTGTCATCGCACATACACGGTTAATAAGAGAGTCTAGTGGAGAGTAACCTTGGTTACTAGGATATTTTTGCTTCAGCGTTTCTTGAAGGCTACGTAAATCTTCCGACTTAAGATAGTTGTTTTCCAATACATCTCCGAGGAGCCATCCTAAAGCGTCAAAATACTTTCCACGTCTGTCTTCAGTTGGATTGTTATTCGATACAAAATTCAAGATCGTCCCAAATGGAAGGTCACGGAAATATTTCTTTTTGAATGCAGAGGGTAATCCATCAAATATACAATCTTTGGGTCCATTTTTAGTAAAATCAACAGGTAAGTTAGCTATTTGCTTTTGGAAAGATTCAGTTTCTGATTCAGTGCATAACTTAAATATTTTGTAGTAGAATAAGTGAGCATGATTTTCAACAAAAGTACAGTCATCAAAAGAAGTCTTTAACAAGATTTTTTTTCCTGCTTGAGTCAATACTTCTGTCAACGCTTGCCTTCCTGGCCTCATCGTATTCTCTTTAGTTACTTCAGTTAAGAGACACGACCTAAATATAACATTTATTTTAACAAACAACCCCCCTAACTTATTAAACTCGTAAGTAGCCAACTCTTCCTGTATGTACCCTTGAAGAACAGTTGATTCAGCAATTCTTGGATACAATTTAAGCTGCTCAGCTTCTGAAGCTCTATTCCACATTAGATTATTTAAAAAAGTTTTAATTTCAGCTTTGTCACGCTCACGTGCTTGCTGCTCCGGAGAAAGTTTCTCTACTTTAGGACTTGAAGAAGAACCGAGCGACATAGCTGCAGCTGTAGACTTGCGGTCCGTTGTAGAAGAATCAACAGAAGTTGATACAGATCCAGCACGATGTTTAAGGCTATCGCGCTGACGGCAGCAAGAGAAGATTGTAGGGCAGCAACTGAGCCATTTAATGAGTTCAATTACGGCTCGTAGAGTTTTACTGCATACATCTCTACAACTGGAAAAGCGTCCTGTCGTTGCTGGAAGTGTTGTTTTTGTTGCTGTTTTTCCATCTACTCGATCTAACATAAACCCTCTTTGTTTGAAATTTAATAAATAAAGTAAATTGTAAACTATTATTAACTTTAACACAATTTTTTCGTGCTTTTCTCTAAATTAATATAGAAGAAAGGACGCAAAGGACACAAAAGACAATTTGTTTGAACCTGACTTTAGGAACAACTATTTTTTAGTTCTTCTTTCCTTTTGCTTATTACAGTTTGTTACTTTCGTCCATTTGAGACATTTGCATTAGTCGTCCCTTTTCCAGGCCGTCCTCGGCCTGGCTTAGGAATCGGGCACAGGCAAAGACGCAGGATTATCCTGTAGTTCGCACCTTCACGATATCCGGAATTTCTACAACTGCCGTCGGGGAGGCCATCTCCGCATGATGTTTCTCCAACACCTCAATTACCTTCAAAAGCACATCTTGCTTTACGTCTGAATAGGTCTCCGTATCTGTCGCTATCGTGTAAATTGATATGGTAACTTCCAACGCATGTGAAAACCCTTCCAAATGCACCAAAACGGGTAACCCTTGATCAATTCCTGGATGCACTTTGAGCATCTGTTTTAAATCGGAAATGACCTCTTTAATTACCGGCACATCGCGATAGCGCAATCCAATGGTTTCTTTCAATTGCCGATTGCTCATGCGCGACGGAGTCTCCACAACCGATTTCGCAAACGTGGAATTAGGCACATAGATTGGTCGCTTTGCAAATGTGCGAATTCGTGTCATATACCAACCAATTTCCTCAACATGTCCCTCAATATTTTGTGAAGGCACTTTTACCCAATCCCCAACACTAAACGGATGAGTCATGTAGATCATGAATCCCCCAAAGAAATTTCCTATAATCTCTTGAGACGCGATTGCTAACGCCAATCCTCCGATCCCCCCAAAAGCGATCAAGGTATTCATGCTGCGATCCGTCACTTCCATCAGAAGGAGAATGGTCATAAATAGGACAAAAATTGTCCCTAATTTATCGATAACGTCAATTCTACCCCGATCCCACGCTAGCTCATGTCGTTTGCTTTTACTTATCGAAAGGCGAATCAAAGCCTTTTTCCAGCGCATCACAAACCATGCGATAGCCAGAATCGCACCTACAATGAAAACGCGGTCGATGCGATCAAATGTCCAATCTGAAAAAATATGGCTGAGGATCATGTTCAAGGCATAAACGAAGGCAAAAAACCATGTATAGACACTTACAGGAAGATAAATCGCCTGAAAAAAGCTATCGATCCATGGTTCATTTCGCTTTTCAAAATGCGTGTGTAATCGCGAAATCACCCTTTTGGCCAGAAAATTAAAGACAACAACAGCAACGACAATAAAAAGCGTTTTCTCCTGCCATCTCTCAAGTACTTCTATCATAGATCCTCAGCTTTATTAGTTGCTTTTTCCCACAAACGCCCATCTACAACTGTGCCATAATCCTGTCCTGTCACATATTGTCCATGGAGATAGTACTCTCCATTTTCCTGCAACCGGTACACTTCTTCCCCTTTAAAACCTTCTGTAATTGCATCTAGAGCCATTTTTTCGAACGCCCATTTGATGCAGTGATTTTCTATCACGCCCTTTCCCTGCACTTCACCTGTCGTTTCGCTCTTTAAGGTAATATCAAAAGTGGTCGTACTGGTCACTGTAATCTTTAAGTGATTAACAATTTCAATATCGGCTCCCTCAGCTTGAATGTGCTGATCACACAAAATCACGTTGTCAACCATTGGGCTGACAATCCATTTCATATAAATGCGAATGGCCGTCGGAGACATCAGAAACGTCAACTTACCTACTCCTAACCACTCTCCAGAAGTGAACAAAAAATGATGTCTGCTAATCATTACTTCCTTTTACCAGGGGACTCCCTGGATACCTTCTTTTTTTACCAGGGCGGGACGCCCTGGCTACTTTCTTTTTTACCTGCGCAGAACTCCCTGGCTATCTTCTTGAGATGTCCGATAGGCTGTTCTGCGAACACCTCACTATAATGGGAGTCCAGAGGGTTCATACCCTTTGGCAGGGGTTCTAAGGGGACAGAGTCCCCTTAGAACATAAAGCGGCGGCTATAAATACTCTGCTGAATTCCTAACGCTGCCATAGTTGCTAAAATCGAAGTGCCTCCATAAGACACCAGCGGCAAGGGGACGCCTGTAATGGGAAAAAAACCGCTCATCATTCCAATATTAATCAAAATGTGCACTGCCAAATAAACAGCAATCCCCGCCGACAGTAAGCATCCAAAATGGTCTTTGGCTACCACTGAAACCTGAAAACAGCACGAAATGAGGAGATAGAAAACACACATCAATAGCACCATGCCAATCCATCCGAACTCTTCCCCAAACGCTGGAAATATCGCATCCGTATAGGGAGTAGGCAGCCATCCTCCACCTGTAAAGGTGCTATTCCTCCATCCACTTCCCATCATACCCCCTAAAGCGATCGCTGTAATCGATGCTTTTTGGTGATGGGTATTTGGATCTAATCGGTCAAACTGATAATTCTTGATCACTTTAGTCGCATAAGGACGCACCGCTTCATGAGGTACAATTCCCAAAAAAATAACGGCTACACCTAGCAAAGCTAAAAAGGCAAGGCCTCCCATTACTTGAATGACGCGAGGCCGCAAATCTCCAAAATAAAACATCACAAGTGTCACAGGAAATAAAATGAGTGCTGTTCCCAAATCTGGCTGTTTTAAAATGAGAATAAAGGGAATACCGATAATAAGAAGTCCCGAAAAAACGGTACTCCAGCGACGCGATTGCATTTTGCGTCTCTCCAAAAACCAACTCAAAGCGATCACACTGATTAATTTTGCAGCCTCTGAAGGCTGAAATCCGATATTGATGAGGGGCAAGCGATACCAGCGCTGGACGCGCTGAATGGGATCGGTTAGAAACAGTCCTAGCAACGCCACAATCATTAGGATGTATAGAACCCAGGTCCACTCGCGTAGTTTGTTGTAATCGAATGCTGCGCAGAAAATAAAGACTACCCACCCCATCAGAAACCACTGAATCTGACTGCGTGCGATAGGTGTTAATACTCCTTCAAAGGAGGGATCGGGAGCCGACTGCGCCGCAATAACGACGACGCTGACAACCATTAAAATGAGAATGAGAAAGACAACGCGTAAGTCAATACGTGAAAGCGATTGGTAGTTCCACATTAGCGTCACCGAACCGTAAAATAAAAGTAGATGTTCACGTGTTCTTACCAGGCCGTCTTCGGCCTGAAGGTAACCAGGGCGTCTCGCCCTGCAAAACAGGCCGTCTTCGGCCTGAAAGTAATCAGTTCACTCTAGTGAACATATACAAATAAAAAAGCCCTCTTGTTCACAAAGGAACAAGAGGGATCTGTGCTTAACGCTCAACAAGCTTAAATTAAGCTGTTGCTGCGCCAGTTGAAACCGATTCCTTGGACTCTGGAGCTTTTGGCTCTGAAGTCAATGCAACGAACTGACGGTTCAAGGATCTTACAGCGAACATCCATACAACAATCATGACAGCCATTGTGACCGCAATGTATGGAGTAATAGCAGCTACCGTTCCGAAGAAGATAACCAATGTTTGCTGAATGAATGCTCCACCAGATTTACCTAAGCGAGCACCCACGACGTCAATCGCCGCTTTACCTTTAACTTTTGATTCCTGATCCAATGGGATGTAAGACATCTCTTTGGTAGGATCAAACAAGGAGTACTTCGTCGATTTGCTCATGATGTTTTGGAGCATACCGAAAATAACCGCTAGCATTAATGGGCTTGTTCCCATCATCGCAATGTATCCACCAAGATTTTCACGGAAAATAACGAAGGCGAAGAACGCTGCGCCAGTAATGAACAATACCACTGGTGTAATCATAGCGGCAAAGCCCCAACCTTTTTTACGGATGATGTATCCGCCAACAAACAACATAACGATTGTTGCAGCACCTGTTAAGGTTGAGAATTTACCCATAAACGCACTGTATTCGTTTGGATTTGGGTACTGAAGTTTCAACTGACCTTTCCAGGTCACTTCAACTAGGTTAATGCAAACACCGTAAGCGATCACCAAGATAGCGATGCAAAGGATGTAGTTTGATTTTGCTAGGTAAGCAAAGCTCTCGAAAACACCCATCTTTGGCTTCGATTTTTTGCCAGCAGTTTTCTTCTCTTCTGGATCGTAGAAACGGGTATCTGTTAATACGTTGCGATTCATCCACCAGTAGATCGCAATAACAGATAGTCCTGCTATAACAACCATTGAGATTAGGTAGTTCAAGGAAACCTGCCATGCATCTACATCAGCTGGAAGATGCGAGCGAATGTCTGAAACGTAAACGATCGCTGGTCCTGAGAACAACATCGCAACGTTAGCGCCCAAACCGAAGAGCGTATAGAAACGCTTCGACTCTGTAACGCGTGTAATTTCGTTCGCAAATCCCCAGAACATTAGAGATAAAACAGCACTTCCCCATAGTTCAGCAAAAATGTAGAACAGGGAATATGTCCAGTTACGGAAACAAGAAACTAATCCATGTAGTCCCAATGGAAGCATCGACTGAAGGTAATCAGCTGCTGCATGCGGATGCAATGCATCGCGATTTGGGTATAAAACGTACACGAAAAGTGCAAAGAACGCCAAGAAAGGAACAATAGCCGCATAGAAAAGATTTTCGCGACTAAGGATGTTGCTCAACTTAGCATAAATAAGTAAGAAAATAACAGCGCAAGGTGCCACACCCCACGTTTTCAAGAACAGAATCGTTTCTGGTCCTGAAGCTGTAACGACGAGAGTATCTTTCGTATCTCTCAGGATCGTATAGTTGAAGTTGATGAAGAAAAACATCATCAACATCGGTAAAAGCTTCTTCAGTTCGTAAGCATATACAGGCCAAAAAAAGGACCTGAGCTTACTGAACTGTTGTGTTGTTTGTTGTGTCATATATAAAAACCTCAATTGTTAGCAAAAGAAAAGATATAGTATAACGTTTTAAAAATTAATGCGCAAGCAGAAAACGAAAGAGGCCTTTGTAAAATCGTTACTGATCTCACAAAAGCCTCTAAACTTAGCGAATACTCAAAATATTATTACACAAAACTATGTGTATTTGCAGACATTGCTTCTACATAAGAATTCCACAATTCCTGCTCGATAGGACCATGTAATCCTTGTTTAACAGCAGAAATTAACTCTTTCTTCAAAGAACGCAAATCGCGCTTTGGAGTTAATTTGCGAATCATCTCTTTGTCGCCTACATTGCGAGCCATCAATAACATGCGCTCTAGATCTTGTTTTGTAAACAACATCTGATCGCGACGCTTACGTGAACCGCGTGGAGCACGTGGCTTTGGTGGAACGCGTGTTGGTTTGTCTGTGTTCAAAATGTACTTTGAAATCAAAGCTTGCAGAGCTTGTGGAGCTTCTGTCTTCATTTTGCGCATTGTGAAATGGTGGATGTATCCGCCTGTTTCTCCTGGAAGATAACGGCAAATGTCGTTTTCTTTTCTTCCTTGAATTTTCTTGACGGCGTTGCTGATCAAAGCCTCAAGTTGTTTGCTATCAAGACGTTCATGCGTTGTTGCCATAAATATTAATACCTTTGTTTTTTATTGATCTCAATCTCTTACACTAAGAGTCTGTTACTTTGAATTCTAAAACTCTAGAATCCGTTTATAGTACACTTCTGTCCTATTCAGTCCGCTTAATTCTGTGATCCCTGTATGACTCGTTAGCCAGGCCTTAGTTTAACTAGATCCTGTACCACACTTAGATAACACAACTAAATTACTATTTTTTGTTTTTCTGGCCTCTCAACTATTTGTGAGGCCCTTACACAAAACAACAGCAACTGTCTGAATAAGTTCTTTTTGGATTGCGTCCAATTTATTAAGAGTAATTTATTCCTGATTGCCTTTTTTTTGCAACATAGATTTTAATCAAGGGTATATCAGATCTCTGATAACTAATCGAAATTACTCGTGTAAATCTGTAGGAACTACGAAAAAAATATTCTTCTGAGTCAGACTTGTTAAACAACACACTTCCAACTTCCGTCCTCCCGTGAGCGTGCCCGTGCCCGACTTACTAAAAAAAACAACGTAAAAATGTGATGCCATCACCATTCGCTTCTTTTTCCTCATTCTCAAATTTAGAAATCGGTCACGGGCACGCATCCCATTACCCATAAGTCATTATTATTGTTTTAGCATATGTTTGAATGGCGCTTTTGAGATAACTTATAGATTAATGAATTAAGGCACAGTGGACCCCATGTTCCATTCTATAAGCGAATCAACGCAGAGTCGCAGAGACGCAGAGAGAGCGAAGAAGTGGGTGTTCTTAACACTGTTTACAATTACTTATTAATTCCGATAACATCCAACTTTTAGCTTCAATCTACTGATAAAAGGTTTATATGCCGCTCACAATGTACCAAGATTCCCCCACCAAAATTAAACACATCATCGCAATCGCAGCAGGAAAGGGCGGTGTTGGCAAATCATCCGTTACAGTTAACTTAGCTCTAGCGTTGCAAAAACAAGGATTTTCAGTAGGGATCATGGACACAGATATCTACGGACCTTCTATTCGCAAAATGCTGCCTGAAGATCGCCTTCCTAAACAAAAAGGCGCGCGCTTAATTCCAGCCCTTAGCAATGGCATTCGCACAATCTCCATGGCCTACTTCCGTAAAGAACAGGAAGCATCAGTTGTCAGGGCTCCCATTGCCAACGGAATGATCTCTCAGTTTATCAACGGAGTCGATTGGGGGAATTTAGATTATCTTCTCATCGATTTTCCACCTGGAACAGGTGATATCCAGCTCACATTGTGTCAAAAAGCAAATTTGACAGGCGCCATCATGGTCACAACACCACAAGAAGTTGCCCTACTAGATGTACGCAAGGCCATGAACCTATTTCATCAAGTAAATATTCCCATACTAGGTATCGTCGAAAACATGAGCTACTACTATCACGCTCCAACAAAAGAAAAAATTTACATTTTTGGAAAAGGTGGGGGCGAACGTTTGGCGCGCGAAAATGGATTTCCCTTTCTAGGTGCTATCCCTCTAGCACCTACCCTGTGCCATGTTGGAGACCTCGGTCAATCGATTTTTGCTTTACCCGATCTTGAATCGCAACAGATCGCTTTAGCCTTTTTGCAACTTGCTACTCAATTAACCAGTCACGTCGCCCTAGTGGACTCTCCCAAGGGTTTTGAACTGATTTGGAAGGAGATGAATTAATGAATATTCCAATTTTTGTGCGACAGTTAAAACAAATCGACAATTACACATTTGCGATAGAATGGAGTGATGGAAAAAAGGTTTTCTATCGGCTCAGCACCCTTCAAAAAAAATGTCCCTGCGCGAACTGCGTCGACGAATCCACCGGTCAACGCACCTCAAACGCCAATAATATCTCCGAAACACTCCGAGCAAATCGTATCGTTAATGTAGGCCGTTATGCATTGCGCATTGAATTTGCATCTGGCTGCTCGTCAGGAATTTATGGGTATGATATGCTCTATGATTTAACCTAAGTATAATAGGGATATGACATGAATTTATTACGTCTTTTTCTTCTTCTTTTAGTTTGCACGAGCTGCGGTTCTCCCTCTCCAGACACGCAACAGCGCCAGCAAGCGTTAAAACAATGGCATGAACAAAACGGAAAACCAAAGGTGTTATCCACCATTGCGATGATTAACGACCTCGTCAAACAAATTGGGGCTGAACACATCGACACCCTCACACTGATTCAACACGAATTAGATCCTCACTCTTATCAACTTGTAAAAGGCGATGACGAAAAACTGGCATCAGCAACTCTAATTTTTTATAATGGCTTAGGCTTAGAACATAGTCCTAGCATACATCATAGCCTTCAAACACATGCTAATGCTGTTTCTTTGGGCCAATACATCAACCAACACCATCCTGAACTACTTTTATACTACCAAAATCAAGTCGATCCACACATTTGGATGGACATCTCTCTTTGGACAAAATCGGTTCCTGCTATCGTGGAAGCCCTAAAATTTCAGGATCCCAATCACGCTGACATCTACGAAAAAAATGGACAACTCTTAATAGAATCTTTGAATCAAGCACATGCTGAAGTACATGATCAAGTGCAACAAATTCCAGATCTCAAACGCTATCTGATCACCAGCCACGACGCGTTTAATTATTTTACACGTGCCTACTTAGCAACTGATGCAGAACGGCAATCCAATCAATGGCAACAACGAGTCGCAGCTCCAGAAGGACTTTCTCCAGAGAGTCAACTCAATCCTCACGAAATTCAACTTATTATTGATCATATGGCTAAATATAATATTCATGTGATCTTTCCAGAGTCTAATGTAAGCAAAGACTCGATCCGCAAAGTTGTTTCCGCCGGAAAAGAAAATGGTCTCAACCTCATCATTGCTGATGCAATTCTTTATGCCGATGCGATGGGTAAACCAGGATCGAATGGCGACACCTATCCAAAAATGATCAAACATGATGCAACAGCATTACACACATGGCTCACGCATCCAGGAAACGGATCACCATGACGACGGACGCTCTCGAAATCCATCAACTCTCCGTTAACTACGAGTACACCCCAGCCCTTTGGGATATCTCTCTACAGGTACCTGCAGGCAAATTAGTTGCCATTATTGGACCTAACGGAGCCGGCAAAAGCACTTTGTTAAAAGCAGCTTTAGGACTCCTGACACCTATTTCTGGTAGCATTCGCTTCTTTGGACAGCCTCTACAAAACATGCGCCTACGCATCGCCTATGTTCCTCAACGCGAATCTGTCGACTGGGATTTTCCAATTACCGTGCGCGATCTCGTTCTCATGGGCCGCTACGGACGCTTAGGTCTCTTTCGCAAACCACGCGAAGCCGATCGCGCAGCTGCGGACCGCTATCTGGAAATGGTTGGAATGTTGTCTTATGCCGAACGGCAAATTAGTCAACTTTCCGGGGGACAGCAGCAACGTGCCTTCCTGGCACGAGCTCTTCTACAAGAGGCGGATATTTATTTCATGGATGAACCGTTTGCTGGAGTAGATTTAGCCACAGAAACCACGATCATGAGCATCCTCCGACAATTGCAACAAAATGGAAAAACCATTTTCGTTGTGCACCACGATCTCAATACTATCGAAAATTATTTTGATTGGGTCATCATGCTCAATCTGCGACTCGTCGCCAATGGCGACGTACAATCAACCTTTAATGCGCAAACACTGCAAGCCACTTACGGTAAGAGCTACGCTCTGCTTGATGAAGCGTTGCGTCTATCTCAACACAAAACAGCAGGGCTTTAGTGACGCCTCTCTTTTCATACTTCACTGATGCTGTTTTACGCGCTCCCACAATTGGCACGATGCTCATGTGCCTCGTCGCTGCTTTAATCGGATCCCTCATTTTTTTGCGCAAACAGTCTTTGATTGGTGAGGCTTTATCGCATGCAGCCTATCCTGGAGTCATCATCGGAGCCCTCTTTGCAGGATTTTTAAACTTCGATGAAACGCAAGAACTCTATATCACCCTCCTCATTATGCTGGGGGCTTTTTGTACCGCTCTCATGGGTTTGTGGATCATTCACTTCCTTGAAACAAAATGCAAGATTCACAGCGATGCAGCTCTTTGCTTTATCCTCGCCTCATTTTTTGGAATCGGTCTAACTTTAGCCAGCGAAATGCAATTTTCCCACACCTCACTTTACAGACAGTCACTGGCTTACCTCTATGGTCAATCAGCAACCATGACAGATCTCCACATTCTAATTTACGGCTCTCTCTCCGCTCTGGTTATCCTCGTGGCTTTTCTAATCGACAAGGAACTGCAAACCATTTCGTTTGACCGCAATTTTGCCACAAGCATGGGCATCCCTGTTACCGTCATCACCAACGTTTTATTCTTCCTTACCACTCTCACAATTATTATAAGTATTCGTTCTGTAGGTGTTGTGTTAATGTCAGCCATGTTAATAGCCCCAGCAGCAGCTGCACGCCAATACACCAACCGCTTCCACCATATGCTCGCACTCGCAGCCCTGTTTGGCATGGCTAGCGGATTTTTTGGCACCTACTCTTCAATCGAACTCACCAAATTTCTTTCGATCCAATATCCAAACACACGACTGGTTATTCCAACTGGCCCCATGATCATTCTTGTCGCCTCTTTTCTAGCTGTGTTTGCTCTTTTATTTGCTCCAGAAAGAGGCCTTATTCTACGCCTCACACGCATCCTCCGTTTCCGTCACCAATGCATCAAAGAAAATATCCTGAAATCCTGCTGGCGCATTGGTCCAACAAGCGAAATCCCCATAAGCCAAATAGCCCATTACCAAAACATCTCTCCTCTCTATCTTAAATACATTTGCCATCGCCTAGTCTCCGAAGGATGGCTAAAAAAAACCGGTCATGCGCATTACATTCTTACGAATGAAGGAATCCTACAAGCAGCACATATTGTACGCCTGCATCGGTTATGGGAAGTGTATTTGGCAAGCTATCTTGATGTTGGTGGAGAACGCATTCACCGTAATGCTGAAGAGATGGAACACATTCTTACTCCCGAACTGGAACAGGAACTGACCTTGCTTTTAAACGATCCTAAAGAAGATCCTCACCATCAAAAAATTCCTCCAAAAGAGGATTTCTCATGATCGCAAATCCATACAGAAACGCCTCTTTTTTTGACTTTTTTCTACAGTTCGCCACACGCCTGTGGCTATTTGTAACGGGCCAAATTCCGCTCAATGAACTTGCATCCGATGAGATCCAGATCATTGTCCTTATGGGCGTATCCGCCTCCGCAGCCTTGATCGGTTCCTTCCTCGTTCTGCGCAAAATGACGATGCTAGCCAACTCCCTATCTCACACCATTCTATTAGGCATTGTCTTGGCTTTTGTCTTTACTCCCTACAATTTATTAGAAGATGGCCAACAGCAGATAAATATCCAAATCATGCTGCTAGCAGCATTGTTCATCGGATTTCTCACCGCTTTCTTAACAGAATTTCTGCACAAAGTAGCAAAATTGCAAGAAGACGCAAGTACAGGCCTTGTTTTCACCAGTCTATTTGCTCTAGGAATCATCCTTGCGACACTTTTAACACGCAATTCACACATTGGCACCGAAGTGATTATGGGCAACGTCGATGCCCTCCACTTAGATGACTGTAAGCTGGTGTTAATTATTCTCGGACTCAATGTGGCCAGCGTATTGCTCTTTTTTAAAGAATTTAAAATTACAACCTTCGATTCAGGACTAGCACGCTCCCTAGGGATCTCTCCCACCTGGTTTAACTACCTACTGATGGCACAGGTTTCTATTACAACTCTAGCCGCTTTTCGCGCTGTCGGAGTCCTCATGCTGCTTGCTTTTATCACAGGCCCTGTCCTTACAGCACGTATGCTCACACACCATCTCAATCGGTTAATCCTGCTTTCCATAGGCATTGGATGCCTAGCGTCACTGGTCGGAGTCGCCCTTTCACGCCATCTCCTATCTACCTACGATCTCGCGTTATCCACTGGAGGCCTTGTTGTCTGCATCATCACCCTTTTCTTTTGGATCACGTTAGCAATCACTCATTTTAAAAAATCGGTTCCACTTAAAGCATAATCCTTATGTACTCAAAACCCACACTCAATGATAAACTTTCTCTACTTGTACAAGGACTGGGTGACCATGGAGAAGGCATTTGTGACTTAAATGGCTACACCCTTTTTGTTGAAGGAGCTCTTCCCAACGAGCATATTCAAGCACACATTACAGAAGCGCAGCGCACCTATGGACGTGCACATCTTGATTCAATTACAGAAGCATCCCCCGATCGCGTTTCAGCCCCATGTCCTATCTTTAACGCTTGCGGAGGCTGCCAAATCATGCACCTCAGCTACGAAGCACAACTACTTCTAAAACGACAGAATGTGATCAATGCTGTAAGTTTACATCCAAACCTTTCACATATCACAGTTTCTTCTTGCACACCCTCTCCACAGCAATTTGCCTACCGCAATAAAGCTCAATTGCCTGTCGCAGGCACAAAAGAGGATTTTCGTATCGGATTATACGCGCGCAACTCACACAATCTGGTTGATGTAGAAGCTTGCCTGGTGCATTGTGAACTGGGAGAAAAGGTTTACAAGATCATTCGACCTCTCATTCAACAATCCTCTTTGACACCTTATGATTACTCCACAGGAAGAGGGAATCTGCGACATCTCTTGATTAAAACCGCAATCCATCAGCAACAGGTCCTCGTCACCCTTGTCACAAATGGTCCAGTGCCTCTTCACGACCTCGCCAACGCCATTATGCAGCATGCTCCCGAAGTGAAAGGTTTGGTGCAAAATATTAATACCCAATCAGGCAATACCATTCTAGGCAAAGAGTACAAACTGATTTTAGGCTCTCCACACCTATTCGAAACCCTTAATCACTTACTTTTTCGTATTTCGTCTGCTTCCTTTTTCCAAGTCAACACGCTTCAAGCAGAACAACTTTATGCCAAAGCCCTACAGTTAGCAGATATTCAATCCCACGAAACGGTTTTAGATGCCTACTGCGGAATCGGCACTCTAACCCTACAAGCAGCTCAGAAGGCAAAAAAGGCGATCGGCATTGAATATACTCCAGAAGCAATCGAAGACGCCCAGTTTAATGCCTCCTACAACTACATCTCAAACGTCGATTTTCTTTGTGGTCCAGCCGAAAAGCTCATACAAAAACTAGACTCTATTGATGTGGTACTTTTGAACCCACCAAGAAAGGGGTGTGAGCGTGTATTTTTAGAACATCTCGTAAAGCTGAAACCACGCAGTATAATCTATATCTCTTGCAATCCTAGTTCGTTGGCAAGAGATCTTAATTTCCTTCATGGTCGTGGGTATACTGCTGATTGCATTTATCCTTTCGACATGTTCCCCCAAACCACTCACGTCGAGTGCGTAGTAAAGATTACACAGCAGTAATGTGAAATCAGATCAATAGTGTTCATTTTGTTTTTTACCACAGAGACACCGAGCAGCACAGAGAGCGAGAGGGAATTTGAGGACGGGTTATGGTAACGAATAAATTCGAATGTGTTTAGGACGTTACGATTAAGATGAAAAAATATTTCGCGTGGGCGCAAGCCCATGCGAATGCTGTTTTTTAAAAAGCCTCAGCTTTTTAAAAAGACATCGAATAGCACAACATAGAACACGTCACAACTTTGCAAACTCCTCTCGCTCTCTGTGCTGCTCTGTGCCTCTGTGTCTCTGTGGTAAAAAATAAAACGAATACTACTAGGCAAGGCAGGGACAGGACAACATTTACGAATACTTATTGAATGTACTTCATGAACGGGATGCCGACGCTATTCGTGATACCTTGCAGAAACCACCAGGGCAAACGACGCATCAGAGGTAGATGACGATGACACACCGCTGTGTATTCGATGACACCGATACCTTTGCGAATGCATTTAAAAGTGGAAGCTCCTGAACTTAAGTGAAATAATTCACCTCTTTTTTTGGCTTCCATGTTTAATAGAGTCGAGGCCACGCGGTATAACTTTCCTTCTTTTGGCATGCTTGTGTCGTAGCCTAAAAGGGGAGCATTCATGATGCCGTTGCGATGGACATAGCCGACAACAGCATGCACGTCGCCATCTTTGTGTAGAGCACGAAACTGCAGCAATTGATTATCGATTGCGAGGCGCATGAAATTTTCGTTTAACTGCGGATTTCCCATCTGATAGCGCTCGACGTAAATATTTCGGTAGAGCGTTGTCAAGCGTGCGACAGCAACAGAAGGAATAGCGGCATTCTCCATCATGGCATAGCCACTTTCACGAAATACTTTCCAATCACTTTTGAAAATGCGCGAATTAAAAACTGTTTCATCTTTTGCATTCAGAAAAAACACTTTGCGGCTTGCTAACATCGAATAGCGATTGTTTTTCAGTGCAGTGTAGAGCTTCTGATCTCCATAGCGATGGACGGAGAAAAATAGAATGGCGTGCTGAGGAAAATGTTCTTGTAGGTATTTCTTAATTTTACCCATTTGCTCTGAACTAATTTCTGGATACAAATTTGTTGCAAACATCCAGTTGTTGACAATGACCGCTTTGTTGACACGTCCTCTGCGCAACACAGTGTCCAAAACGCGCACCAACATCTTTAAGGGAGATCTCAAACCACGGTGCACGGTGTCCATAAATTTATAAGCAGCTAAAACATAGTGACCGTATGTCGAACAAACAAAAGAATTTTCGTATTGGGAATCGTTCACAGTAATGGGCAATACAAGATTATCAATTTTCAATGCCATCATTTCCGTATCTACATTATCGATGTAGTGACGTACTCCGTTCAGAATAAATGGCATTAAAAAGCGTTTTGCATACTGCCCATCTTCCGTTTCAGGCCATTCTAGCTTATCTATATTGGATCTATCGTATAAGCTAACGTTTCCCAGTTGCATTATTCCTCCCTAAAAGCAATAAAAGACTCTTGCAGCAGCTCCCCAAAGGCGTAGTTTTGTTTCCACAAAGTCAAAGGGGAAACCTGCATGACCACCAAAAATGCGATATTCATAAAAAGGCACAAGACTCACAAATATTTCTTCCCGATAGTGATATGTCAGGGGTAACTCTAAGCGATAGTGAATTTTGGGCTTTACTAATGTCGAGGTCTCACCAAAATCAGGATCGCGTGTCACTCTATTTTTCCCCTCTATCATGAATTTCGCTTTAAAGTTCAAGCCCAAATCAAAACAGGGGGCTACATTCACTTTGGAATAAAATCCAACAGGCACATAGCTATAATTGATGCGAAAGTTCACGTGTAAGGGTGAAGGGCTTACAAAGTCATTCTTTTCAATGGCATAACCAACTCCCACAAAAGGCGTCACACCAAAACAGTAACCTGTCTTTTGCGCAAGCGTATATCCAATTCTGCCTTCGACATTACCTTCTTGATACTTGGATCTGATCTTACTTCCTGCAGCAGATTTGCCATTCAATGTGCCGGCACCATAGAAGAAATCTCCACCCCAATAAAATTTGCATCGCTTGATGCGATCATACCCCAACCGAATGCCTAAAACGCCTCCAGACTGATGTGTCCCACCCTCTTTTTCGCGTTTGAGATGATATAATTCCGGTCCTGCGAAAATATAATGGCCTCCACAACAGCTCTCACAAGCATCTTCACAAACAGACTCACATGTTTCATTTGAATATGCACACATCTCTTCAGGGCAGGAATAAATCTCGTCTGAGTATACTTCCTCATACGCTCCGATCTGAATGCCACAACCCAATAAGAGCGCTAATATCCAATTTGAAGTTTTCATTTAAAATCCTTTTTTTCTCGTCTTTATCTGATCAAAAAAATAAATGCAATGGAAGATCTACCAAAACTTGCTGAAAAAAATCTATTTTTGTACATGTTCACCATAATATGAAACCAGACCGCAGCGGTCTGGTCTTTTGTCTGCCAGGCTGATGAACGGCCTGGTGAGCACGTGAACATGTATCTATTTTCAGATTCAGATTTCTTAAAACAGTTTGAAGGATTTTGCGTTCAGTAAAAATTTTACGCTAGCTCAAAATTACACTTGCGTTCATTCTCTTCGTTTCGATATACAACCCAAAACAATCAACGCTTTTCAGGAGGCCGTTATGGCAAGATTTTTAAGACTAATGCAAGTAACACTGTTGTTAGGAGCTCTTTCACTTACAGCCGAAGAACCGGTAGTGGTGTTGACTCCTGCAGGAAACAGCCTAACACTTGAAGTAGATCCTCAAGATTCCTTCGCTAACGTCATGGCCCACATTGAACAAGAGATCCAAATTGCTGACGAAACTCCTGATCTTGACCTCTCACAATCTCTCCAACTCAACTTTTTCTCACCCATTGCTGCAACTCGTGCTCCAGCCGGTCGTAACTACGCCGAAGCAGCTTCACCATCTGAAGCAAAAGATATTCGCACTATTGTCACCTCACTTGCAAAATACTCCTGGGCCCAGCTGATGAACCATAAATCCTCAATCAAAAAAGCCGGAGATCGCGTTGACCACGTTCATCCCCTACGTTTCTTAGCTTGTATTTTCAATGATGAAGAGATGAAAGGATGTGTTCACGCTATCCGCGATCGCAGTCGCATCTACAAAGAATTCACCAGCGGTCTATTTGGAAGCCTAGATACAGAAGCTAGAAACGGTAATCTCGAACAATTTGTTCCCGATTTTGCTCGTTCCCTAAACCTCGATGGTAATGCTGCTAGTGCCCTCTCATCCGTAGTCCAGAAGCGTCAGTGGGATAATTTGATAGACACCTTAATGAAATTCAAACCTCGCTCAGGAAATCCTGGTCGTTACGACATGTAATAATGATTCTTATTTGTTAAAAGGAAGCACCTTATGTTTTCGCGTAAAGAGAAGCGCCCTCTGTTTTTTTCGCAATTAAACTATAGTTTTGGAAATGAAGATTGGACGACTGAACATCTCGCCCTACGTATTAAACCAGGCGACCGCGTTTTAACGATTTCAGCAGGGGGTGACCGTGCTTTACACCCCCTTTTGGACAATTGTGCTTCCGTGACGGCTGTAGATGCTAATGAACAGCAAAATTTTCTACTCGATCTCAAAATGGCCGCCATCAAAAATCTCGATTTTCCCTCCTATCTATCTTTCTTAGGAATCAATGCAGCCGACAGATGTCGCCTCAAGAATCTGGAGCAAATTTCCCATGGAATGCATCCTGAAGCTGCTCAGCACTGGAAAAAAAATAAGAAAATGATTTCTTCCGGAATCATCTATCAGGGAGCTCTAGAAAAAACAACACGCAAAACGTCTTCTCTAATCAAATTGTTTCGTCGTCGCAAAATCAGAAAATTATTTGCATTCCTCAATATCGATCAGCAAAGTCAGTTTATCGATCAAGAATGGAATGGATTTGCCTGGCGCAAATTTATTGATATCATTCTTCATCCAACCATCATGCGTCTGATCACCAAAGATCCTCAACTGTATACCTCTTCAGTACCGCTTGGACGATACATTTATCAGCGCATGACCAATTGTCTTAAGCGTCACCTAGCACGCGAATGCGCCTTTATCTCATTAGTCGCAAATGGCAAAGTAGAGCCAGAAGCATATCCTCCTTATCTTACAGAAAAAGGGTTCGATATCATCAAATCGCGCCTAGATCGCATCACTTACACACATTCAGATATCGTTTCCTATTTGGAACATGCTCCTGAACAGAGTTTTGATGTGTACTCGCTATCTGATGTGGCTTCCTACCTAAGCATCAAGGATTTTGATCGACTTCTGCGCGGTATTGTCCGCACAGCGAAACCTGGAGCTCGTTTTTCCATCCGCCAAGTAACGTCAAATCACAAAATCCCGGATGATCTGCACCCCTTATTTGTGCGAGATCCTATCTTAGAAGAGCGCCTCGAGCACGAAGACCGCTGCTTTGTATACCGCTTCATGGCCGGTAACCTTGCTTGCTGACACCCCCAATCCAAGAAAACTATCGCCCCTTTCCTTTTTGGAGTGCGGGACCTTGGTCCCGCTTTCACAAACATCGGCTTGCCGATGTCACCACGAACTGTGAATGGGTCGGCAAGCCGACCCCTATGAAAGCGGTGGCAAGCCACCGCACTCCAAATTAGGAAATCGCTGTTGTCCCTTATGTCACAACTATTTAAACAAACCTGCAACTACTAACGAAATATCTCATTGCCTTATTATTTCCACATTTCATATGATGTTTCCTTCATGTATTAAACATTTCACATAAGGAATATATATGACAAGTTTATATGGATTACCAAGTCAAGCACATAGTGTAAGAGGACTAGGTTCTTCAGAACCCGAAAGCGGCTCCCCTGCAAAAGTTGCAACCCCTTCTAAACAAGCTCTCTTAAGTGTGGAAGACATAGAAAGAGTAGAAGCTTCTGTTAACAGCTTTCTAGCCAGAGTTAAAGAATACCGCTCCAAATTTAGCGATAATGTATTGAATTGGTCACCTTCTGTGCGCATGATTCTTGCTGCAAGTCTACATCTCGTATTTGCAGTAAACTCTTTTGCTATCGCTACCCTAAACTCAAGTTTTATGAGCATGTGCGCTGTTCCAGTCGGAGCCCTTGCGTTCGGTATCATTATTTACAAGTGGCACAACGATACAAAAGCCCTAGATCAAGCCTCAAAACAGGCAACTATACATAGCGCCTTTGCTAGCACTGTAGGTCAAGTTGCTCTATGCTTTTCCGCACAATCGTTTGCCCTATTTTCTATCTGGGGATTCATCGTTTCCTTTGCCTTAACTGGTGTTGTTGCGAGTGAACTCATCGATCGCGATGCTCAAATCCGTGCATCGATCGCAAGAAAGCAATAAACATAAAAGAGGGACGCAAGTCCCTCTTATTCAATTGAAAACGTAAACGTGCGCTCTAGACCTGTTGAGGTCGACACTTTAATTTGATAACGCCCCTTAGGCCATCCCTGGGGAGGCGATGAAAAAGAAAAAGACAATACTGAATCGCCATCCTGCTGCAACGTTGTAGAGACTGCTGGCATTCTAGAATGACTGTCGACATGCTCCAAATGCACGTTCACCCTAACGTGTGCATTCCCAGTCACTACATACAAATTTACATAGATTTCTCCATGTGGAGACTTTAATACAGCAGAAGGGTCCGCAATCTCGCCTTTTAGATTCAATCCTGTTCCCACTTCAACTTTAGGAAACATCATTGTAGATACAGATGCCTCTGGAGTAGATACAGGGATCGCTTGATCCTCTTCCTCTTCTTTGGATGTCCCTCTCTTTTTCACAGTTGCACGTTGAGGATTTTGATCCACAATGCGTATGCCCCAAATCTTCCATTGATCCTCTTCAATGCCCAATGTGTATTCTACAATCGTTGTGCCCTTGGGATCAAACAAACCTACCTCTAACTTACCTGTCGTTTTTTCTATGGAAGCATCGCGATATTCCTTTTCATCGAAGTCGCTGATGGCAGGGAAGTTTTGCAGAAATTTGCGAAATCCATCGATAGGAGTAGCTTCACGGAATGCCTGAGATGTATACTCACGATACGCTTTCGAAACGTCCTTGTTGTGTAAAGCCTCAAATAATCCCTCCACCGGAACTCGTAAGGTCATTGGATCCTTCAGCAACCCATCAGCCTTTTCAGAAAATGTAGGGGCAACATTCATACTCCAAATTTTCCACCCGCTTGGCTCGCGTTTTAGCAAATAATTGACAGGAACCGCTTCCTTTTCAGGATTTAATAACACTGTAATTTCCGCTTCATCACTCTGGACCGCTTTTGTTTCCACAGTCATGGAAGTGTGCGAAAAGAAAATAGGATAGCGATTAATAAATTTGGTAAAGTCTTCCTCCGTCGTTACACTTTTAAATTCACTCGATGCCGCATCCTGATACGCCTTATCGATCTCTCTATTCCGTAAATGACGTAGCTGAGTATCGATAGGTCGTAACCAATCCACTGAAGGCCCCTGAGTATCCTTGCCTCCAATAGAAAATCCCGCCGCAACATCTGCAATTTCTATCTCAGACATATTGTGAGGCGAGGGAGATGTTGTAAACAGCACTCCTAAAATGATAGCCGCGGCTAAACCAATCGCAGGTAGAACAAACCGTAATCGTTTTTTTGGCTTTGTAGCCCGCCCACAACAAGGACAATAGTGGTAGCTGGACTGGAGAGTTGATTGACAAGATTGGCAAAGCATAAATCTAGAACCTAATTTAGTTAATGCGTTCAGAATGAAAGGAAAAAAGAAAAGATGCAATAAAAATTTACCCTAGCTATTGCCCTTCCGTGCCCGTGCCCGTGAGCCTGCCCGTGCCCGATTCGCTAAAAAAATGACGTAAACCGTAAAAATATTACAATTTTACGTAACTCTTTAGCAAGTCGGGCACGGGCACGCTCACGGGCACGGGCACGGAAAAGGACGACGGACGGATGCAATTGTCTCAATTCGTCCAATCATCCATCCATGTCTAATTCATCCATGTCCAATTCGTTGTTTTACCCACCAATTTTAGCTTAATTATCTCATTTACTAATATTTCAAAATAGTAAATAATTTACTTGATTTTAATTGTTAGTAATATTATAATTAACATTTGATAATATTAACTATCCATTTTAACTGGTATTTATATATGACTATTTCAAATATACCTTCGGCTGGTTCAGCCTTTAAAGCAGTACCTACTACCCGTAGGGACTCCTTCTCTGGAAGTGCAAAAACCGCTTTCACCCCACTCACCTTAATACGCTCACTATCCAATGGTGACACAGTGAGACAAACATTCGACTATACCCTAGCACCTAAAAAAGCAGGAGAGGAGTCAGCAGGAGCGGCGGGAGCCGGTGGAGCCGCAGCCACAGGAGCAGGAGCGGCAAGGGCAGGGTCAGCGGAAACCGCAACAACCAGAATCATGCAACGTGCCCTGAAACACAACTCGCAGCAGATGGATGCCCTAGAAGATCCAATTACTGTTATGCGTAGAATTCGAAAAGAGGAAGAAAGTAAGGAAGATGCTCTCCAACAAGAAAGAGAATTTAAGGAACTATTTGAAGAAGATAGAGCATCCCCCTTTCAAGCCTTATTTTCTCCGAGAAAAGAGCAACGAGTATCCCCCACAAATTACCATCACTGCTGTTTTACCTCTCCCAGAAAAGTCGTACACCTCGCTTCTTTCCCTACGGCTGACCGCACTTTTAAAAAAATTGAAAACAATCTAACGCGATTTGTTCTCGAAGCACACAGAAGTAATGATTTTTTTGAGAAAGAGATGCTTATAGAACTTTCTAGAGAACGTTCCCCAACAAGTCTCTATTCGCAACTGTGGAGATACATCGAAGAAAATGCTAAGGGGGATCGAGAAGCTGTAACAGCCCTCCACAATAAATGGTTGAAGCATCATGATAGTTGTGTCCGATTTGCAGAACAATACCATTATTTAAATCATGACGCCGATGTCCTAGCCTTTATTCAAGATGACGACCGCACCTTTTGGGTACAAAATGACTCTTCTGGTTACGAGCAATATAAACGAAGTTTCTTCAATATGCTATCACAACCAGCCATGATCGAAACCCTAAATTTGCGATCACAGCCAGTTGTGAATGAAACAATTCGCCTATTAGGAGAATATCGCCTCCATGCATTGAATCGTTTTGCTCGCAGGTTTAAAGTCGATTTATTCTTTGCTCGTCTTTGTGGCATCATCGCCTCCACTATCCCTCAATCACGTCATAAACAGTTATTTGATTTGATTACATCGCACATCAATCAATCCACTAAAGGTTCCAAACGTTCAAATGCCTACAGGGATACACAGGGCAAGCATACGGACGAACAGCACAAAGCATGCAAACAGAAATTAAGAGAAGCTTCTCTGCAACTGACTCATATTTTGACTCCCGAGGAACTTTCACTACAAGCCGCTCATACAATCCCTGCCCCTGGACTCTTTTCTCCTTTTGACTCTTCTCAAAGAGCACCAAAAGATGCACCGATTCTACAAGTGCCTAAAAACGCTATGTATCTAACCGAATATAGCTCCTTTCTCCTTCCTCATGAACTAGAGGCCATCTTCCGCAGAAATTTAGAAAGTTTTAAGATTTTGCATAAAAGTAACTACGATGCTTTTATCAATGATGCTGTATATCATGTTTTTAAGACTGGCCTAGCTGCCGCTTCTGAAACAACTCATCTCCCAGCAAAATTCAATCAGGAATATGATGACTATACAGAATCATCACTTTGTGGAGCATATAAAGGTGGGGCATTCAAACAGTTACTTGCAGACGGTTTGATGCAGTTAGTCAAATTAGCAATTGCTGGAAAGCCTATAACCTTCGAAACAGCCCGTGAAGCACAAAAAGAATATTTGAATGCATGCATGGAGTCTATTGCAAAACGCATAACTAGCGCTAAAATAACAAGAAAAGAACTATCATCTACCACATTAACAACTGCAGCTCGTAAAGATGTTATAAATCGTTTGATGCTTCAACATGCCCTTCATAGTATCTATTATGGAATTCAGTACTGCAAATCTCTATCGTTACATGTAAAATTATCCGGTAAAGAGATCTCTTCCTCTACAGAGACTGAGACATCCGTACTACTCCACATCAAAGCATAAGCCCGAAACAGCGAAATACCAGGTTGTCTTAGGCCTGGTATTAGTCCACACATACGTACGAGCCCTGTAAGCTGGACTTTGCACATCTTAAGATTATGAAATGATTATTGCTACTGGAGTTAAATAAATGGATGATGACTATTGTGCGATTTGTGCTGAAAATACGTTCTTGCAAAAGTCTACTTAACCGCGAAGCGGTAAATAAGCCACGCAAGTGGCGACAGTGGTAAGCCACGGGTGACTGAGCGAAGCGAGGGAACCCGTGGAGTGCTCACCCCATGGTCAGGAGTCACAACGTGGCGACAGATAAATTCATAATAAATTCGTTTAGACATTATTCTGTCGCCACGTTGTGGCTTAGATTTAGGGGGCATTTTCCATGGGTTCACTCGCTGCGTTCGATCACCCAAGGCTAACCACTGGCGCCACTGGTGTGGCTTCTTTACCGCTTCGCGGTTTATAAATGTGCAAAGTCCAGTGTAAGAGGCAATTGCATAAGTCCGAGACATAGAAAAACATAGACGACGAATGTGCTTCTCTATGCCTCATTTGTTTTTTCAATCGTCTTTTACAGGGCTCCTACAGGCTGTTACCAGACCGGGACGGTCTGGCTACCTTCTTTTTTTTGCAGGGCGGGACGCCCTGGTTACATTCAGGCAGAGGACGGCCTGTTTTTGCAGGATGAGATCTCTTATATCAAATTTAAAAAAAATGGGTAATTAGGGTACGTGAGCGTACCCTTGTTCTGCAACAGTCTCGATTGGACCCGCGCTACTAGCTTTCTGTTTTGCTCATGTCTTCTACAAAAAGCGATTTGTAATCTTCAATAACGTGATTATCGCCTTGCTCTGCAGCATACTGCAAGACAACCCTTGTATACTCCAATCCTTGCTTGCGATATTCTTCATTACAAGAGCCACAAGCTCCCAAACTAATAAACATCAAAGCATAATAATCAGCTAATGACTGAGCTAAAGCATACATCTTTGCACCACTTGCCTCGCTTTTAGCAGCTCTATAATCCGCCTCCGCATTCGTAATGGCACGCATCAAATAATTATCACGAGCACTCTTGTTATTTCTGTCTGTGTAATATTTTATAAACCATGCACTTGCAGCGTGGCTTCCCCCTAGAGAGGCTTTTTTTGACCAATACAAAGCAGCTGGAAGATAAGGTAAAGCCTTATTTTGGCCTTTTTCACTGGCCGTGCGTCCCCAGTACGCTCCTAATTTTGCTTGGTATTCGCATTGTCTAGGTTGTGCCGATGGATCTAACCCTAAAGTATTTGCATAGATTATTGTCATATGCATTGTTTTATGCATTTTTTGAGCATCTGGCAATAGTTTCGCAACTGGAACGAATAATTCCAAACTTTTATCTTGAGCAACTAGACGATAGACTGCAGCCGTATCTATCTTAATCGCTGTTGTTGTTGCAGGATCTTTATCTAAGAACCTTTCATAGACTACATACTGCTTTATAAATTGGAAAGCGTCGTAAACTTTGACCGCTTTTTCCTTAGTTTCACCCTCGGCTTGAGCTGTTTGTGCCAAAACAACAAAATAATCTTCATAATCATGCGTGTTATGCAGTTTGTCAAACGCTAATTGAGAGATATTTTCTTGTAAAACGACATCAACAGCGTCTAAAGAGACGGTTTTGTGTCCTTCAAAAGCAGGAACACAAACCCATCGCGTCTTTTTAATGGCCTCTGCCGAAAAATGAGAGCGGCAGAGTTTTTGCGAATCAACACAACAGGGGGTCGAAGCCAAAGATGTCACAGTAACTCCTAATTTTAGATGATTATAATTATATCATTAATTTTAAATAAAAGTCAATTTTAATTAACTGTTTTGATTCATACCATCTGTTATTACGGGGAAAACCCGCTGTAACTAGACCAACACGAGATGAAGTAAAATAATCAGTATAAATCCTTAAATTTCAGCAGTTTATTCTGACATTTCATTAAAAAAAGGTCAATTGAAAGGTTGGAAAGATACTAGCCAGCCATGCCTAAAAACCATGCCTAAAAAAAGTCCAGGCATTAAAAGAACGGTTACAACCTTTCTTTTAATATAGGCTGTTTTGCCGCGCGTACCTCATCCAAGCGACCAATTGATAAGTTGTGCGGTGCCGATTTGACGAACTCTGGATCGCGCTCAATTTCCTCCACAATCTTCTCCAGCACTGCAATAAAATGATCCAACGTATCCTTAGACTCACTTTCTGTCGGCTCTATTAAAAGGCATTCTTTAATGATCAGTGGAAAGTATATTGTCGGAGCATATATACCATAATCCAACAACCTCTTAGCAATATCTAAAGCGCGAACCCCCTTATCCACAAAACGATCAGCCTGCACGACAAACTCATGCATACAAGCTTGTTCAAAAGGTACCTTAAACAGGTTTTTGATGCGCGACTTCAAGTAGTTAGCATTCAATACCGACTGTTCTCCAATACGTCTCAAGCCATAATTTCCATGTAACATCGCATACAAATACGCTCGCAGATAAATCGAAAAATTTCCATGAAAAGAGGCAATATGCCCTATACTAGCTTCACTACTCCAAACGATCTTATACTTGTCTTGATCACACTCAACTCTAGGAACAGGTAAAAAGGGCTTCAATTTATCGTTGCATAAGACTGGACCCGATCCTGGGCCCCCGCCCCCATGTGGAGTTGAAAAGGTTTTGTGCAGATTCAAATGCATCACATCGAATCCCATCTCTCCAGGCTTAGCAATATTGAGGATAGCGTTCATATTGGCTCCATCATAATAGAGCAAACCACCCTTTGCGTGCACAATTTCACAGATCTCCATAATCACAGGACTAAAAAGGCCTAATGTGTTGGGATTGGTCAACATCAATCCTGCAGTATGTTCCGAGGTCATTTCTCGCAAATGGTCTAAATCCATATCCCCTTGTCGATTCGTTCGAATCGGTACAATGGTGAATCCAGCAATACTAGCTGTCGCAGGATTTGTCCCATGGGCACTATCTGGAATCAATATTTCGGTCCGCTTAAGATCCCCTCGTTTACGATGATACGCAGAAATCATGCGAATTCCCACGTACTCACCTTGAGCCCCCGCATTTGGAAGCAAAGACCCTGCAGTCATTCCGCAAAGCTCACACAGTATCTTTAACAAATCATGAATCAGTTCAAGATTCCCTTGTACGGAGTCATCTGGAGCCAATGGATGGGTCCTCACAAATCCTGGAAACTGTGCACACAGTTCATTGACTCGTGGATTCAATTTCATAGTACAGCTACCCAGTGGGTAGAAGTTGGTGTCAATTCCCATATTGCGCTGCGCAAGCTGACTAAAATGCCGCGTGAGATCGATTTCTGAAATTTCAGGCAAATCTAAGCTGCTCTTACGCAACAATTGAGCAGGAGGTTCATCTACTTCCCATTCTGGATCACTTTTAGGCAAACTGTATGCATGCTGCCCTGCTTGCGACTTTTCAAAAACTGTACGCGTCATGCTAGCCTCCTAGCTACATCCAAATAATGATCTAGCTGTTCTTTGCTTTTGGTCTCCGTTACAGCAACCAACATGCAATCTTTGAGTGAAGGATAATAGGTCTCTAATGCAAATCCCGGTTCAATGCCATGCAAGCGAAAATGACTCTGCACTTCAGCAACAGAACGTTTAAATTTAACCACAAATTCATTAAAGACAGGTTCTTCAACAAAAGGTGTCTTTTCGGTTATGGTACGCAACCCCTCACGCAAGTAAGAGGCTCGCTGATAATTTGTTAGCGCTAACTTGCGCAATCCTTGCTTGCCATACCATAAAAGCGTCACCAGACTTGCCAAAGCGGACAATGCTTGATTGGTACAGATATTAGAGGTCGCTTTTTCTCGTCGAATGTGCTGCTCCCGCGCTTGCAACGTCAACACAAACCCACGCTCCCCCTTTATATCCACCGTTTCGCCAACAATTCTTCCTGGCAACTGCCTCATCAACTCTTGTTTACATGTAATGTAACCCGCATAGGGACCTCCAAATTGTAAAGGCAATCCTAGTGGTTGACAATCGCCTACAGCGATATCGACTCCAAGCTCACCTGCACAAGCAAATAATCCATAAACAAGTGGATTGGCACAAACAATCGTTAATGCCCCAACGCGTTTAGCTCGCTCACTAATAGCCCTAACATCATCAATTCCCCCCAAAAAGTGCGGATATTGCACTAAGACAGCTGCTGTAGAATCATCCAGCATGCGCTCAAGAGACTCCATATCCATTGCTCCATTTCCTAAAAATGGAATCGACTCCACACAAACGTCAGGACGACATAAATACTGATCAATGACTGAGCGATAGTGAGGGTGTAACGTTGCCGCAATTAATACTTTCGTGCGCTCCTTCTGATGTCGCAACGCCATCAACATCGCTTCCGCACACGCAGATGCCCCATCATAAACGGAAGCATTGGCGACATCTAAACCGGTCAAGGCACACATGGCAGATTGAAATTCAAAAATGCATTGCAGCATCCCTTGAGACGCTTCGGCCTGATAAGGAGTATACGAGGTCAGAAATTCTGACTTACTACAAATGGCATTAACTAGTGCGGGTACATGGTGCTCATAAGCTCCAGCACCCAAATAGCTTTCCATTTTCGGGAAACTATTTTTGGCCGCCAAAGTCTCCATCAACCGTATTCCCTCATATTCACTGATCCCATCATCAATAGTAGGGCGCGCTAAGCGCAACTGTTCAGGAATGACAGCAAATAGCTCTTCAACGGTTGACACGCCAATGGCAGCCAGCATCTCTCGATTCTGCTTCTCACTATTCGAAATAAAATCCATAACTTCACAGATTCCTGATCTAAGTAATAAAATTTAAGCTAAGACTTGAAAAGGTAGTCCTTTCCGTGCCCGACTTGCTAAAAAGCAAAACAAACAAGAGTTTTTCCTTAGTCTTTAACTTCCCCTTTTTCCCCAATTTAAATATTTAGGAATCGGGCACGGGCACGCTCACGGTCACGGGCACGGAAAAAAAGACTTTCTGCACTATTAATCAAATTGGTTGTGGTAGGTTTTTGCATCCATCAATGAATCCAGCTCTTTGGGATCCTTCATCTGTATCTTAAAGAGCCACCCATCAGATTCTGGAGCCTGATTCACCAACTCTGCAGCTTCCCGCAACTTCTCATTTACCGCCACAATTTTTCCTGAAACAGGCGTGTACACATCTGCAGCGGCTTTTGTAGATTCCAATACTGCCACCTCAGCTCCTGCTTTGATCTCCTTACCTACTTCTGGAAGCTCAACATACACAATTTCGCCAAGCTCTTGTTGCGCATGCTGCGTAATTCCTACTGTTGCAATTCCTGTTCCTGATTGCACGTCAACCCATTCATGTGATTCTGTGTACTTCATTTCCTTTCCTATTTGCTTTTTTCTATAAACGGTAAAGCAACTACTTGTGCACGACAACGCTTTTGTCGAATTTCAATAGCAACCTCTTCACCCACTTCCAATTCTTCTTGAACCATCACAATCGCAATCGCCTTATTAAGTGATGGAGAATGCGTTCCCGAGGTCACCACACCTATCTGAACCCCATTTTGAAAGACTCCGTAACCCGCACGTGCAATCCCGGGATCTTGCATCACAACACCATATTGCTTACGCTTGTTGCCACTACTCTCTAATTTGTCCAAAACTTCTTTGGCTACAAAATTGTGTTTCTTGACCGTCCATGCAGCCACACTTTCCGTCGGGGCGATCTCATCAGTCAACTCATGACCATACAAAGCAAACCCCATTTCCAGTCGCAGCGTATCGCGAGCTCCTAATCCCACAGGCACAATCCCAATGGCTTTTCCCTTATCGAGAAATTGGGACCAGAAATCCAAAATTACCTCATTAGGTGCATAGATTTCAAATCCTCCGGCGCCGGTATAGCCTGTATGCGACAAAATAATTTCATGATTCTCATACTTGATCAGACGAAAATGCATCGGTCCAATCTCTTTCGCCTGCGGAAAAAAGTGACAGATCAACTCTTCAGCGCGCGGACCCTGTATCGATAAAATTCCCCAATCCGCATAGAGATCGGTCACTTTTACTTGAAAGGATTTGGAGTATTGCTGCAAATGCTTTAAATCCTTTTCGCGATTTGCAGCATTTACAACGAGAAAATAGTGTGTCGGATCCCGCTTATACACAATCACATCGTCTACACAACCTCCATCAGGATGACACAGCACTGTATAAGTAGCGGTAAAATCGGCTTTGCCAACGATGGCGTTGGTCCCTAGATAGTCCAAAAAAGACTCAGCATTTGCTCCTTGCACCAACACAAGACCCATATGAGAAACGTCAAAAATGCCAACTGCTTTTCGGACTGCTAGATGTTCTGAACTGATACTCTGATAATAAAGAGGCATCGCCCATCCCCCAAATTCCACCATCTTTGCTCCCAATGCCACATGGGCATCATAGAGAACGGTTTTCATTTGGTCAGATTTAGGCTGCTCCATAGTGACGGCTGCTGCTCCAACTGATATTCGCTCGACACAACCGAAAAATGTTGCGGCTGTCCGTTATAGCGATTGATGCGATAGGTAAATCCAATACGGTTAAACTGCTCCGGATCATACCCATTCAAACATTGTGCAGGTATAAAAATATTTAAGATATATCCATTCTTCTTAACTTGCGCTTTCACCTGCAAGTCGTTGCCATCGCACAATTCATGTGTATCCTCTGTGCGAAAGCGCGTGATCTCCCCAGCCATCATCCCCTCAAAAGGTTCAGGCAGAAAAAAGAAATGATGGCAAAAGCGCGTATTAAATCCCGATGTTTTCACATCGCGCGTGTCGATAAACAGTTCTACACTATCACCTTGAGTAACATCGGGGTAAGCAATGAGAGAAACAGGGTCTTTGACGTTGATCAGGCATTCGATCCCCTCTTCATTCCATCCCAAAGCCACATCAGCAAAACGCTTTTCATGGCACAAGACACTTGTGTCAGGCAAAAAGAATTTTTCCACATTGCGTGCAGTCAATTGAGGAAAATTGCCAGCATTTAGGCGCTGGCAATTTCCACTGATCTGAAAAAAATTTACGGGTGATAATGAAAAGGACTGCTCGTCAAACATTAGGTGGAGGACTCCTCAGGCTCAATCGAAGGCTCCTCTTGATTTGCATTGAGGTAATCCAATGAAATCGCGCCCTTCTCCTTAATGTCCCTGACCACGCGTTCCATATAATGGCGCTGCGCATCATCTGAAACCAGCTGATGCATCCCGCGTGCCTGATCAAATACTCCTGCTGCATCCACAGGAAGCTCTTTGCTCTGTAGCTGAAAGAAGTACATATCTCCATTCACGGGTGTCGTCACTTTTGTCCACGCCTGCGGTTGCAACAACAGCAACGCCTCTTTATCGACATCGCCGGTATCTACACTACGGCTTGCTTGATACAACACTTTTTCTAACTTCCACTGATCAGCCAAAGCTCCGCGCTGCTTTAAAGACGTTGTTTGTTTTAATCCAGCATCGCTAATCAACGCATCGGAAGACCCTTTCTGCAAGAGTTCGCGCTGCACACGTGTATGTGGATAAAATCGCACTGACGCACCTAGGTCTCCAGTCACTTTCGACTCTTTTTTGCCACTAGCAGTAGCGTACTCTTTACTTAACGCCTGCAACACTTTAGCAAAATATAAATCCGCAACGCGATCTTTTACATCGCCATACACTTTCCAACTTCCATCTTCCTTCTGGAAATCAGCGGTATTTTTATCGCGGTTTTTCTGATAATACGCATCTAGTTGACGATCTAATAACTCATCCAGAACACCTTCTTTATTTGCTTCAGCATAAGTTAAAATCTCTTCTCCAGCTCCACGCTCTAACACTGCAATGCGATAATAGCTGTTACCATCGCCTGTAAACTGATTCAGCTTATTCAAAGCCGCAAGCTCAGCTGTTCCAGATGTCACTGCTTCACCTGGCAGAGGTGCTTGATCTAACAATTTAATCAATTCGCTGCGATCTTTTAATCCGTCCACAAAAGTAGAACCTCCATTAGGACGTACACTGACAATAAAAATTTGCTCTTCAGCATCTTTCAAAGTCTGTGCTAACCATTCAGGATGCGCATCAATCACAGCAGAACGCGCAAAGGCATCCACACGGACGCGCGTGGCGTCATCTAAGCTATCCAACGCTGCAATTCTCTCTTGCTTATTGGAAGCATCCTTGACTCCAAGCACAGGAAACTGCGTTTTTAATGTCTCCCAATTTGCATCGCTACTTTCCCAATTCCACATCTCTTTCAAACCAACTTTGGTCTGTAAAGATCCCTTTTGTACTTTAGCTACTTGAATTTCATAGCGCTTCTGAACCAGTTCAGGAGCCTTTTTCTTCACTTCTGCAATCGTTAAAAAGGAAGTCGGCAACGTCAATAAATCACTGCCACGCTTAGAAATTGCATCCAAATAGGTCTCAAACTTCTGCAATGAACGGTAATCGCCAAAATGCAATTCTTTAGGCAAACGGTACAAATCCCCTTTGGCTGTTTCTTTTGCATATTGGTAAAATTGCTGATTGATAAGCGGATCGATCACAACAGCATTGCCCACATCTTGAAAAAGACGACGGAATAGCAACACCTGACGCCATACGCGCACAGCCATTGTTTGATCCATTCCCATACGTCTCAACTGCTCTTTGAAATACTCGTTGCTATTAGCAACTCCTAACTGTGGATTCTGTAAATTTTGCTGATAACTTTCGTCCGAACGACGACGCAAATCGGCCAATGCCTCCAACTTAGAAACGTCATAGCCCTTTTGCTCAGCCAACTTGCTGCTGTTAATGATAAATTCTGATACCAATCTCACAAAACGCGTTCCATACCAATCTTCAACAGTATGGTATCCAAACAGAGAAAGATCTGCACGATTCAACAATGGATCCGGTGTCACCCAGTTATACTGCTTCTGTTGATACATCAACACTTGACGCAACATCTGACTAGGAAATTGTCTCTCAGCCAAAAACAGCTCTGTGCGCGCATCAAAAGCATCTGCATCCACTGCATTGTTAGCTTTTTGCAATCTGGTCAACTGCGCTTTCATCTCTGGAGCAAAATAGGCCCAAGCTCCCTCAGCAGATATAAACTTCGCCTGAGGATGCGCATAAAGGACAAAACGTTTCTCTTTAGCCAAACGATTCTCTAAGTCTTTCGCAACGACATTTGGATATGCTTCCACCAATATCTTCGCTAATCCCGTCGCCAAAAAGTCGTTTTTAATCACTCCATCATTCAGAAAATTAGGTCCCCAAATTCCCCCAAATAACCACTTATCTTCTGCATCAGTGCCAATAAAAAGCGCCATCTCTTCAACAGTCGAACGCATCACTTGCGTCTCGTCAACGGCCTGAAAGGCAACCTGCTCATGAATAGAATCTGCTGGCAACGTGTTATACGTCCCAAAAAAAGAAAAAGAAAGAATGATTACAACCGCAACCACTCCGAAAATGTAAGTCTGATATCTGCGCAACAGTTCCAACATAAAACGTTCCTTTATAAGTTTTCTCTCCAGAATCGTACCAAACCTGTTGCTTTCCAACAAGGACAAAAAGGACGCAAACGACGAAAAGGACCTAAAGGACACAAAATGATTCTCCCTATTGTGTCGAGCATCTTTTTGTAGCTGAAAACCCTAGTGGCGTAGATTTATAAAAACTTTCGTCCTTTTGAGACAATTGCATAAGTCCCATCGTCCTTTTCCGTGCCCGTGCCCGTGAGCGTGCCCGTGCCCGATTCGCTAAAAAAATGACGTAAACCGTAAA
Source organism: Parachlamydiaceae bacterium (assembly GCA_013821265.1). Taxonomy (GTDB): domain Bacteria; phylum Chlamydiota; class Chlamydiia; order Chlamydiales; family Parachlamydiaceae; genus JACDHD01. The sequence goes on along the minus strand of JACDHD010000009.1, from coordinate 31 downwards.
AATACTACAATTTTACGTAGCTCTTTAGCAA
>JACDHD010000008.1 GCA_013821265.1 Parachlamydiaceae bacterium | reverse complement strand
CTGCCGTCCCCCTACCCCCTGCTTTTAAAACAAAAGAGGTACATGTTATAATAAATACGACATTTCTAAGTTGCAGAACATTACGACATTTCTATTTTGCGCCTACATATTTAATTTATTTATTATTAATATAAAAAGACGAATTGGACGTCAAATCTCCTTTTTGGAGTGCGGTGGCTTGCCGGCTTGACGATCCCAACTACAGATAATAGTTACATTCTAAAACCCAATATTTCTAAGTGACATCGGCAAGCCGATGTTTATGAAAGCGGTGGCAAGCCACCGCACTCCAAAAAGGAAATTCGCTCTCTGTGCTCCTATGTGCCTCGGTGTCTCGGTGGTAAAATTGCTCTTTTCCTTCCCCCCTCCTCCCCTTCCTCTTCCTTCTTCCCCTTCCCATCTCTCTTCCAACCATTCTCCTTTTACGTTTATAAAAAACCTTCAATCAGTTACCTTACCTGCAACTTTTAACTTAGGTCATCCATGCTAAATACCATTGTCAGCTTGTTTGGGCGCTCTCCGTTTGCTCCGTTGCAATCCCACATGGACAAGGTTTCTATGTGTGTCCACTGCCTTAAGGAGCTGTTTGAAGCATTAGAAAAACAAGATTATGTCCGCATCGAATCATTAGCAGCACAGATCTCCGATCTCGAGCATCAAGCCGATCTTACAAAGAACGACATCCGCAATCACCTGCCGAAGGGGCTTTTTATGCCCATCGATCGCAGCAACTTACTCGAAATTCTCTCAATTCAAGATCGCATTGCAGACACAGCTGAAGACGTCGCGGTTTTAATCACGTTAAAACCCCTAGTCATTCTCGAACACTTTCGCGAGGACTTTCATCAATTTTTGCATAAGAATATCGAAGCTGTCGATGCTGCCCATCTGATCATTAAAGAGATTAATGGATTAGTGGAAACCTCTTTTGGTGGGATTGAGGCGCAAAAAGTGCGTGCGATGGTCGATCATGTCTCCTACAAAGAGCATGAGGTCGATCTTGTGCAGCGGAAATTGCTGAAAGACCTATTCCGATCAGAATCAGAAATGAGCTACGGTACCTTTTTTCTGTGGCAGCGTATCTTCCAAGCGACGGCAGCTCTTTCGAATCTTTCTGAAAACCTAGCCAATCGTGTCCGTTTGACGTTGGAGATAAAGTAACATGCCTCCTGATACAATTTTACTTGTTCTCATTCTCTTTGCTGGATTCTACCTTGCGTGGAACATCGGAGCCAATGATGTTGCCAACGCGATGGGGACTTCGGTAGGTTCGGGGGCGCTTACCATGACCAAAGCGGTCTGTATCGCTGCGGTTTTGGAATTTTCTGGAGCTTTCTTTTTTGGATCGCACGTTTCAGCTACGATTCAGAGTGGTATTATCAATGCGGAAATTTTCAAAGAAACTCCCTTATTATTGGTTTACGGTATGTTGTCAGCACTATTGGCGACAGGATTGTGGTTGCAGATCGCTTCCTACTTCGGTTGGCCAGTTTCTACGACACACGGTATTGTGGGAGGTGTGGTTGGTTTTGGAGCCATCGTAGGCGGTTTTGAAGCTGTTTACTGGGATAATGTAGGACTTATAGTCATTAGCTGGATTCTTTCTCCACTATTTGGCGGCATTTTTTCCTACGCGATTTTTAACGTCTTGCGCAAAAAAATTCTCTACACGGCGAATCCTGTGGCGGAAGCGCGCAAATTAGTGCCTCTTTTAGTCTTCATCGTGAGCACCACACTAGCGCTGATCATGATTTTCAGTGGATTACAAAACATGCATTTAGGTTATTCCTTTCCAGAAGCGTTGGGTTTAAGTATGCTTGTGGGAGCTCTTTGTGCGGGCATTAGCTATTTTTGCGTGAAACGCGTACGCGATATTCCCGTTCCACATCATGAGCATCCTTATGGATCTGAAGTTTCGACTGAACTAGATAAAGCGCGCAAGCATGTGCTCCAGGCACAATCGGCATGCCGTGGCGAAACGTATTATCAGGTCTCGGTTTTGTTAGAAGAGATTAATAGCTTGTCACAGTCACTCAAACAAACCGGCGATAAGCGTGTAATGAGTGCGGAGTATGAAACAGTCGAGCGCATGTTTGGCTATTTGCAAATCATGAGCGCCTGTTTGATGGCGTTTGCTCATGGAGCTAACGATGTGGCGAATGCCATTGGACCTCTATCTGCAGCAATTTCTGTATTAACCTCAGGAGTTATCGTAGCTAATACGACAGTTCCAGCGTGGGCTTTGGGATTGGGTGGATTTGGTATAGTTGTCGGATTAGCCACATGGGGATGGCGTGTCATTGAGACCATTGGTAAAAAGATCACCGAGTTAACGCCGACACGAGGATTTGCAGCGGAGTTCGGAGCTGCAGCGACCATTTTGATTGCTTCGCGTCTAGGAATGCCTATTTCGACAACACATACGTTAGTTGGATCTGTAATTGGAGTAGGTTTTGCTAGGGGTATTGAAGCGTTAGACCTAACCACGACGCGAGATATTTTTATTTCATGGATTGTTACTGTTCCCATTTGTGCACTATTTTCAGTTGTCTGCTTTTCTTTTCTGAACAGCATCTTTAGTTAATAAATAGTTGCGATTAAAATCATTCTTGTAATACACTTGTTAATCTTTTATAATAACGAGGTAATCAATGGTTCTTGATGCAGTAACTAATCCAGCAGCTTGTGTGGCACGCGGTATAGAAAATATCCGCATTAGAGGAGAAAATAGCGAAAGAATCATCATCAAAGTGGGCTGTGCCGGAATCGGACTCGCGATTGCAATTACAGTCTTTCCTGCTTTTGTTCTTCTCGAATTAGCTTTTAAACATCTTCCAAAAATGATTCTAGCTATTCCCTGTTGTCATCCATTTATTTAGACATGCTGCAGGGCGATCCCTTACGCAAAGTTTACATGGTGCGCTATGAGCGTGTAGGTAAATCAGAGAGGGAGAGGCTAAAAGAGCGTCTGCAGAGCCTGTGGTCAGTAATTTCAACGAAGAACCTGATTTAGGAACGCGTGTGGAAAGGATTGGATTGCAGATGCTTGGACATCTCTCCCGTTTCACAACCAGTAGAATTACGAGTGCCTTCTGGGAAAAAGAGCGGCAATCAATGTTAGCTGGAAGACGCGTCACGCGCAATGACGTCCTACATCCACCTATTAACGCATTATCCGTGTTGAAAACAGGAATGGGAAAACAAGCTGCAGAGCTTATGAAGGGTAGTTTTAAACCACAAGAGTTCGATGACTACATGGAGATTTACGATAGACGTTACAAAGATGCGATCCAAAAGCATGCAAAGGTGCCACTAAAAGGAACGAGTACGGCGGTTTCCAATGTGGCTACAGTAGGATTTTCAGATCGTTTGCAAGCTGGAGCTTTGTTGTCGCGTTATCCTTACAAACAGCATGTGGCCTTGAATGATGCAGATTGTCAAGATCCTTTGCTGCAACCTGAAAAGACTCACAAACCTATTGGAGATGACGTTCCTGATAGTAGTGTGGATCTCATTGCTTGTGTAGGTGGGTTACACCATCTTCCAGCTGATCGAGTAGACGCCTTTGCAGAATCGATGGCACGCAAGCTGAGACCAGGTGCTGTGATTTTAATGAGAGATCACGATGTGAGAAATCATGAAGGACGCATTACGCGAAATGAACTAAGTGCACTTGTTTCGGTTGTTCATACTTTTGTAAATGCTGCTGATGGCGTCTCTTGGGAAGCAGAAAGCAAAGAGATTCGCGACTACAGAAGTGCTGAAGAATGGACGAAGTTTATGAGAGGACATGGCTTTACGCGTATTGCTCCTTCCAAGGCGCTTGTTTTGAAGGATGACCCGACAGAAAATGCGATGATGGCGTTTGTCAAGACACCGCAAAATCTTCAGGAAATGCGTGAAGCAATTAGCTATCGCAGTGATTGCACACGTCCAAAAGTGGGCACACGCGCCACTTGGATTGAGTGGGGGAATGTGCGTTTTTCCAAGGACTATGCAGCCTTTCTACAGGGTAACCACGAGCATGCATTTGATCCACGAATAAACTCTCTATCCTATATTGAGTGCGGTGCTTTGGCACCGTTTTCATAAACATCGGCTTGCCGATGTTTTTCGCTTTTGGAGTGCGGTGGCTTGCCACCGTTTTCATAGGGGTCGGCTTGACGACCCCATCTACGGATACTTGAGCGTAATTTGCAACACATCTTCTAAGTAACATCGGCAAGCCGATGTTTGTGAAAGCGGTGGCAAGCCACCGCACTCCAAAAGCGAAGAACAGGTCACAATTTGGGGTCTAGAGTATCTCGTAGGCTGTCGCCGACAAGAGCAATGGCAATCAAAAACACCGTCAACAGGATCGCTGGGGGCCATAAAAGGTAGCTTTCTGCAGGAAAGGCGGAGCGCCCTTCGTCCATGAGGACTCCCCAGGAACAAGACCCCTCCTCACCTAATCCAAGAAAGGAAAGACCCGCTTCGCTTGTGATTGCCGCCATGATGGCGAAGGGAAGCAGTGTTAACACTGGTGGCATGGCATTAGGGAGAATGTGTTTAAACATGATGTAGGAATCGCGGAATCCTAAAGAGTGGCACGCTTCGACATAGGAGAGGTTGCGCTGTTTAAAAAATTCTCCGCGGATGTAGCGACTAAACTGGGTCCAGCCAAAAAATCCGATGACGGCAGTCACAAGAAAAATCGACTTGCTTTGAAGTAGAGCCACGACCATTAACAGCATAAAAAAGACAGGCATCGCTTCCCAGATTTCAATGAGACGGGAGACGATGATATCGATTTTCCCTCCATAGTAGCCAGAGTAAGCTCCAATAGGGATGCCGACAAGTAGAGATAGGCCTACAGCAATGATTCCAACGGTTAGGGAAATGCGCACGCCGAAGATTAGTGCGGCAAGTAAGTTTTTGCGGTTGATGCGTGTCAGTTCCCACCAAGGCAAGAAATAGTTCAGTGCTTGCTGGCCCCCAGCATCATCTTCCCAATGGAAATCGGTGACAAGCGGCATCACTTCGTGCTTAAGTTGTGGGAGCTGTTCGTTGAGCCATTGACGGCGATCTACAAGATATTGAAGCTGAGCCTCTGTGTTTTTATTTGGAGTGGACTCTAAGCTGGCTTTTAGACGTTGTAGTTCTTGCTCTTCATGATCTTTTTCCATCTGCCACAGTGTTGGCAAGTGTGTTTGTTGTTTATCCTTTAAAACCGAATTCTGAATGCTAGTAGCGTACTGTGCACTATAGGGTAGAAGGCGCTCATGTTGGTTGAGACGCTGTTGGTGGCGTAGAACTAGGTTTAAGCGTGCGTAAGGGGTTATATGTTGCAGTTCAAAGGCCCAACTAGGCAACCATTCTTTATTCGTTCTGATTGCTTGCGTGCGCTTTTGTGCAAGCGCTACATCGCCGGCGGGATCGATCAAGGGCATGTACACTAAAAAAGCAAATAAAGACAAATGTGCTAATAAGATAGAGATAGCTAGAGGCACTTTGATGTTGCGAGGAGCAAGCCACAAGATACCAACCAATAGAGGAAACGTAACGATCATTAAATTGAAAAAGAGGTCAAGTCGCTTAGTGAAAAATCCCGTATAGAAAAGATAGCGAAAGAGGGGGAAGTAGGCTTGACCGTCATATACAACAAAGAGGGGTCTACTGGAAGCAAGAAGGGGCGCATAGATTCCGACTAGGCAAAAAAATGCGACAACGATCAGAGCCGCCACACCTAGCCGATGGTAGCAAAAGCGCTTCCACATCATTTGTGAATAAGAATCAGGATGCATTCGATCAGTCCAGGGTTACGCGCGGATCAAGGGTTGTGTAGGCAATGTCGGCCGTCAAATATCCCAAAAGCGTCAAAAAGGAACCTGCCAAAGCTGAAAACATGATCACGTTGTAGTCGCGATTGATCACAGCGTCATAAAAGAATTTCCCAAAGCCATTGATTCCGAATAGCGTTTCAACGATGAGTGAGCCGCCCAAAATGATTCCCAAAGAACCTGCTATCGATGTCACAATGGTGATCGAGGCATTTCGGCCTACATGTTTTATCAAAATAGCCAAAGAGGAGAGACCTTTAGCGCGCGCTGTGCGCACATAATCTTGATGCAGTACTTCCAAAATTGCTGTGCGTGAAAGGCGAGCCTGTGCAGCTAAAGTCCCGTAAATGATTGCGATGAGGGGCAAAAGAATGTGTTGGAAGATATCAAAAAGGCGCTGCAAACTTGTTTGGTCATCGTAAACGGAATCAGGACTTGTAAATCCTGTGATGGGAATCGGAGTCTGAGTAAAAGGGAAAAAGTGATTCAACGCCACCTTCTCGATTAGAAATGGAGCCACCACGAAGATTGGGATCGCATACAAGATTAAAAAGAGCAGATTTAGAGAGTAGTCGGGCCAATGGTGCTGGTATACCGCCATGATCGTTCCAAAAAGTAGGCAGAGAAAAAACGTAATGATCATGGGTAGGATTGATAAGGTCAGTGAATACTTGAAGCGGCTGACCACTTCACTGACCACTGTTTTGTTGGAATCGTTGCGCATCGTGCCAAAATCTAAACGCAACACGCGGCTCATGTAGCGCACAAAGCGCGTTTCGAACAAGAGCATCGAAACTTTTTGCCATGCGGTCGGAGCAAACGTGTACACCTGTTCGTTTTGATCGTACCACGTTTGTAACTTGTGGAGTTTATCGTTAATGACCTCAGGAGTATTTGAGGTTGAGATTAACAAAGTACTAAGAAAGCTATTGTCATCGGCCACTTTCCGATTATACGCTTTTTTTTCAGGAGGTAGATTGGGTCCTAGGTAGGCTTGTCGTGTCCCTCCACGAACGAAAAAGCGAACCGCCATGCGCTGTGTAGCTGGGGTTGTTTGGGGATTTGTGGCGATATCACGCAGGATCGGCATGATGAAGCGGGCGCGATCGCCAAACGAGATGCGCATCGTTTCGTAGGTTTTGAATTCGAGTTCTTTCGGGTCTTCAGGGCTTTTTTGGCGATGAACAAGACTCCACAGCAGGGTGTCGACAGTTTCTTTGGATGTATATGGCCACGTGTTAAACAAAATGGGTAGCGTCAAGCCATAGAACTCGCGAAATTGCAGGTACTTGTCATCACTGCCAAATGCTACAGCTTTGTCGTCGCGTTTTGCTCCCTGCTGGGAAACATCGGTGAGCGTGACCGGATCCCCCGGAGCCAAATTGACGATGACAAAGTTGACCAACACGATAAAAAACAGCGTGATGGGTAGTAAAATGAGCCGCCGGATAAGGTAATTTAGCATGGTGGCATCATTTTTTTAACCAAACTGTATTCAGATCTGGCTCGCTGATGTTTGCTCCGGGAATCAGTTCCTGATGTTCCGAAGGAATGATCACGTTTTGCAAGCGATCGCGATAGGCCAACAAGATTTTGGGGCTATATAGGAACGTGTAGGGAGCTTCGTCATGCAAAATTGCATCAAAACGGTGGTACAGGGCGATCCGCTTTTGTGGATCAGTTTCGTAAATCAGATCTTCAATAATGCGATCTGCTTCAGCATTGGAAAATCCAATAACGTTGGAGGAGCCAGCTTCGGCACTGTTTTTAGAGTACCATATCTGTTTAGGGTCTTCTGGTGGAGTTCCTAATCCCCATAGCATCGTGAGAGCATCAAAGTTTTTATTATCAAAGGCAGCTGATAAGTCTGCGATATCAACACCTTGCGGATGAGCCAGAATTCCAATTTCTTTTAAAGCTGTTGAAACATACTCGGCAATGGCTTTTCCTGTAACACCTTTAACAAAATACATGAGATTAAACTCAAAATTTACGCGTTCGCCATCGATTGTTTTATCTAGAATGCCGTCGCCATCACTGTCAAACCATCCCTCTTCTTCAAGGATACGTTTTGCTTGTTGAACATCAAAGGGCCAGGGTTTGATCGAATTATCGTAGGCCATAGAATTTTTGGCAAAAGTACCATTAACTTCAACTCCCAATCCATTTAAAATTTGGCGAATAATGCGTTGACGGTCAATGGCCATGGTCAGGGCTTGACGCACCCTTTTTGATTGGAAATAGGGTTTTGCTTGATTCCAACCGATAAACGCATATTGGCGTGCCAGGTATTCTAGATGTTGGATGGAGGATCCCGGTTTACTGCTTTGTTCTTTGTATTGCGGAGAGTTCATGAACGTTTCGAGCTCGACAAGTTGATCAGGACGCATTTCATAGAAATCAACTTGATTGGCTTTGAACTGTTGCCACATCGCATCCACAGAGTCCTTAAATTGCACTTCAATTCCTTCAGCAAGTGCATCGAAGGGGAAAAAATGATCGGCATTGCGTGAGAAGGTAATTTGACGATCGGTCATGCCCTCAAATTTCCAGGCTCCACAACTCACGATGATATTTTTCGCCCAGTGTTGATTAAAATTCTGAGCCCACACCGAATTTTTTCGGTAGGTTTCTGGATCGGAATCGTCTTCAATGATTTTGTGCCCATCGGGGAAGTATTGGTATACAAATGAAGCAAGGGGACGTAGGCCTGTAGTTAGGTCAGTAGCGCTATATTTAATTTTATTGATAGTTTTGCCTTCAGGATCTGTAAAAGGGTGGTTTTTCCAACGCACAATAAATGTAACGTCATCAATTACTTCAAAGGCTTCAACATCATCGTAGTAGGTGCGAAAAGCTGCTGCACCGGGTTCTTGAACATGGGGATTCATTATCGCATCGTAGTAAAATTTAAAGTCGTGAGCGGTGACAAGGTGTTTGGTTTGAAAATGGGGAGAGAGTTTAATGTCTTCAGAAAAAAAACTGGGCCTTAAGGGTTGCCAGTAGACTCCATCGCGGAGGTGAATCCAAAATTCTGGTTGCCCTGTTTTTTTATTGAGGCGTTCCTCCATTTTAATGGCGAGGTAGGGAGCGCGTGTTTCATATTTTCCGAAGTGTAAACGAGCTACCGAACCGATGCAGAAGCTTTGCAATTCAGCTATCTGTGCCCAATTGGTAAAGGGGTGCAAGTTATTAGGTTTTCCCAAGTAGACGCGTTGAAATGTGCCTTCGTACTGGAAATCGGGTCCTAGCATTTGTGGCAATGTGACGGTAAAGAAAGGATCTTCCGTAAGCAAGTTAGGCAACGAAGGGTCGGCTAGGGACGTACGTTGTGTCTGTGAAGTAGATGCTTTTGAGGCGTTCGGAGAGAAGGAAAACGTTTTTAGAGTGGAGAGTTCATTTTTTATCTGAGTGAGCTCGCTGCGCAGGGCTTTCAGGTCGCTTTCTATAAGGAGAGAAGACCAGTACAGCATGAACATAAAAACTAATAGGCCGATGCCCATCACGAAGCGGAAGATGTATAAGGAGAGAGGTTCTTTTTGCATCTTTTAGGGTTCCTTAGGTTCTAACCTGAGTTTTGGGTTTAAAAGGCTCACTCTATGGATCTTCTGGAGATTCTTTGAGTTTTTTTGGCTCGTCAATAGGCTTTGGACTATTAACTCGCCAAAAAAATCAAAGCCTCATCCAGAATATCCTCCTATCTTGAGCCTTTTAAATTCAAAACCCAGGTTTTAGAGAGAAAGTAGCTTAAAGAAGTTTTCCTGAAAAGCAAAAAGGCGCTAAGGGCAAAAGCTGGGAATGGACGAAAAGGACAAATGACCTAAACCCCGGTCATCACAGTTAGGAGGTTTGGTTGTAAAGCAGGTTGTCTACAAACTCGTAAGAGCTCTTGTCGATAGTCTGGAGCTTTGCAGAAAGGATTACCTAGACAAGTTAGCATTGAAAGCGCAGGCAGTCTACCTAGTACTTCAGGAATGTGTGTAAGTGCGTTTTGTGAGATGTCAATAAAGCGCAGCCTGATTAATCTATCTAAAGAAGAGGGAAGAGAAGTCAGCTTTAAGAATGAAATGGTTAAATTTTCTAAATTCGTTAGTTCACCAATTTGCAATGGTAAAGTTAGGTAGCCAGCATTTCGGGAATGATTTGCTGATAATGCAAGTGATCGAAGTTGAGTGATGCTACAAAGTTGAGTGACGTCCGTAAGCCTATTCATCATTAAATTTAGTTCAGTTAGCTTTAATTTGGAAAAATCCGTTGGTAGGGACGTCAACTCATTGTCTGATAAATTTAACACTCTGAGTGGCAATTGAGAGAGGCCTTCAGGTAAACTTGAAAGTTTATTTTTCTCTAAATTCAATGCGGCGAGTGTAGGTATTTGGAAAATAAGTTCGGGAAATTTTGTTAATTTTCCGGAAGTAAGTATAAGATGTGATAATTTTGTTAATTTTCTAAAATGAGTGTTATTTAATTCGAAATGATTAGCAGAGGAAGAATTAAAATCTAAGCTTAGAAATTTTAAGGGGAAATCATATATTTCAGTGGGTAGTTCAGGATGAGAAAAGCGAAGAGAATAAGGTCCTGAACTTGCATTTCCTTTTGCGTTAAACCATACTGAAACTTCTGTTATTTTATCGTTACGTGCAGCTACTACAGTTTTTGTCTGTTCCTTGAGCTTTTTTAACGTTTTAAGGCTAGGATCTAAAGAATCCACATTCAACAATTTAGGCACTTTTCTTGACACATGGTCATACCGTAAGTGATCTAATAGCTGTGCTTGATTTCTTACTTTGCCTCTAATTTGGATGGCAAAGAGCTCTTTTAGGTTATATTCAGTTGTTTCTGGCATTATTATATCGTAAAAATTCACTAAACCGCGCCAAACGACGTCATGCGAAGCCAGGGCTCTACATTTTGTAGAAACGCGCATTAGAGAAGCTAAAGAAGAGATATCAAGGAAACTATAGGCAAGGCGCGCTAACGGTTCAGTGAGCTCTTGTGGGCTTTTTGGCGTGGAGACCGTAAACGTATTATGAAAGCGATACAGACACTTGCCAATTAGCATCACAAGAGGAATAAGCCCGAGAGAAAGGACACATAATGCAACTCTAAGAGCGATTTGTTGTGGGCTCAACTTAGGCAGGTAAACCTTTTCAACGGTGATTGAACCCATTTGATTTTGGTTGCTTCTTTTCACTTCAAAACATTCTTGCGAAATGCGAAAAAACCGTTCTGCACACTGCCCAAAACGAGAATATTTACCCGTTGGGAAAGGTCGAGTGTCTATGACTGGTCTATTAAACTGAGTACAACCTGTGATCATTCCCACGAAAAAACTCCAATAAAGAAGAAAGTGTACTAAATTTAATTAAATAAGTAAATGATTGATGTTGTTTAGTTGTTTTATTTGTTTAATTGATGTCGGTGAACTAGACCACTAGGTAATTTGTGATGCACGTTAAGCTTTTGAAAAGAAGCCAGGCCGTCCTCGGCCTGAAAGTAACCAGGGCGTCCCGCCCTGCAAAAAAAGAAGGTAGCCAAACGGGATGGTTTGGTAGAAAAAGGATGACCTGGCAGGTGGTGTCGCTACTCGGAAAATGGGTTACAGCACAACAAGATAACTCAGCCTTTTGCAGGGTGGGACGCCCTGGTTACTTTCAGGCCGAGGACGGCCTGGCTTAGGAATAGGACAAAGGCAAGGCTTGGACCTAAAGGACGAAAAGGACGAAACATGATATCGGTGTCAACGTTTTTTAAAGAAAAACGACGCAAAAGACAAAGGACGAGATGGTTGTCCTTTTCGTCCTTTGTCACTTGTCCTTTACGTCCTTTTCGTCGTTTGCGTCCTTTGTCCTTTCTGTCCTTTTTTCTACAGAGGCATTGTAAATCGCAAAAGCCTGCTCAAATGTCTCCTCAAAAGGCTTTTGTAGCGCAGGACTATTTGGTTCTCGCTGAAAATACTGAATGATACCGTCTTTTACCCTGATCTGACTGATGTAAGGCGGCGGATATCTGTCCACCTGATCATCCCAAAAGGCAATTTTAAAGCCGATACGCTTTGGCGTAACGTCTTTTGGCATCCAACTTATGGTGGCAAAAGATGCCTTCAAATAGTTTTCAAAGAATGGATTTTTAGAAAAGTATTGCCAATAGTCATCGATCATTGCGACAGCTAGCTGTCGCGCCTCTTCCAACTTTAATTTTTTGTCTGTGCGGTAATTGAATGCCCATATTACTTCTGGACAATCTAGAATGCTCACACCTGTACAATGTGTGAGAAACACTAAATTGTATTTTTTCTCTTGTTGATCACCAAAATTACGAATTAAGGAAGTTACCGTTTTGTTTAGTTGTTCTTGATTTGGTGCAAGGCCTTCAAGAGCAGGGCTAAACGCTACAAGAGTAATTAAAAAAACTACTTTCCAAAACATTAATTTTCCCTACTTTTTGATTTGGCTAGACTCACTGTTTCAGAATATGGTTCTTGAAAATACAAAGTAAAATCCAGATCCTTCTCGACCACATAGTATTTTGTGATCTCATTTTCTACCGAAATCGCTGCAATACAAGGAGAATGTAAAGGCATATCTTTTGCATCACAAAAAGTAATGCGTAGATTGAGGTTATTGATGGTGGCGGGATAGTTATGTAGCGCGATTCGGGCCTTCTTATCATTGTTTGCTAAGTCTAAAAATTCTTGAGTCATATATGCATAAAGGGCCCTTGCTTGCTCTAAGTTTACATGACGTTGCAAGCGATAACACATTCCCATCATGCGAATTTCACCTGCATAGTTTCCGTCAAATTTTACACATTTCACACCAAGTAACTTTTCCATTTGATTAGTGTATGCTCTAACTAAGCGAGTTCCTTGACCTGTTAGATTCTCCAACGCAAATGTGGATGTATGACTCATGAGGGCGATAAATAAAATTATATATTTCATAAAGCTCATTTTTTTTGAGAATTAAAATTACACAAAAAACCAAAAAAATTAATAGTTAAAATTGTTTCTTATAACCTTTGCCTCTTCTTTCCAGACCCCTTGATAAGTAGGACCGGAAAAAGAGTGATCAAATGGAATTAACGACCACTCTTTTTTAGATGGTAAAAATACAACGTCTTCATGTCCACAAATTCTGGCTTTAAGATAGTTATAGGGATCTCCAATTAGAGGAATAGGATCCCAATTGCTAATGTTATTTGTTGCTGAAGCTAAGTCAAATTCTTTTCTGAAGATACATTTAGCTGTGCCATACGTTGTCACATGCATAATGCTACGTACTTCGGGTGGTAATTTTTGAAGAACACGGTAGGTAATAAGTCCTCCTTGACTGTGATCTCTAAGATCTATTGAACCCTCCGGGCCAACGACATTATATTGTTGCATAATTTGTTCCTTAAAATATTCAACAATTTTTGTTTCAATACCAGCTAATTGAGCACCTCCTTCACACATATCACCCAGAAGACCTATGGAAGGGTTATATACAAGATTGACATGTCTATCACCTATTTCTTGTGAAATGAGGGAAGCCATTAGTTCCGCATCGCGTGGTTCATAGCACATTCCATTTAAACACATTACGCTATGGTTAGATGCTGTTGCATGGTTACCGACCTTCGTTGTATATGCACTAGGATCATAAAATACACCATCAAGAGTGCGTCGATCTCCGGACAAAAGATTACCGACACCTCGGATTGCATCTCCAACTACAGGAACAGGTATAAAATCTCTGGCGAAATCGCGAGTACATCTTCCTACAGCCTTAAAACTATCCCTCACCGTGTCTAGCGGATCCCAACCCCCGTTAGCTCGATTTTCGCGTATTCTTGCTTGTCTTGCTTTAGCCCACAACCCATACAGATCAATATGCGTTAGGGGATTGTTCAACACATACGCGTACAAGTTAGGGCCGCCATCGAATCCAATAGGATCGGGCGTCACCCAACGACACATCTCTGGGTCGTAATAACGTCTTCCAAAGTAGACAAAGCCCGTTTCCTCATCCTTGCGCTTACTTGAAAACCTCCAAGGATTCCCTACAGCACTCGTAACACACTCAGATCCATTTGCAGCGTATATTTTTTCTTCCCCGAATCCACTAAATTGATAGCTCTCAACACACTTGCCTGTAATGGTATCAACTAATTTAACAATGTTTCCATTCTGATCGTGGATGGGAGACATCACATTCTTGCCGCTTAGCTCAATGGCAACGGTGGCTCCAATTTCTGCTCCACGGCCGACTCCTAGAATGCGCAACTGTTTGATTTCTCCTTTATCATTACAAGTCCCAACCTCGTTTTGGCCCAAATATAAGAACGTTTCAGTGACTCCAGAACCACTTTTAGGTTTAAACTGTCGAGTTAAGCGTCTGTTAAAGGAGTCATAGGTATAGCGAATCTGTTGCTGCGGAGTATTAACGGAAATCAATCGATCCAAGGCATCATACTGATAGGTTGTCTTGTCACTTTTGACTGCTTTTTCAATCAAATTACCGTTGTCATCATACTTAAAGGCGATATCGTCATGAGTCAACAGTTGATTGAGCGCATTAAATTTCCGCTTGTTACCATCTTTATTAAGACAGTTGTACATCGAATCGCACTGGTAGCTATGTGCAATGCGTCCTTTTTCGGAAATCAATTGATACAGATCGTTGTAAGCAAAGGTCTCCTTTGTGCGTCGTCCAGTTTCGTTAATCCCGCGAGTCAACAAATTGCCAACGGCATCGTAGGTCATATCCTCTTGACGATCAGGTGAGATCACTTGTTCAATACGTCCCAATAGATCATACTTATATGAAATCTTGCCAGCCTTCCCTGGGAGCTGAATCGCTGTCACATTTCCACTTTGATCGTACTGACTGTAGTCCAAATGATACTGCTGTTTATTCTGCTTGTCTTGACGAATCACTGACAGCAGATAGCTGGCATTATAGATGTATTTAACTGATGAACCATCTGACAGTATATTATGAACAGGCCTTCCCAATAAGTCATAACTATACTTAACCAGCTGTCCATTTCCCAACTCTTCTGCAATCAGATTGTTATAAGGGTCATAGGTGCGCACTGTATGGGTTTTTTGCTCAGTGTCATAAACGTCAATTAAATTGTCGCCAACATCATACGCATATGTGTATGTAAAGGATTTATCTGAACTGGTAAACGATGCCAAGCGCCCTTTAGCATCGTAAGTGTACAGCAGTGCTGTTCCATCAGGCTTGATGGTGTGTGTCTTTTCACCACGGCTGTTATAACGCTGTTGCGTATGCTTTTGCTCCGGAGTCCCCACTGCCTCAACGAGATCCAGCAACTGATGCATCGCATTAAAATTCCAATGCGTCGTGACTTTGCGCGACGAAGCGTCGGGATTAATAATGGTATCGACAGCCGAAACACAGTCTCCTGTGTTGCTATAAAAGAACTCTTTTTTACAAAGCAGCGTGTTTAAGGAATTTTTCTTCTGCGTGTAGGCAACCTTGCCTAAAGTATTATGGGTGGTGATGGTTTTGATTCCATTTGGATCTGTTTGTGTCGTTTCTAAAACCGTTTGACCCCACGCATTAACCGCCTTGTGATTGTATTCAAAGCGCGTTTCCCCAACAGCATTGATAATTTTTAGAGGCTGTTTGTGTTCATTATAGGTCGTATAGGTCGTGCTGCTGCCTGCTTCAGAAAACTGTGTGAACTCAGCAACATTGCCATTGGCATCATACGTTGTTTGTGTGAGGCGTAGCGCTTCTCCTGGATTTTGCCCATCTTCAACGCGTTCTTCAATCACGCGATTTAAGAAGTCAAATTCTTTGAGCATCATGCGATATGCTTTAGAGGATTCCCCATACCATTCACACGTTTTGAAACATTGCCCAAGCTCATTATACGCAAGCGTTGTGCGTTTTTTATTTTGTAGCGTTTCGATTAGGCGTCCGGCCCCATCATATTTGAATAATGTGACATTGCCTTGTGCGTCGGTTGTAGACGTGACGTGAAAGGTGTTGTAGGTAGAGGATGTTTCGCTAATTAATGTTCCATTAGCCGAATAGATTCCTTTTGTTAAAAGGCGCCCTAAACAGTCATAGGTGAAGCGTGTGATGAGTCCGGTTTTAGCTATCGATTCTTTCAATGTTCCATCTAAATTGTACTTAAAGGATTCAGAAGAACCGTCTGGATATAGGTGTGAAAGCGGTTTTCCATGAACGTTATATCTGGTTTTTATTTCAAAGCCGTTCTGGTCTTTGTAGGAGATTTCATATCCTTGAATATCATAGCCTTTTTCTATGGCTGTTTGAACGAGCTTACCTTGTTCGTTGATCACTTCAGGATAGGTTACTTTGATGACGCGTCCAAACGCATCATAGGTAAATTGGGTTCTCTGGTTAAACGCGTCAATTGTTGCTACGCGATTGCTCATGCGATCATAAGAATGCTCATTCGACATTTTTGTGCCGTCAGATAGCACTTCAACGGTTTTGATGAGTCGATTGGAATAGTCATAAGTATGTTCCTTGTAGTGACCAGGAACAAAACCAGTTTCATAAATCACGTTGTTGTTTTCATCAAATTGGCGTGTGAGTGTTTGACCAAGGGCGTTTGTTTCGCTGATCACATTGCCGTGTGCATCATATTGCCATTCTAAGGTGTAGCGTACGTTGTTTTTACTATCGCTGTGAGCTTCTTTTAAAATTTGACCTTGTGCGTTGAATGATCTGTGGAGGCTTTTAAGGAGGCGTTCTTTATTTGCGGCAAGATCTAAATAATAGTTGTTAACGACTTCAGGAGCACCCACAGGCGCACTCTTTTTAGGTTCAATTTTTGTGATGTGACGCTGTGTGACGCCTTTCAAATTGTTTTTATCGCCTGTCGTTCCGTCATCTACGATGCATTTAATGAGGACAGCATTGCTGTCATATTCGTAAAAATGGCGGCAGACGATCGCTCCGTGCATTGTGATGCATTTGCTTGCAAGAAGATCTGTACCTTCTATGTATGTGTAGATGGCTCCGCGACCATTTTCTTCTGATTCTGAAGTCATCAAGTGTTCAGCATTATAGCTGTAATAATGTCTGTAGCCATCACAACCATTGTGGACAGGATGATGTGTTTTTTCATCCCAAATGATCGGTTGGCTATTCCCTGAGATGTTGCCAAAAAAGCAGTCAGTTATGACATTTCCATGCACATCGTACATAAAGGTGTGGGCAAGAACAATGTTACAAGCGGGGTCTTCTAGGCGTTTGGAAAGAAGATTTCCTGCCTGAGACTTGATGTCGTTCGGTCCCCATTCAAAGGATTCCCTGCTGACCAGATTATTTTTTGAAAAATGCTTAATCTTTCTTAGGCGCCGCTCAACGTCGTATTTGTATTCGGTTTTGTTGTCGTCGGCATCTAAAACTTCAGTGGTTCCGTCTTGACCACGTTCAATACATGTGCCGTAGTCATCGGCGATACATGTTCTCTTGGGGTAATAGGAGAAACGGTAAATTTGTATAGGCGTCTTGTCGACACCCACAGGGGCAGATAGAGCGACAACATGATCATGGATATTGCAATATTTAATCTTTAGAAGGCGGTCGTTGGGCATTTTTCGTTCAATAAGGTAACGACTATTCTTACCTTCTTTTTTGTCATAAACATATTCAATGGAAGGCGCATGAGCACTGGAAACTTTGGAGATGTAATAATGATGGTGAGTTACTTGTGCGTGCCGTTCTTCAGTTGCATGGCTGCGTGTCGGTTGCAGTTCATACTGAACACTGCGTCCGTCGCTTCCCTTAATTTCAAAGAGACGTTTGCCCTCTTTTTTTGAATTTTTTTGATAGTGAAGAAAATCGATCGTATTGAAGTTTACCTGAGCTGTCGCATCTTTCATGCTGACGCTGGTCAGATTACATTCGTCATGGTCATAGTTGTAGAACAGGGTGTGACCATTTTTGCGCTTTTCTGTTCGTACAGGATAAACAGTGTCAGATTTATGGCGTCGTTTAAATGTAAATTGAGTGCCTGCAGCGCTAGTAGCACGAAAAGTTTTTGCATGCTTGTCATATGCAAGGACAGTGTTTTTGGGATTTGTGCGCGCACTCAAAATTCCTGAACAGCAATTTGTAAAGCCTTTTGGATTGTAATCTGGACGAAATGTTGAAATGACGTCAGGATGCTGTTTGCGATAGTTTCCTCTAAAAATGCCTCCTGTACCAGATGTCGGAGTATATTCCGCCATGATGTAACTAGTATATTGATTAATCAACTCATTTTTAATGTAGCCGTCAAAGCTGTGGCGCCAACCTTGGTATAAGGAGTAAATGCGACCATCAGAGCTGCAATGTGTGCGTTCTAGAATGAGGGGTTCTGGACCTGCAACAGCCAGATCCTGTACGGTTTCGACGTAGTCTCCAGTAATTGTATTGACACATCCGTGAACGAGCGGGGAGACGCTCATGGTGGTGTGGACAACAGGATTGAGAGGTTTACTTTCGTCAGAAAATAAAGAAAGTGCTGTTAGGAGAAATAGGGGAAAGAGGAGACGAGAATACATAAAAAGCTCGCGAAAAAGTTTTTCCAGCAAGTTATATATCAAATTTTAAATAGGTGGTAGTTTTTATTTTTTCCCTTTCATTCATCTTCGCGTCTTCGCGTCTTTGCGCTCTTTGCGTTGAAAAAAAAGTTTCGAAGAGTTGTGTGAGGATTGCCCTGTAGCGGTTTCAGAGGTTTTTTTTTCAACGCAAAGAGCGCAAAGACGCGAAGGCGCAAAGAAAGGCAGTATTAACATGCTACTTGGATGTTTACTCATTGAGTCGCCCTAAAGGGCTCATTTTTTTATTAAACCTGTTCCCACAGTTCCCTTCGGTCACTGTGGGTAAACCGTACCTGAAGAACAGAGCCCTTTAGGGCGATTCAAAGGTCTAGAAACTAAATTTGTATAAAAAAAACAATTAAGCAATATTAATTATGCTTCATTAAAATCGAACTTTCTGTTAATCTTCTTTTTTTTAAGCAAAACTAAAGAGGTTTTATGAGTGGAATGACGGTTTATGTTAGTTCAGATTTGCTGAATCGCTATACAATGGCTGCAGCACAAGCGGATGCAGCGCACGCTGGTGATGCTAAAGCTACTGCAGAACGAGAAGGCCAGCAACAAGCTGCAGAAGCTAATATCGTTACAAGTGGCTTTATGATCGAGCGACGCCTTCCTATAGGATGGAGTCTTAAGCCTGCATCAGCTCGTATGGGAACTAAAGAATTTGGAAAGCAAACAGCTGCTTTAGAAGCTTTACGAGATAGCGGTGCTATTTTTAATCTTTTCACGCAACCACCAGCACAATCTCCCCAATCTGAGGCGTTCAAGGCTCAAGCTGGCAGCAATGATGAGGTAAATAAGCCTACTGCTAAATTTGAAAGATTCATTCTCGATCAAAATCATCATACTCAACGAGAGTCCAGCAAGTATTACTTTCTCTTGCGTATGGTAATGCGCGTATTGGGACATCAAGAAATGCCAACTCCGATTGGTACTTCGTTTAAGATGAATGATGCTGCTAACACAATGCATCTAAAGTGTGGCTATGCGCAAACCTTAAAGCCCTATAATGATGTCTCGTGGAAATGGTCCGAAAAATACACTGTTTTGCCATTTACCAACTACATCATTGACTCCTTTACGGAAACGGGGTCATCCACTACTGCTAATGTAGGTTTCTTTTCTCTAAAAGCACGTAAAGATTGTTTGTGGAAAGTGGTGACTTATGCTGCACAAGCCTTTTTTGGCTTAGTGATTGCTACATTTGCTTACTGTGGTCAATGGAAGAATATACCAAAGACAACCTGTATGTCCTCCTTTCTAGTTGATCTACCATTGGGAAACGTTATGATGGTACTCGCATCCCTCGCATCAGCTGTGCGCTGTGCTGCAGGGGCTGTGATCCATCCTGGTCTTGTCTACCATCAAGTTCCTGTTAGTAAATAACGATGTGATATTCTTTTTGTGAATGTGGATTGAGCACCCAGTGCTCAATCCAATCTAGTTCTGCCAATCCACGACAAATCGCCAACCCTCCCACCAAAATCGCACAGCATCCCATGATGACGTTGTAGTGACGCTTCAATCTGCGAAACAGTAGATGCGCATGCATCGCCAATACAAGAGCTGGCGACGTCAGCAGCGCAAAAGCAAATCCGTTAAACATGCCCACCCAAACGTTTCCAGATAGCGCACAGGCGGAAAAAACGATTAATGTTTGTCCACAGGGCAGTGTGATCGTGAAAAAACCGAAAACAAAGGTCGCCAGCGCATTGTCGCGCAAAAGAAGCAGGGACAAACGTTGATTGGTGCGTTCGAGGCGTTTGGCGAGCCAGCTATAAGCTGGATACTGCCAGCCAAAGAGGCTGTAACAGCCTATTAATAGGATGAGGCCTCCAAAGAGGAAGCTGCTAACCAGTGAAATGTGGTATTGGTAGAGAATCAAGTTAAGGACTGCTCCCAAACCCCCAGCTAACAAACCGGCTAGAGTAAAGGAAAGGAGGCGTCCGAAAAAGTAGAAGTAGCGGTAGCGGTGCTGTCCTAACATCATGACCAGGGGACCGCACATGCCAATGCAGTGCAGATTTCCCAGTAGATATAAAGGAAGCAGACTAAGAAAAAGGGTCATGGCTTAGCATCTGATAGGGTGCTTGAGGGGAGTGCTGCGCGTCGAATGTGGTGAATTTTAGACATATCGAGCCCTGTATTGCCTGAGCGACGGGAATAGGCGTATCCGATGACAAAGATCATTATAGATAGAAAAAGAGTGAGAACAAAGAGAATTGAAGGCGGAAAGGGGCGCTGTTTCATGGGGTCCTAACGAGAAATCTCTCGAAAAATTGGGTTTTATCACCTTCTAGCTTGCCGCATAAAGAGTAAATATGCTATACTATTGGTGAATTGTGTGAAAGATACTAAAACCGCCATTTTTTAGGCTAGTAAGAGGAGATTCTCCACATGTCGCTAGACAAGGGCACGAAAGAAGAAATTACCAAGAAGTTCCAGCTTCACGAGAAAGACACTGGGTCTGCGGACGTTCAAATTGCAATCTTGACAGAGCGCATTACAGAACTCACCGAACACCTAAAGCGCAACGCAAAAGATCACGGTTCGCGCTTGTCTCTTTTGAAATTAGTTGGACAGCGACGTCGTTTGTTGGATTACTTAAATTCAACAGATACAAAGCGTTATCAAGCTTTGATTACGAAATTGAAGTTGAGAAGGTAGTTTAAATTTTTTTGGCAGCTAAGAGTCTTCTTAGCTGCCTTATTTTTTAGGGAGGAATATAGAAATCAGAAAAGTCTCTTTAAAACCCAAAAAGGGTAATTATTTTAAAGGGTGTTTTCTGAATTCTAATCCTCTCTTTCAATGTTCCACATGGAACTCTCTTTTTGGATATTTCTTTTGTTATACATCAGATCGAGTGTTTCCCATTCAAAAACCACCTATTACAGGATTAGGAGTAAAGTAAATGTTTAATCATAAAGTTCTTACCGTTAACATTGACGGACGCGAAATCATTTTCGAAACAGGCAAAATTGCGCGTCAAGCCAATGGTGCCGTCATCGTTCGCTGCGGCGAAACCATGCTATTAAGCACCGCATGTTCCACAGCGGAACCACCAGAAAGCTCAGATTTCTTGCCTTTACGTGTAGACTATCAAGAAAAACTATCATCCGTAGGAAAAACTCTCAGCGGATTTATCAAACGCGAAGGGCGTCCAACAGAACGTGAAACACTTATTTCTCGTCTGATCGACCGTCCTCTACGTCCTATGTTCGAAGAGGGATATTATAATGATGTCCAATTGTTGACATATGTTCTCTCTTACGACGGGGTAAACCGCACAGATCCATTGGCCATTTGCGGAGCTGCAGCTGCGTTAGTCATTTCCGATATCCCTCTTGTTAAACCTGTTGCAGGTGTTCGCATCGGGATGGTTAACGGCAAATTTATTGTAAACCCCACTGTTGAAGAGCTAAAAACATCAGTGCTCGACCTGATGCTGGCTGGAACAGATAACGCGATCTTAATGATCGAAGGATACTGCGACTTCCTCACAGAAGATCAAGTTCTTGAAGCGATTCAAGTGGGCCAGAGAGCCATCAAAACAATCTGTGATGCTCTTGCGAAATGGGGAAAAGAAGTTGGAAAACCAAAAGATCGTTCTGCCATTAAACTACTTCCTCAAGAAGTGCTACATGCTGTTGAAGGCACTGTGCAAAACGAACTCAAATCAGCAATTCGCATCGAAGAAAAGCAAAAACGCGAAACAGCGATTAGCGACATTAAAACAAAGCTAAAAGCAGCGTTAATGCCTGAGGGTCAAGAGCCTAAGCATAAACCTTCCGATATCGAAAAAGCATTTAAAGAAATTTCTTCCCGCTATATGCGCCAGATGATCCTCAAAGAGAATCTACGCAGCGACGGACGCTCTTCAACAGATATTCGCTGGATCAATATTGAACAAGGGCTACTGCCTCGCGTTCACGGAAGCTCCCTATTTACCCGCGGTGAGACACAAGCTATTGCTGTCTGTACATTAGGTGGAGAAGGCATGGCACAGCGCTATGAAGATCTACACGGTGAAGGATCTAGCCGATTCTACCTACAGTACTTCTTCCCACCTTATGCTGTTGGCGAAGTTGGTCGTTCGGGACCAGCAGGTCGCCGCGAAGTTGGCCACGGGAAGCTAGCTGAACGGGCTCTCCAAGCTCTTTTACCTTCACGTACTGAATTCCCTTACATCATCCGTATTGAATCCAATATTACAGAATCAAACGGCTCCTCCTCAATGGCTTCGGTCTGTGGTGGCTGCTTGGCTATGATGGATGCCGGCGTTCCAATTAAACGCCCTGTAGCTGGTATTGCAATGGGATTGATCCTAGAAGGGGACGATTACACGATTCTATCCGATATCCTCGGCATCGAAGATGCCCTCGGCGACATGGACTTCAAAGTCACTGGAGACTATGAAGGCATCACTGCCTTCCAAATGGATATCAAAGTAGAAGGTATCACTTTCGAAATTATGCGTGCAGCTCTAAAGCAAGCAAAACAAGGGCGCATTCATATCCTGAATCACATGCTCCAAGCATGCCCAAGTCACAACACGCAAATGTCAGCATATGCTCCACGCATCGAAACAATGACCGTAAAACCAAGCAAAATTGCTACGGTTATCGGTCCAGGTGGTAAGCAAATTCGTGCGATCATCGAACAAACCGGCGTCCAAATCGATATCGACGACACAGGCCTTATCAGCATCGCCTCACCTAATCTGGAAGGCATAGAAAAAGCCAAAGCTATCATCCACGGCCTAACAGCCGACGTCGAAATCGGCCGCGTCTACAGAGGAAAAGTGGTCTCCATCGTTCCCTTCGGAGCCTTCGTCGAAATCCTCCCAGGAAAAGAGGGGCTCTGCCACATCTCCGAATACGACAATAGCCGCATCGTTAACTTAGCCGACCACATCAAACCCGGCGATATCATCGACGTTAAAGTCCTCGATATCAACGAACGTGGCCAACTAAAACTCAGCCGCAAAGCCACTTTACCTGCGTAACTATCTATTGCTGAAGGGAGGGGCCCTGCCCCTTCCAACCCCGCAAGAAGGCTTGCGCCCTCTTGACTCCCTTTGATGTTGTGTGTTCGTTGCCGTGACTTGTTCGATGTTGTGCTTTTCGATCTATTTAAAAAGCATAGCTTTTTAAATACCAGCATTCGCATGGGCTTGCGCCCAAGCGAAATAGTTTTTTCATCTTATTCGTTACGTCCTAACCACATTCGAACTTAATCTTTAACATAACCCTCTCTCAATTTTGCTAAGTCGCGGAAGCGACGCTAGTGGTTAGCCCCGCATGTAATTAAAGGTTGGGAGGCCTGTAATGGAATGTGGGGTAGATCGCGAATGATGATTCGAGCCGCGGTAGCGGCGACATAAAATGAGAAAACATTTCTGACGCTGCTACCGCAGCTTCTTATTTTATCCTATTGTTTCCCCACATTCCACTTCAGGCCTCTGGCCTTTCGTTACATGCGGGGCTATCCACTTTCACCGCTACCGCGGTGTAGCATAATTTTATTCGATCTCTCATACATGAGAGTGGGTTAAGTTAAGGTGTAAACTCGAATGTGGTTGGGACGTAACGAGTAAGATGAAAAAAATACTTCGCTTGGGCGCAAGCCCATGCGAATGCTGGTATTTAAAAAGCTATGCTTTTTAAATAAATAGAAAAGCACAACATAGAATACGTCACGGCGGCGCAAACCCCACTACAAAGGGAGTCAAGAGGGCGCAAGCCTTCTTGCGGGGTGGAGGGGCAGGGCCCCTCCTGGGATAAAAGGGCAAAGCCCTTTTCAAAAAAGGGGGGATGAGTATAATGCGGCAAAAAGGGAATTTTTGGGGAGAACATGGCGCAAGTAGATGTGGATTATCAGGCAGAGATGCTTGTTGCGAAGATTAAGCATTATTTGATTACGACGATGGGGCGTGTTTCTGACGAAGCGACACCTGACGAATTTTATCGTGCTTTGGCGTATGCCTTGCGTGAAGAGATTATGATTAATTGGTTGGCGTGTGCGCGTACGCGTGAGCAGCGCGACGTGCGGATGGTATATTATCTCTCGATGGAATATTTGCCTGGGCGCATGCTTACCAATAACTTGAGCAATCTTTCCGCTACAGAACTTGTTGGTCTTGTTTTGCAGAAGATGAATCGTAGTTTAGGGGATGTGATTGCTTGTGAATTGGATCCTGGATTGGGCAACGGAGGTCTTGGAAGGTTAGCTTCATGCCTTTTGGATGCGTTGGCAACGCATGATTATCCTGCACAAGCTTATGGACTGCGTTATCATTATGGAACGTTTGAGCAGCAGATTTGGAATGGCATGCAAATTGAGGCTCCGGACCGTTGGTTGTTAAATGAAAATCCTTGGGAATTTCGTCGCGATGCGCGTAAAGCCATCGTTAAATACTGTGGAACGCCGATTGCAGGTACAAATATCCATGGAGATGAGATTCAGTTGTTGAAGGATTATGAAGAGGTTTCTGCACTTCCATTCGACATCCCTGTCATTGGTTATAGTAAAAATCAGCGTTTTTCTGTTGTGACGCTGCGTCTGTGGACAACTAAGGAATCGCCACGCAATTTCCAGCTTCAACGTTACAATGCGGGAAGTTTGGGACAAGCAGCTGAGAATGTCACGCTTAGCGATGTGTTGTATCCAAGCGATCAGCATGACACTGGAAAGCGCATTCGACTCAAACAAGAATTTTTGCTTGTATCTGCTTCTCTTCAAGACATCATTCGGCGCTATCTTGCTAAGCATGATAACTTCCGTCTTTTTGCAGATAAGGTGCGCATTCAGGTTAACGACACGCATGCCACGCTTGTGATTCCAGAACTTATTCGTATTTTGACCAAGCACTATGACATTCCGTGGAAAATGGCGGTGGAGATCACTCAGACGTGCGTAGGTTATACCAACCACACGGTTCTTAAAGAGGCTTTGGAGGAGTGGGATCAAAATCTTCTGCGTTACCTGCTGCCGCGACAAACACAGATTATCCAGCGCTTGAATTTAGACTTTTGCAATCAGATTCGCAGTAAATATCCAAGCGATGAAGATCGCGTCAGACGGATGTCCATCATCGAATATGGAAAAGTGAGAATGGCCAATTTGGCGATTTTTGGGTCCGCTCGCGTTAACGGAGTAGCAGCCTTGCACACAGAAATTTTGAAAAAGTCGGTCTTTAAGGAGTTTGCAGAACTCTATCCAGACCGCTTTGTCAACGTGACAAATGGCGTCACACAGCGCCGTTGGCTGTTACAGTGCAATCCTGATTTAGCGCGCTTTATAACAAAGCGTATTGGCGATGCGTGGATTACTGATTTTTCTCATATTCAAGAATTGGCTAAATTTGCCTCCGACACCACTTCACAAGATGAATTTCTAGCGATTAAGAAAAAGAATAAGTTGAGGCTAATCGAGTTTATAGAGCATGAAAATCATTTGCGTTCCGCAGATGGACGCAGCATCGTGCCTCCACCAAATATAGACATCAATTCGCTGTTTGATGTGCAAATTAAACGTATCCATGAATATAAACGTCAGTTAATGAATGTGTTGCGCTTGATTATGGTTTACTTAGATATGCTGTCACATCCCGATAAACCGCGCGTTAAGCGAACAGTCATTTTTGCTGGTAAAGCAGCCGCAGGCTATGAAACAGCCAAAGACATCATTCGTCTGATTTGTGCTGTAGAAACGAAGATCAATCGAGATCCTGAAATTGGGAAATTTTTGAAAGTGCTGTTTATTGAAAATTACAATGTCACACGTGCAGAAGCAATCATTCCTGCTGCAGATCTTTCAGAACAAATTTCTACAGCTGGTACAGAGGCTTCTGGAACGGGAAACATGAAATTAAGCATCAATGGAGCTTTGACAATAGGCACTGATGACGGAGCAAATATCGAAATGCGACAATCTATCACTGATCAGTGGTGGCCATTTGCTTTTGGGTGTTCTTCAGAAGAAGTGGAAAAAATTCATGCGAGCGGATCATATGATCCACAAGCTATCTGCAACGCGAATACTTTGATTCAACGCGCTGTTAATGCGCTGCGCGATCGCACATTTGCAACTAATGATGATGAACATCTATCCTTTAGTGATCTCTATCACCAATTGATGGAATCGCATTATGGCGGCTCCCCAGACCGCTTTTTAGTTTTGAAAGATCTAGAAAGCTATTATCACACTCAAGAAAAAGTCGATGAACTCTTTCAGCAACCAAATCTATGGGCAGAATATGCTATCCACAATATCGCAGGGATGGGAAAATTTACCATTGACCGTTCTGTGATGGATTACTGTGAGTTAATTTGGAAGATTACGCCTTGTCCGGCGGATGATGAGATCTTGGCGCGTGTTCGGCACGAGTACGAGCTCGTGGATCAGTGCCGCATTTACTAGGTCCGGTTTACTGACATGGTGATACTTTTGCAGGAGTGTTCGTTTTGTTTTTTACCACAGAGGCACAGAGAAGCACAAAAATCCCCTCGCTCTCTGTGCTTCTGTGGTAAAAAACAAAACGAACACTCCTGCAAAAGTATCACCTAGGTTGGTGTTTTTACTGAGTCATTCCCCATTTTTTTAGGAGTTTGTCGTAAGTCCCATCCTCTTTAAGAGCTTTAAGTCCAGCATTGAAGTAGTCCACGAACTCTTTTCCATCGGCATTTTTCAACGTCACTAATCGCAATCCCTCATCGGTTAATGGGGCTGTAACGATTTTAAGACGTCCTGCATAGATCCCTGTAGTATATGAGGAAGCTGAGAACGAGTTGAGGACAACTCCATCGATGATATTGTTATCTAACTCATTAAGGGCGTGAATCATATTGTCGTATGAGCGAATGATGACGGATGGATACTGATCTAAGTTAAAAATCAAAGAAGCCCCTGTGCGGACTCCAACAATTTTTCCTTCCATATCTTTTAACGAGTCGATCTGTGTGGAAGACTTAACAACCAAAACAGGACCCAATGGATAAAAGGGCTCAGACAGCTCATAGATGCGTTTATTCTGTGAGGAAGTCGGCAAAAGAGCTAAGACACCATCGTATTTCCGGTTATTCAAATTTTCAAAAATGATGTTAGGATTAATAGTTAAAGGAAGGATGTCAATCTCTTGTGAGCGCGAAATGGCATAGAGAAGGTCGTCTGTGAACCCTTCAAGATTAGATTCTTTGCCAAATAGATCTAACGGATACCATCCTGTCGCATGAGCAACGTGGTAAGTGTTGTACTCTTGTGGCATAATAATGGCGGAACATGCACGAACGAGTACAAGCAGTCCAAGTGCCACACCGGCAATCACAATGCTTCTACGAACCGATTTTATTCTCCAAAGGCGTTGCAATTTATTCATGCATCCTCGCATCCATTTTTTATTTAGACCTACTTTTATCAAAAAATGAGAAAAAAATCTAGATATCCTATGCGTAATTTGTTAAATTTCAAAGATATGGATAGTAGATATAGTTATAATGTGTTGCGTTTATCGCAAGTAAGTGATCCTGATGCATCTGTGGAGCCATGGCGCATCGCAGATTACCGCGTAATTCCACAGTATGTGCTGTTTGAACAACTTTCCGAATTGGGAGTCGATTTAGATCGCACCACTTTTTCCTCTTTATCAGAGGAAATAGACACCCCCGAAGAGTTAACTCAAGCGATCATTTTAGAAAATGGCCTTGTCGGAGATATCCAGGAAAAAGTCTATCTTCTTCTATTTGAACTATGGCGCCGTTTGGTTCCTGAAAAACAGAGTTTTTCCATTTTTTGTGATGAATTGGATCACCAAATCGATCTTTATTACCACGAAAATGTTGAAAATGTTGAAGTTCTTCAAGATACCGTCGCTAATATGGCTGTCATTTTAGATGACAACACAGACCAAGGCACCGATCCTCTTAAAGTCTTTTCAATTATAGAATCGGCCTCTGCTCATGATGTGGAAAGCTTTATTTACGATTTTATCGCCGATCAAATTGACAATAAAAATGATTCCTACGCAACAGAGCTCCTGGATGAGTTTGAAGCGTATATGCACAAAAGTAAATGGTTTGAGCTACTGCAAGCACGTGTTTTAGCTGACTCAGATCCTGAAGAAAGCTACGGGAAATTACGCCAAATTGTTAAAAAAGCATCCCAAAATCAAGACCTCGAATTTAATTATGAAGTCCTTTTTGCCCTAGTTCAGGAAGGCGATAGAGACCTCTTCCTCAATCTTGTTACGCGCTCCTTACCTCTGATTTCTAATGAAGAGGAATTTCAAGACCTGCTCATCATCTGTGCAGAGTTCTTGCATTACCATGATCAAGATAGCGAAGAGACAAAAGTTTTAGCCATTTTGAAACAAAGAGAACAGCTGCCACTGTCTGGCCCTGTCGATCCCAAGCATTCCCATTTTGCAATGCTCCTTCATGTGCTCAAAAACCCCACTTGCCCAACACCAAAATCCTAATTTGGAGTGCGGTGGCTTGCCACCGCTTTCATAAACATCGGCTTGCCGATGTCACAACGAACTGTGAATGGGTCGTCAATCCGACCCCTTTGAAAGCGTGGCAAGCCACCGCACTCCAAAAAGCACAATCTCGAAAAAAATCACTCTATTTTCTGATTGCAAAGAATCAGAAAAAGCCTTTATAATACCTTGAGAAAGCTTTTTTTTAGAAAAACAAAGTTGTTAAAATTTCGTTTTTGAACGCGCTGATTCAGGTAATTTCTTACCTAACTTGTTGGGTCCTAATCACGCACGATCAAATTCAACCTCTATCTTGACTTTTAACCAAAAAAGATCGATACCATGGGGCTCAGAAACACAACATCTTGTGTGTGCTGTTCGCAGAAAACACAAGATATTGTAGTTTGAGGGATGTATAATTAGATTTTAATAGACGCTTAAAGGAGACGTTCATGAGTAGACCTACACCAAGAGCCATGGCAACAGCTTTGCGCACCTACCATCGCCCAATTAGAGAAGGCGACACACAGTTAGAAAGTTGGGAACAGGTAGTAGATCGCGTTGTTAGCCATCAACGTTGGCTATGGGAACGCGCTCTTGGACGCACACTTCGCGAACGCGATGAAAATGAACTCGAAGAGCTTAAACAATTGATCATCGGTCGCTACATCGCTCCAGCAGGAAGAACCCTTTGGCTCGGCGGCACCGAACTCAGTCGCACCCGCGAATCCAGCATGTTCAACTGCTCCTATACTCACGTCGAAACTGTTTATGATGTGGTTGACGTTCTTTGGCTCCTCCTCCAAGGTTGCGGCGTCGGCTTCCGACCAATCACCGGAACCCTCAATGGCTTCCGTCGCCCTCTCCAAGATATCCAAGTCATCCGCTCACTACGCACAGCTAAAGGCGGTCTCACACAAAACGTCGAAACATACGATGCCGAAACAGCAACATGGACGATTAAAGTAGGGGACTCCGCTATCGCTTGGGCAAAAGCAGTAGGAAAACTAATCGCGGGTAAATACCCAGCTCACCGCCTCATTCTAGACTTCTCCGAAATTCGCCCAGCCGGAACTCGCTTAAAAGGTTACGGATGGATCTCCTCAGGTGATGAACAGATCGCCAAAGCCTTCAAAGCAATTGCTAAAATTTTATCCGACAGAGCCGACCAAATGCTCACACGTATCGATATTCTCGATATCGTTAACTGGTTAGGCACAATTCTATCAAGCAGACGTTCCGCTCAAATCGCCCTCTTTGAATACAATCAACCAGAATGGGAAGAATTCGCTGTCGCCAAAAAAGAATGGTGGCTCAAAGGCAAATCACATCGCCAACAATCCAACAATAGCCTGCTATTCCGCACAAAACCTTCTCAGCAAGAGCTAGAAAAATTATTCCAAATGGTCCTCGATGCGGGTGGTTCAGAGCCAGGATTGATTAACGCTGCTGAAGCCGAACGCCGCGCCCCATGGTTTAAAGGCTGCAACCCATGCGTCGAAATCCTACTCGGAAACAAAAGCTTCTGCAACCTAACTGAAGTCAACGTCCTCGCATTCAAAGGCGACAAAATCGGTCTCGAACGCGCTCTCTGGTTGGCCGGTCGCATGAACTACCGCCAAACAATGGTAAACCTACGCGACGAAATTCTCCAAGAAGCATGGCACCTCAACAACGACTTCCTTCACCTCTGCGGTGTCGGCCTCACAGGCGTACGCGCTCGCCCAGACCTCAAAGCCTACGACTACAAACGCATGCGCAACATCACTGTCAGCGCTGCATACAGCATGGCAAATGAACTAAATGCTCCTCTCCCCAAAAACGTCACTTGCATCAAACCAAGCGGCACGATCAGCAAAATCATGGGCACAGAAGAATGGGGTGAAGTTCCTGAAGGCATCCATATGCCCCTCGGAAAATATATCTTCAATAACATCACATTCTCCAAACATGACCCACTGGTCAGCCGCTTCCGCCTAGCGGGCTACAGCGTGGTCGAAAAACCCCACGAACCTGAATCCGTTCTCATCAAATACCCAGTAAAATACGATAACGTTCCTTTCACCAGAAAAGCAGTGGTCCGCAAAAATGGCACAATCGAAGAGGTAGAAGTCAATACAGACTCCGCTATTACCCAACTCGAATGGTACCGACTACTCCAAGAAACCTGGTGCGAGCAAAACGTCTCCAACACGGTCTCATATGACCCATCAGAAGTTCCAGCGATCATCGACTGGCTCCAAGAAAATTGGGACTCCTATGTCGGCGTATCTTTCCTTTTCCGCAACGACCCAACCAAAAATGCCGAAGACCTCGGCTACGCCTACCTCCCCCAAGAAGTAGTCACTAAAGAAGTTTTCGACTCCTACTGCGCCCGCCTAAAACCAGTCGACTACTCCGGCATCGAAATGCGCGACGACACCCTCGCCGAAGCCTGTGCCATGGGTGCTTGTCCTGTCCGATAAAGATAAGGGAAAGGGGGGACGCTGCCCCCCTTAACCCCCCGCAAAAGGGCCGTGGGCCCTCTTGACACCCTTTTTAGTTTTTCAAGCAGTTTGTAGATATTCTCAGTTAAAGCAAAAATGAAAAAAGGCTCTCTGCTTTGCAGAGAGCCTTTTTTTGTTTAATTGACAATAGCAAAACTTCCTGAACTAATAGGGGGGACAAGAAGTCACAGTTCTTTTTGTGGAGTTTCGGGAACCATTTCCCCTTTTCTTTATGGGAAAGTACCCTGGCCGTCAGGCCTGAATGTAAGCAGGGTGTCCCGCCCCCTGCAAAATGCACACGACTATCATTGATTGTTGAAATTAGGTTGTTAAATAAACACTTATGTAATTTTTTTCGTCCATTGTGTCCATTGTGTCCATTGTGTCCATTGCGTCTATTCCGTCTTGATTGTTTATTCTTTGCAGTCGTAGGGTTGCCACAACCACTTTTGCATGCGGACTATACGCTAGACAAAACTAACCCCACCACACACATCCTAGAATGCAATTTGGGTTCGGCTAGCCGAACCCAAATTAACTTATGCAGATTGGCGTCCGTGTCGGTCTACCAGAAGAACTGCTTTAATTCGGTTTTCTTGTAGTTTTTCTGTTGAGGCATAGAAAGGCATAGAAATTAAAGGCCCTCTCTCGGCACTTAATTTTTGTGCTGCCGTTTGTCCCATATATCTATTTTTTATGGTTTTATCTACACCATGAGCAAGAAGTAAGCGAACAGCCTCTACATCGCCACTATATAATGCTCCAAAAAGAGCTGTTTCCCCCTCATCATTTAATGCATTGACGTCCGCACCTGCTTTCAGCAAATAGGGGACCACTGAAGGATTATTTATTGATCTTCCTAGCGATACGGCCCAGTGAAGAGCTGATGGTTTTACTTTACCAGCTTCTTTGAATGTAGCATTTGGATTCGCGCCAAAATAGAATAAATTGGAATAGTGACTGACTCCTCTCTCTTGAAAGATATCGTATTGCAACGCTGTTTGATCATATAGACAAGAAAACTTATCAATCCCTCTTAACGCCTTTAAATAAAGCAGAGAAATAATAGTGATTCCTAGTCCCACGATCAATGTTGCCTTAAACATAACCCCTAGTAAAGGTGACACAAGAAGGAGGCTTATGCCAACAACAACCCCAAATTTTGCTCGCTGCTGTAGAGTCAAGTTAAGAGGTGTCGGTTTATCTCCTGGAACAACTACCGGAAGAGAGGCTGCAGATACTGCTAATGATGACATATAAACTCCATTTTTAGTTAATGGATATACTATATTCATTTCGTGCGAAACAAGCCAGTTTTTTTATTGAATGTGGAAAATCAACATGTTAGTAATTAATGACTTAGATCAAAACAAGGTGCAAGTAAGTAACTGTAAAAAACAGTGACGTTTGTACCTTTGCGAAGCAAAGTAAATGCGAAGTTGTCGCCAGACCAACTTCGCCTTGGCTGGTTTTTAAAAAGCCTCAGCTTTTTAAAAAGATATCGAAAAGCCTATCACCATTTGCCAAAAAGCTACAAATACGCCACTACGAAAACGTCTGCCATGCCCTTCTCGGTGTCTCTGTGGTAAAAATAAAACGAATACTTCTGCAACCCAACCCTCTCATCCCTCTCAACCCTCTCATCCCTTACAGTACCTTCACAGGCTTAAAATCCAAATAGTCACAAGCAGTCAAAATATATTTTACGCCATTCTTCGTACCAAACATAGGTACATCGCGCTTCACGCGATGCAAATGACCAAACACACACGCACTAATATGATACTTTTCCAACAGCTGTGCCGCTCGAGAATCTTTCAAATCGGCACTAATAGGAGGGTAATGAGTCATTGCCAACCGGACAGGCCCCGATTTTTTATCCAAACACTTAAGACTCAACTCTAGACGACCTAGTTCGCGCTGGAAAATATGCTCCGCTTCATCCTTATTCTTGTCTTCAGCGGTGAGTGGTTTTGCGCGCGGATTGACTTGATAATTGATGTAGGGCCCGAAGTTAAATTCACTGGTGTCCCACAAGCGACTTCCCACAACACTGACATCGTTCCAGTGGAACGCATTGTTTTGGATCAGATGAATAGATGAGGGGAGTACCTTCTCTACCTTACTTAAGGAAGACCACCAGTAGTCGTGGTTGCCGCGAACGATGACTTTTGTTCCGGGAAGTTGATGAATCCATTCTAAATCAGGCTTTGCTTCTTCAGGATGCATTGCCCAAGAGATATCGCCAGCAATTAAGACGAGGTCATCGGCTTTGATGAGTTCATGCCAGTATGAAGCAACCTTATCAGTGTAGCCGATCCATTCGTCGCCAAAGACATCCATCGCCTTATCGGGAACTCCGAATGAAAGATGCAAATCCGCAATTGCCCAAACAGCCATAAAAAGTCTTAAAACACAAATCCATCTGGGATGCTAGTGCCGCGCGTCACAAGAATAATGCCATCGCGCACATAGACGTATTCGCTATTGTAGTGCGTTAAATTCTGTTTATTAATGAGCTGCACCCCGTTGCCAATATAGACGTGTTTATCAATGATTGCACGTTCTATTGTGCAGTTTTCACCAATGGAAAACTCGTGAGGCAACTTAGAATTAGGAGCCGCAGGTGCATAGAAATCATGCCCCATCACATAGACGTGGTCAAGGGTCGTGCCCTTTTTGACAACTGTTCGTGGACCTAAAACGCAGCTTTTAACGCTCTTCGCTTCGATGTAACTGCCTTCGCAAATGATCGATTGAAACACCTCTGTATCTGTGACTTTAGGCGCAGGTAGGTGTAGAGGCTGAGAAAAAATCGGATTCTTTTCGTCATAGCAGTTTAAAGGGGGATCCTCGCGGGTCATCGCGATATTAGCTTCAAAGAACGAAGCAATAGTCCCAATATCTTCCCAATATCCATCAAATAGAAAGGCGGCAACTTTTCCCTGTTTGACTTTAGTGGGAATCAGATGCTTGCCAAAATCTTCATTGGGATCTTGATCCAATAAATCAAAAAGTGCCTGTCGCTTAAAGAGATAGATGCCCATCGATCCCAAATACTCTTTTGGAGCCTTTCCTTCTTCGTTGACGATCTGCTTAAGCGTGAATTCTGGCAAACGCATATGATCCAACACTTCGCGCGCCTGCGGCTTTTCATAAAACTCGGTAATAAAGCGATCTTCGTTAATTTTAAGGACTCCCATCCGCTTTGCTTCGCTCTCTGCTACCGGTAATGCCGCCACAACTAGGTCAGCATCAGTTTCTTGCGCAAAGCGTACCATGGCTTTGAAGTCCATGTTATATAGCTGGTCACCAGACAAAATAAGAAAGTAGTCGGCTGAAGCGTGTGCAATGTACTCAATATTCTGACGCACGGCATCAGCAGTTCCCTGAAACCACGTTTGCTGATTCGGCTTCTGCTCGGCTGTTAATAACTCGATAAATCCATTGGAAAAGGTATCCAAGCGATAGGTACGAGCCAAGTGTTGATGGAGGGGAGTGGAAAGAAATTGCGTCAGAATGAAAATTTTCGAACAGCCAGAATTCAATGCATTGGAAATAGGAATGTCGATCAGGCGGTACTTTCCTCCAACGCAAGCAGCTGGTTTACAGTAAGTTAGAGTAAGCGGATTAAGTCGTGTGCCCTGACCGCCGCCTAATATAATGGTGACGACTTCATTCATATCTACAGAAGCGTGATGGAGCGGATGTATAGGAGGTAACGATTGTTTGCTTTCTGTATGGGGGACTTGATTTGCCAAAAGGGTAGAAAGCGTAATCATAATTTAACTACCTAAAATGTTGGTTATTTTTATTAGAGACTCTTTTCGCGATTATAGGTTTGAGCTCTTTAGATGCAAGTTCATTTTGTTAAACATTTTTTTAATCCCCGTTTTTTTTGAGATAAGTCAATTGAGCCACAGGTGTTTAAACATCCAAAAAAAAAGAGTTCAGAAATTTGCTTGCAGCCTAAGATTTCGCCTGCTAAAGTCTTACGGAGAACTGGCCCAGGCATATCTGTGGAAACATTGTTCATAACTTTTTAATGCACCAAAAGCGAACAGGAAAAACTATGCTGACGTATACTTGTGATGTGTGGACGCAATTTCTTGAATTTGTCAAAACACATTGCTCAAAAACAGCATTCGGGAACTGGATCGAGCCAATAAATGTGCTAGAGTCATCTAGTGATGCCATCACGCTCGAAATTCCCAATATCTTTGTTCGCGAATACTTGCTATCCAACTACAAAAAAGAATTAGCCGCGTTCCTCCCTGTCAACGCCAACGGAGAACCCTCCATTAACTTTGTCGTGGCAACTCCCAACCTGAAAGTTGTCGCATCCTCGACTCCTATTATAAAAGCTCCTATCTCTTTAAACGCCACTGCAGATAGCTACGAATTCAAACTCAACCAAAATTATCGCTTTGAAACCTTTATCGAAGGTCCTGCAAACCAGTTCGTTAAGTCCGCTGCTATCGGCGTTGCCAACCGACCAGGGCAATCCTATAATCCACTATTTATTCATGGGGGAGTAGGATTAGGCAAAACACACATCCTACACAGCATCGGTCACCACATTCGCGAAAATAACAAAAAACTACGCGTTCATTGCATCACCACCGAAGCCTTCATTAATGACCTTGTCGACCACCTGCGCAATAAATCAGTCGATAAAATGAAACGATTCTACCGCACCGATGTTGACGTCCTCCTAGTTGACGATATCCAATTCCTACAAAATCGTCTCAACTTTGAAGAGGAATTCTGCAACACCTTCGAAACACTCATCAACCAAAACAAACAGATCGTCATCACCAGCGATAAACCACCAGCTCAATTAAAATTGTCTGAACGCATGATCGCTCGCATGGAATGGGGTCTAGTTGCCCACATCGGCGTCCCAGAACTGGAAACTCGCGTCGCTATCCTCCAACATAAAGCCCGCCAACGCGGTCTCGATATCCCTCATCGCGTAGCTTTCTTCCTCGCAGAACACCTCTACAATAATGTGCGACAACTGGAAGGCGCTGTCAACCGCCTAAGCGCTCATTGCCGCCTCATGGATCTCGATATCACCGAAGAACTGGTCGAACAATCCCTCCGCGAAATGCTCCAACAAGTCCCTCGACAACGCATCTCCGTTGACCAAATTCTCAAAAGCGTCGCAGCTGTTTTCCAAGTGCGCGTCAGCGATATCAAAGGCACAACCCGCACCAAAGAAGTCGCTCTCCCTCGCCAAGTAGCGATGTATCTCTCTTGCAAACTGATCAAAGAATCCCTCCAAATGCTCGCTGCCTCCTTCGGCAAAACACACTCCACCCTCCTACACGCCTGCAAAAACATCGAAAAACGCATCGCAGCCGAGGAAACCCTAAGACGCCAAATCAGCATGGTCGAACGACACATAAACGCCCAATAAACATTGTTGTAAAATTCTTATTTTTCTTTTAGGGTGAAACTAAACCTTAACCCTGAGGAAAAATGGAAACAACCCAACCAAATAGAACAATCTTCCTAATCGAAGGCATCCTATTCATCATCTTAGGTCTCTTCGCTGTCGCCCTCCCAGCTTTCTTCACTCTAAGTATCGAACTATTCCTAGGCTGGCTCCTCCTAATCGGCGGAATCATCCAAATGTACCGTACTTTCACCTCCACCCACACAGATAGCTTCTATCCCTTCCTCATTGGCAGCGCAGCCTCCATCGTCGCAGGTATCCTCCTCCTAGCCTACCCGCTAACAGGTATCATCACCCTAACACTCCTCCTAGCTGTCTACTTCCTCGTCGAAGGCATCGCCAAAATGATCGTCGCCATGCAGTGGAAACCAACCACCAACTGGGGCTGGCTATTCCTAAGCGGCGTCATCTCCGTCATCCTCGCAGGACTAATCCTCAGTGGCTTCCCGGGCACCGCAGTCTGGGTCATCGGCCTCCTCGTCGGCATCAACATGCTCTTCTTCGGTTGGTCTCTCATCGCCCTTTCATTAGTTCAACGTTAAATAAGCTTTTGTTTTTTGTTTTATAAGGGGGGACGCTGCCCCCCTTAACCCCCCGCAAGAAGGCCGTTGGCCCTCTTGACTCCCTTTTTAGATTAAAGAAGGGGTCAGGCCTGCAATTCTGCAATTTACTTGAAATCACATCTGTAGAAGGTCACATTTGTTGTAAATTGCAGAATTGCAGGCCTGACCCCTTCCCTAAAAAAGAATCAAAATCCATTCAACCTTTTTCCGAGGATTAACAGGAACAACCCTCAAAAAAGCTTACTTAAAAATGAAAAGAGATCAGGCTCATCCAAGCAATATTGAGGATTTCTTTAAGTTTCTTGCTGATGTAGTAGATTTTCCTAAAAGGTACCATTACAGCTATTCCTCAAACTTTTAGGGGGGCCTTAAAACCCAGAAGGGGAGGATTCTTTTGATTCTTTTGTTGTTATGAAGGCTCTAAAGAAAAATAAATGAAAATGATGCGAATGACGCGCAGCGTCTATCGCATTATTTTCGGGTTTATTTATTTTCCTTTCGAGTTGCTTTACATAAACTATAAAGGGTGTCAAGAGGGCCACGGCCCTTTTGCGGGGGTTAAGGGGGCAGAGCCCCCTTACCTAAAAACGTTTGGTGGGAATAGCTGTGAATGGTTACGTTTAGAAGAGATCCTATTAAATCAGGGGAACCCGTAAAAGCCACTTTCTCCCAGCAGCGGGAGCGGCCTTTGAGGAAGCCTTTTTCGTTGACGCTTTCGACGAGGACTTCTAGGGATGTTCCTAGGAGGTTTTGGCGCTGTTTGGCGGTGATTTCGTTGTGAAGATGGGTTAAACGTTGTAGCCGATCGTCTTTGACATGTTCAGGAATATCATCGCTCCAGCGCATTGCAGGAGTGCCTTTTCGTGGGCTGTAGGTGTATAGAAAGGCAACGGAGTGTTGCATTTCTTTCATGACGTTGTAGGTTTCGAGGAAGTCTTCTTCAGTTTCAGTAGGGAAGCCGACGATGATGTCGGTGCCAATGGAGACGTTGGGAACAATCGACCGTAGCATCTGCACTTTTTCGATGTACTGTTCTACTGTATAGATGCGGTGCATTTTTTTGAGAATGCGGTTGGAGCCTGCTTGTAGGGGAAAATGGACGAATTCGCAGACACTTTTAAGATCGCGGATCGCTTCCATTAGCTCGAGTGTGATGTCGACAGGGTGGCTAGTGAGGAAGCGGATGCGCTCGATTCCTGGAATTTTGTCTAATTCGTAGAGAAGATCGTGAAAGAGACAATTTAATTCCGGTTTGTCTTTGCCATAGCTGTTGACATTTTGTCCGAGAAGAGAAATCTCTTTGTAGCCTGTGTGTGCGAGGTGTTTGCACTCTTCAATGATGCTGGAAGGGGTTCTAGAAACCTCTTGGCCGCGTGTGTACGGGACTACGCAATAGGTGCAAAATTTGTCGCAACCGCGGATAATGGAGACATTGGCTTTAAGTTTGTCGTCGCGTTTTGTATTGAGATAATCTAATTCGTGGGTGAATTGGTCGTCTGTTCGAATCGATTGCTGACCCGTTGAGAGCACCTCGTCGAGGACATTATTGAGATCGTGAATATTATTTGTGCCGAGAATAAAGTCGATATGCGGCAGCTTTTGAAAGAGAGTCTCTTTCTTGGCATTAGCCATGCAGCCAGTGACACCGATGATCGCGTTATTTTGCTGATGCTTACCCAGAAGACCTAGTTTGCCCATCACTTTGCGTTCCGCTAGATCGCGAATAGAGCACGTGTTGAAGATGAGGAGGTCGGCATTTTCCTCTTCGGCAACGCGTGAAAGCCCACGGTTTTCCAGTTGACCGATCATGATTTCGGTGTCTAGTTCATTCATTTGACAACCGTATGTGCGCACATAAAAAGTTTTAGGATCACGCATGTGAAAATCCTTCATTGTGGAGAAGAGGGGAAAGTGTAGAGAACTGAGGTGCTTTTTGCAAGGGTATAAAAGGTTATAGGGGCTGAAGTACTTTTTCAAGAATATAAAAAGTTTAGGGGGCTGATGTACTATTTGTAAGGGTACAAAAAAAGCCGTTGGCGAAAAATCGTGCAAACCGGTATGATGCTTCCTTTAATGCTTAATCAACCAACAGGTTTTCCATGTCGCACAAACAGAGAAGTCACAAAACCCTTATGGTGAAAGAGGAAGAAGTTAAGCGCAACTGGTTTATTCTAGATGCAGCAGGAAAGACTTTAGGCCGCTTTGCCGCAGAGGTTACGAAGGTATTACGAGGCAAACATAAGCCTACCTTCACAAGCTATGCAGATGGCGGAGATGGTGTGATCATCATTAACGCAGAAAAAATCCATGTAACCGGAAATAAAGAAGCACAAAAAAAGTACTTCTACTATACTGGGTCTATCAGTGGACTGCGTGAAGTTCCCTATCGTGTTATGAAGGCTCGTAAGCCTGAATACATCATTGAACATGCAGTAAAAGGCATGATGCCTAAGACTCGCTTGTCCAATGCACAGTTAAAAAGACTACGCATCTATGCTGGCGTGGAGCACGATATGGCGGCACAGAAACCTATTTTGGCAAACATTTAAGAGAGTAAATGAGGAATATGGAACAAGACATCGTCGCGACAGGACGTCGTAAAACATCAGTAGCTTCTGTGCGTTTAAGAACCGGTACAGGCAAAATTGATATCAACGGCAAAACTTTTGAAGAGTATTTCCCTCTCGAAATTCAGCGCAAAACAATTCTAGCTCCTCTAGAAATTGCAGGTGGCAATAAGAAACTCGATATGATCCTACGCCTTAATGGTGGTGGAATCGAAGCGCAAGCG
Organism: Parachlamydiaceae bacterium; assembly: GCA_013821265.1. Classification (GTDB taxonomy): domain Bacteria; phylum Chlamydiota; class Chlamydiia; order Chlamydiales; family Parachlamydiaceae; genus JACDHD01. The sequence goes on along the minus strand of JACDHD010000008.1, from coordinate 14,059 downwards.
ATTGCCGCTCGCCTAGGGATCGCACGTGCATTATTGCAAGAAAATGAACACTTACACGCCGATTTCAAAGCGCAAGGGTTCTTAACTCGCGATTCACGCAAGAAAGAACGTAAAAAATATGGTCATGCCGGAGCTCGTAAACGCTTCCAGTTCTCTAAGCGTTAAGACTTGGTACGACTACAACAATTTGGACCTTAATTCTCCTCCCCCGCCCTTAAAAGCGCAAGCTTTTAAGGGCTTTTTTTTGTAAAAAAGAAACCCTTTGCAATATAGTAAAAATTATTTTATAATTTATACGTAACAATTAATTATAGGTGGGTTATGGGATTCAATGACGCGGTTGCTATTGGGGGAAATGCCGGTCAAGTAATGTGGCAAACAGAGACACAATCCTTGGAAAAGAAAAAAAACATGTAGTGTCGCATTCAAACTCTCTGCAGCTGTGACTGTCGCGATTTTAGGGAGCTTATTGGCGTTAGCTGTTGCAGGGACCCCTGTTTCCTGTTCTATTGCCCTCTTTTATCAACTTTCTTCTGTTTCAAGTTTATTACTCACGGTTGGCATGGGCACGCTTCATGCTTTAGCTGATGAGGAATATACGCATTATAATTTGCACAAGCTTGACGTTGTTAAAGAACTATGTGGAAAAATTCGTCAAAAAGACCTATCAGCATTTCATCCCTCCGAACACAATGGCTACACTCACTATTTTGAGAGATTAGCAGGGGTTGGCATTATCCCTCGAGGGGCTTTTGCGCCAACCCAGCGCTTTTATGAGCAATCCCCTAGTCAACAAAAGTCTTCTCGCGCACAGTGGGAACAGTTTTGTCAGGAAAAACTCGTCCCTTATCTTCCCTTTTAAGTACCTCTTTATCTCTCGTCCTTTTCATGCCTGTGCCCGATTTATAATCCCGGCCTCCTCGGCCTGAAAGTAACCAGGGCGTCCCGCCCTGCAAAAAAAAGAAGGTAGCCAGACCGGCCAGCGTCCCGGGTCTGGTCCAACTCAATCACTTTAGTTGTGTTGTTGGCATTAAAATTGCATAATTGTCAGCTAGAGTTAAACTAAAGTGTTCACATAAATCAACTAAATGTTAAAATAATAATATAACATTAATGGTTTCTTTCCTCTTATGGAGGGTATTCTATGAATGGTACTGGTGGTTCATTTAATCAAAGTCCCGATCTTACCAACATAACATCTACTGATGCGGATGCTAGTGTTAAATATGACAAAGAACTAGGTAACTTTGTACTCCCGGGTGGCAAAAGAATCGTTGCATCCGAATATACAACGCAGGGTGGTTCTACATGGCAGGAGGGTGCAGAGCTTTCCCCCGATCGCATTCAAGAAATGTGTAATTTACTGGCTCGATCAATTGATTCAGATAGTAAGACACAGAGCGTTTCTGCAACCACTACCTGGTCGGAATGTACCATCACGGAAAATCCTCAAACAATGGAACAAACCACTACATTTAAATGGTCTGATGGCAAAGAGCATACCGCGACGTATTCAGGAGGGGTAGCGAAAAATGTGGATAAAATGGTTTCGCAACTCTTACCATCTGCTCAAGGGGCATCAGCATCCTCATCCAGCGCTTCGGAATCTAAACGAATGGCTGAAGTTCCTTCTCAGCAAACTTCAACTTCTCAAGTGCAAGCACCTTTAGCATCACTTCCTCCTCAGAGCCAGAATTCTTCTACTAAATCACCACCTCCACCACCGAGCACTCTAAGACCACCTCCACCTCCGAGACCTAAGCAAGAGATCGATGAACGAACACCCCTTCTTCAACAAGAAGCTGCTTCAAATCAACCTCGACTGGATGTCTCTTTAATTGAAATTGAAGCTCCGAGTGCTTGGAAACGCTTGAAATACGCTGTCACAGATGCATGGAGACGATTTTCTCCCCCAGCAAAAAGTACCCACACAACTCATTTACGCGGGCCTTCTCTACAGACAGCCCCACAAGTACAGTCATCAAAACCGGAAAACAGACTAGTTGCAACCGCAGAAACGTCTCTTTTAGGATCTGAAGTAAAAGAAAAGGCATCTGAAAGATCCCCTCCTCAGCAGACAATGGGGGATGAAGAGGATAGAGAGAATATACGAAAACTCGCTTTCATGAAACCTGAACCCTCTTCCAAGAAGGAACTAGAAGAAATTCAGGAAGGGCAAAGCAAATTTTTTACGAAGTTAAAAAATAAAATTTCTAACTTTTTTACAGGTAAATCTAAATTAGAAGTTATTGATGACCGTCGCAGATTGGTAATGTCAAAGCAATACATTCTAGGGAGCCAATTAACAAGCATCAATCAAAATTTTCATCATGTAATGAAGAGTTTACCTGAAAAAGAGCATCACCAATTCATGGAAAATCATTTGAAGTCATGGGCGTTAATTCGTGCAGAATTGAATGAATATGATAATGAACTAACGACTTTAGTTGTCAAAAGCAAAGAAATTCAAGGGTTTACAATAAGAGGATTTGATTTGTCTGGATATCATGACGCTACAGATGTCGATAAAATGAAAGCAGAATTAAGAACAAGTTTAGTTGCAGCGTATCCGTCAGCAAATGAGCCACCCGCCTTACCCGAAGTAACGGCAACTGTAGTTGAACAGATGGAATCTAAGCAAGGTGCAGCTTCTTCAAAAACTCACACAGTAACTGCAGCGCCTTCTACAAGGGGGCGAGGATGGACTGTTGCCAAAGCAAAAATGAAGGAACTTACAGAAGCTCAAAAACGATCAAATAGAGAGGCAGCTACTATCCCCAAATTATTCAAAGAAGGAATTATAGAAGAACATCAGGTAGAAAACGTGGAAGCTATGCGTAAGCTTATGAAACACGCATTGAATAGCACTCCACCACATCCACAGGTAGTGACACAACTTCTTCTTCATCTTGTAAATTTGAAAGGCGAAACAAGTCCTCAAGAATATCAACAATATCGTGATTTATTAGCTAATGCTGTTGCTTCCTACATAGATACAGCGTTAACGCGAAGTTCAGAGGGAGCCCGCCAAGCAGAATTACAAACTCTCTTGAATTATGCGTTTAATCCTAAGGAAAAATATGAGGATATCGTAAAACGCCCGCCGCTTGAAATGCTCGCTCAAATGGAATTAATGCATGCCGTGAAGCGTGCTCTGGTGAGAGAAGGGGGGAGTAACGCCAACGAGAGCGCGGATAAAATTTTTAAGAATATTGATAAGGAACCGCTACTTCAAATTCATCAAGAACAACAGGATAACCCGATTACAGATCTTGCAGCTCCTAGAGATATTGCACGGGACAATAGGTCTCTTTATGCAGCAGTTAAGAGTAAATGTATGAATTCTGCCCTAGGAGTTGTAAGAGAGGCAGCCTTTATCAATTTTAAATTAGATTAATGCCAAGGACCGGAGGTGGAGAATGGTAAGCGGATTAGGACCAGCAACACCAGAGAATCAAAAAATTACTTTTGATAATAAAAGCAACTTTGTCATGCCGAATGGAGACAAGCGCGCTGTCAAAGTCATTGTAGACAACGAACAATGGGATGCAGGTGGCTCTAAAACACTACCAGAGAACGTCACACGAACAATCAATGAAATCGTCGATAGAAATGGGGAAAAAATTAAAGAATGGGATAATTGTACGATCACAGTATATTCCTCTGAGCATAGGCTAGTACTGGAATCGGGGAACCAAAAATATGGCGACATCTTTGACAAAGCGTCAAGAGGGGACTTGGACAGTTTGCGACCACCACCACCAGTCCCCCGTGCGCCTCGTCCGGAGCATCTTACTTCTCCAAGCCCTAAATCAAAAACAGAAGAATCTGGTAAAGAGCAAGAACGTCCTGCAACACCAGTAGAGGGACGAAAACGTTCAGAAACTCCTCCAAGTCCAAAATCAAAGACAGAAGAATCTGCTAAAGAACAAGAACGCCCTGCAACACCAGTTGAGGGACGAAAACGCTCAAATTCTGACCAAATAACTATTTTGGATAAAGATAAAAAAGTAATATTTGCATCAGGACCTACGATCTATACATCGAAAGATGTCGATGCTCTTGTTCAGAAGCATAAAGATGGAAAACCACTTTCAGAGACAGAACGTCAAGATATAGTTACCCGAAGGAAGGTGGTGAAGGGGAAGATTTCACGGTTACGCGAGCAATCAGCAGAGCTAGTTAAACAGTTTGATTCTGATGTCCTTAAGTTGCCACTTGACAAAAGAGGAGCAGCAATCCAACAGCATCTACAGGGATTCAAAGAGATACAAACGACGATTCTGCAATTTAAAAATGAAAAAACCATACTTTCTTTCAAAAAGTCCAAAGACACTGGACAAAAAAGACCTGTCTTAACCGATGCAGAGGCTCATGCTGATAAATTAACTAAAGGTCGCAACGCGGACATTTTGAAGATGTCTTCTATTGAGAGTCAAAAACTCCAAGAATCTCCTCCTCCAAGTCCCAAATCAGGATCTCAAGCGGAAAAACCTACGATCTATACGTCGAAAGATGTCGAAGCTTTCTGCGCAAAGTACAAAACTGGAGAAATTCATATTTCAGACAAAGAGCTTGGAGATATTGAGGAGCGATTGAAACTAGTGGATGGAGCCCTCTCTCAGCTACGCAAGCAATCGAGAAATTTAGTAAAAAACTTCGATTCCCATCTTCACGGCTTGTCTTCTCGAAATAGCAATGAAGCGACCAAGGCACATTTACAAGCCTATGAAGGATTGCAAAAAGAACTCGCACTCTTTGAAAATGAAAAAAATGTACTTACATTAAAGAGGGATCTTGCATACGAGATGGTTTTTTCTACTTCCAGAGAAATACCCCCACAAAAGCCATTACATGATGCAGAGGCTAATGCTAAACAATTAACTAGAGAAAGAGAGGATAAGATTTTGAAGAGGTCTTCAGAGTACAAGCAAGATATCTAACGGGAGGTGGAATATGGTAAGCGGATTAGGACCAACAACACCAGGTGAAAATCAAAAAATTACTTTTGATAATAAAAGCAACTTTGTCATGCCGGATGGAGAAAAGCGCGCTGTCAAAGTCATTGTAGATAACGAACAGTGGGATGCAGGCAGCTCCAAACCACTTCCTGAGAATGTCACACGCACAATCAATGAATTAATCGATAAAAATGGTGCAAAAATCAAAGATTGGGATAAGTGTACAATCACTGTATATTCCTCTGAACATAGGCTCGTACTGGAAACGGGAAACCAAAAATATGGCGATATCTTTGACAAGGCTTCAAGAAGAGATTTGGACAAACCATCTTCACCCCCTCCAACTCAATTGCGTAGACCACCACCCCCAACCGCGCCTCGTCCTGAACATCTTAAATCACAAGTGTTTAAAGAACGGGAAGAACTTAAATCAAAAACAGAAGAATCTGCTAAAGAGCAAGAGCGTCCTACAACACCAGTAGGGGGGCAAAAGCGTCCAGGAACTCCTCCAAGTCCTAAGTCACAAAAAAAAGAAGAATCGCCTATTGAAATTCTTCCTTCTTGGAGAGAAAGGGCCGCAACGACATTAGGATTAGGAGGAGAAAAAACTGTACCTAGAAGTGCAGAATCCCCTACGGAACAATTAGAGTCTCAATTAAAAGGAGTAAAGCCCACAGTGTATTCACAGAAAGATGTGGAAGCTTTAGTAAAAAAACATGAAAAAGGGCAATTTCAACTCTCAACCAAGGAATTTGATGAGTTAGAGAAGCGGAAAGATTTGGTTAATAGCAAAAATATACAAGTGCTTCGCCAATCCAAAGATTTAGTGGAGTCATTTGACAGAAACCTATTTACATTACCTTCGAAGGATAGAGAAGGTGCAATAAAAAAACATCTTCAGGCATACCAAGAGCTGCAAAAAGCCCATGTTCAATTAGATAATGAACAGACGATCCTTTTCTTTAAGGAAGTGCTGGCAACGGGAGAAATGGGTGACACACCAGAGTTAGTCGACGCCGACAAAATTACTAAGCAGTTGGTTGCGCTTCGCAAAGATGCCATACTAAAAATGTCTTCAGAAAGTAAGGAAGACGTTTAGTTCTTATAAAAAAGGGCGAAATGGCGCCAAAAATATATTTAACTTGTTAGTAACAAGTGTTTTATATGTTTTTTTCGTCCCTTTCGTCCCTTTCGTTGGATTTGCAGAAAAATCAGCTTCGCCCGTGCCCGGCCCGTGAGCGTGCCCGTGCCCGACTTGCTAAAAACAAAGCATAATAGAGTTATTCTTTAGTTCCTACTTTTCCCTTACCCTATCATTTTAATATTTTAGCAAATCGGGCACGGGTACGCTCACGGGCACGGGCACGGAAGGGAAAGATCGGACGGACATTCTCTTTCATCTTTTCGTTTTCTTTTTTTTCGCGCTTGCAAAAAAAAACACCTCACGGTAGGATGTTGACTTCCCATTGCTGGGGTGTCGCCAAGCGGTAAGGCAGCGGTTTTTGGTACCGCCATGCGGAGGTTCGAATCCTTCCACCCCAATATATATACCCAGATCAGGCTGTTGATGCTAGTATTAGCGGGCTCATCACATCCGGAATTAGCTCAGCAGATCGCCGAATGCTTAGGTGTTCAACTAGGCAAATTAAGCCTAGGTAGATTCCCTGACGGTGAAGTCTCCTTAAGGATCCTGGAGAGTGTGCGTGGACAGGATATTTTTGTTGTCCAAACCATAGCGCTAGATCCCGATCGGTATTTAATGGAGCTCCTGGTTATTATTGATGCTCTAAAACGCGCCTCAGCGCGTAGCATCAATGCAGTGATCCCTTACTTCGGCTACTGCCGACAAGATCGCAAAAATAAGCCTCGAGAGCCCATTACGGCCAAGCTTGTGGCGGATCTCTTAACGAGTGCGGGTGCAACCCACATCGTCACAATGGATCTGCATGCAGGCCAGCTAGAAGGTTTTTTTAATATTCCCGTGGATCATATTCACGGCATGCCAGTCTTAGTCAATTCGTTGAAGGAGCTAGGACTAGGTGAAAATTGTGTTGTTGTTGCCCCTGACGTCGGAAGCGTTAAACAGGCGCGTAGCTATGCTAGCGCCCTGAATGCCGATTTCGCTGTCGTGGCCAAACGCCGCCTCTCTGTTACTGAGGTGGAGTCCTCTACCTTAATTGGAGAGGTAAAAGGAAAAGTTGTTCTTCTCGCTGACGATATGTGTTCCACAGGTGGAACCTTGGTGTCAGCAGCGAAAGCATGCCAAGAGAAGGGCGCAAGTCGCATTTTTGCCGCTGTTACACACGGTCTTCTTTTAGAAGGTGCCCTGAGTAGTATCGAAGAAAGTCCGATCGAAGCGCTGTATATGAGTAATACGATTCCATATACCGACAGACTAGCCACAAGTGCTAAACTGAAGATTCAGTCTGTCGCCCCCTCATTTGCTCATGCCATCCGCTGCATCACCAGCCAAGAACCCCTGTTTTTAGAGAACACAAACAACATTTAGTTCAGAGTCGGTAAGTCGCAAAAGCCGCTTATTTTCTCTGTTTCGTAAATCGTTGTTGTCAACAAGGGGAACGACCGGTATAATCAGACACCAAAAAAAGCAGATAACTGCTGCGAATAGCTTATAGGTTAATGGAGGATTCATGAAACTACAAATGTCAAAACGTTCTGCAGCGCGAAAAAGCGAATCTAAAGCGATTCGACGTGCAGGCAATATCCCTGCAATTCTTTATACGCAAGGGAAGCCAGGCGAAACTGTTGCTGTACCAAATGGTGAATTTCAATCTCTACTGAGACAAGTTCAACCAGGCCGTCTATCAACAACAGTTTTTACACTTATCGATGAAAACGGAAAAGAACGCCGCGCAATCATCAAAGAAATTCAGTACGAACCAACCACATACAAAGTGAGCCACCTCGACTTCGAAGAGCTCCACAAAGATGTAAAGATCAACCTGAACATTCCAATTGAATGCACAGGTGTTGCTGAATGCGCAGGGATTAAGTTGGGTGGTGTATTGCGCCAAGTGATCCGTTCACTACGCGTACGCTGCTTGCCAAAAGATATGCCAGCTGTTTTTGAATTAGATATTCGCAACATGGCTAACAGAGAATCGAAACGTCTTTCAGATCTTGCGATTCCAAAAGAAGTAAGCCCACTTGCAAATATGAACGAAGTGGCAGTCGTAATCGTTAAACGTTAATGGCTGTTGAGAGCTCTGAAACGCAGTATGTCATCGTGGGCCTGGGAAATCCAGGTAGGGAATATGCCCTCACACGCCACAACATGGGATACTTGACAGTTCAAGCTCTAGCAGCAATGTGGGGATTGTCTTTCAAAGAAGAAAAACAATTCCAGGCTTTTGTGGCCAAAGGGAAAGTAGAAGGAATCACGGTTCATCTTCTACTGCCAACGACCTATATGAATGAAAGTGGAAGAGCTCTACGCCTCTACTTAGACTTCTTTAAGGTGGGCCACAATAGGTTATGCGTGGTGTGCGATGACCTTCATCTCTCTTTTGGGGAGTTGCGAGTGCGTAGCATTGGAAGTGCCGGAGGCCATAATGGCCTCAAAAGCATCCAAAGCCACCTAGGAACACAACATTATGTGCGATTGCGCATAGGAATTGGCAGAGAGCAATTGTTGCAAGCCTGCCGGGATTATGTCTTAGAGGCATTTTCTCATGAAGAGCAACAGGAGCTGCCGAAGATTTTAGAAGACGGAGCAAAAGTTTTACAACGACTAGTAGGTGAAGAATTGCCCAAGGTAATGAACGCCGTGAATACTAGGATAAGCAAGTCAGGAGAACAACAAATATGACCGAAAAGAAACAAAACCTCTACGAAGGGATGTACATCATCAGCGCGAAACTAAGCGATGATGCACGCCAGAAAGCTTTAGACAAAATCGTCAAAGAAATTACCGCACGTGATGGTGTCATCGTTAAGATGCACGATCAAGGGCGCCGTCGCCTCGCTTATGACATCAATGGTCATCGCGAAGGTTACTACTATATCCTTTATTTCAATGTGATACCAGAAGCCATCGAAGAACTATGGCGCGAATATCACCTACACGAAGATCTCGTTCGGTTCATCACGCTCCGTACCGAGAAAGTATTGGAGAAGATCGAATTTAAACCGATAGAAATACAACAATAAGTAAGGAGAAAATCTGATGTGGGATAATAAACCACCAAGACAAGCCAGGGGAAATCCTGCAGATGCCCGCACATCGCGCAAACGCAAACGCTGCCCATTTACAGCTCTAGGCATTAAAAATATCGATTTTAAAGATATCGATACTTTAACAAAATTTATTACAGAACGTGGCAAGATCCTGCCAAGACGAATCACAGGTGTCTCTGCTAATCACCAAAAGCGTCTCGCTTCAGCAATTAAACGTGCTAGACACATGGCTTTGCTGGCGTTCGTCGCTGAAAATTAAACATTAGGAGATCAGATTCCATGGCCAATAAATTGCTACTAATCGAAGACGTTGAAGGTCTCGGTCGCAAAGGGGATATCGTCGGAGCAAAGCCTGGCTACGCCCGTAACTTTTTGCTGCCACAAGGCCTAGCGATCATCGCCGACAAACAAGCCATTCGCTTGCAAGTACGCCTTCAACAAGAGCGTCAGCAACGCGCTGCTGTTGATAAAACAGAATCAGAACAGCTTGCTGCTCGTATTCAAGACCAAACACTTGTCGCCATCGTCAAAATTGACCATGAAGGACATATGTATGGATCCGTATCTTCTACAGATATCGTACACCTGCTCCAACAGCATGATGCCGCTTTGGTTTTCGAACGCCGCAACGTTCTTTTACCTCACCCGATCAAGCAAGTAGGAACAACGACAGTTAAATTACGATTTAAAGAAGGCGTAATAGCATCATTTAATCTTAAGGTAACCCCTGAAGATCAAGAAGCTGCTCCTGCTACTGCAGAAGCATAAAAGCAAAGGACGAAAGGGACGCAAAGGACGAAAACGACATTAGGACAAGCACATTGGTTCTTACCATGTTGCCTACTTAATGTCTTTGTCCCTCGTCCTTTTCGTCCTTTTCGTCCTTTTTGTTCTTCCGTGCCCGTGCCCGTGAGCGTGCCCGTGCCCGATTTGCTAAAGAATAACGCACAAATGTGATGTCCTTAACTTTAAACCTTCCCCCATTCTAAATTTTAGGAATCGGGCACGGGCACGCTCACGGGCACGGGCACGGGATAAACAGCAACTTCTTTCTAGAACCATGCGCTACATTTCCCCAGCCAAAATAAACCTATTTCTTCGGGTCATCGAACGCCGTCCAGACAACTACCATGAACTCGCATCCCTATTTCAAACCATTGACCTCTGCGACACAATAGATATCACCCTCTCAAACAGCGATCTTCTAACGTGCACAGACCCCACCCTTCCTACCGATAGCTCTAATCTCGTCATGAAAGCTGTAAACCTATTTCGCCAAAAAACAGGCTTGAAATTCGGTGTGAAAGCACATCTTGAAAAACATATTCCCCATCAAGCTGGATTAGGGGGAGGCAGCAGCAACGCAGCCACAACATTATGGGCTCTCAACCAATTATGCGGGTATCCCGCCACAACGGAAGAGCTCGCAGCCTGGTCGGCAGAAATCGGGTCCGATATCTCCTTCTTTTTTGCTCAAGGAACAGCTTACTGCACTGGTCGCGGCGAACATGTAGAAAACCTCCCAAGTCTTCCACAAACAACTCTTTGGATTGTTAAACCTTCCCAAGGGCTTTCGACCCCACTGGTCTATCAAAATTTACACCCAAAAGAACTCCCTCAAAGACAACCCAAACAAATGCTACAACAGTTTTTTAATGGAACTCCGTACTACTTTAATGATTTAGAACAAGCCGCCTTTTCTGTAATGCCAGCGCTTGCGACTCTAAAACAAAAGCTGACCAATGTTGGATTTTCATCAGTCGTTATGACCGGCAGTGGATCGGGATTCTTTTGCATAGGTTCAAAAATTCCCCCTGTAGATGCCACATTTTTTTGCCGACAGGTGAAATTCTTGAACCGAGAAACCTATAACTGGTATACTCAGTAGCGTGAAATCGAACAGGCGTAAACTAAAACTTACGAAGAATATTCGATTACAGACTTTAAACTACGAGACTCGACAAAATTATTTGACTACAGGCTTAAAATTTATGAAACTCTACGAAGATCAATTGATTGTTGTAACGGGCGGTGCAGGCTTTATCGGATCGGGAGTAATCCGACATCTAAACGAACGCGGTTTAACAAATATCATCATAGTCGATGATTTGGGAAAAACCGAAAAATGGAAAAATCTCGTTGGAAAGCGCTTTGTAGACATCATTTCCAAGCATCAATTGTTCCAATGGCTCGAAGGACGCGAAGCTCTTATCGAAGCAATTATCCATCTTGGAGCCTGTACAAGTACTGTAGAGACCGATGCAACATATCTACTCGACAACAACTACCGCTTTAGCCAACGCCTCGTCGAATACGCGATGAAAAATGAACAGCGCTTTATCTACGCTTCCTCCGCAGCTACGTATGGAGATGGCGAGCAAGGTTTTTCAGATGATCAAGCTCGATTAGACACCTTGCATCCACTCAACATGTACGGTGCCTCCAAACACTGGTTTGACCTATGGCTCAAAAATCAAGGCTTCTTAGATCAAGTTGTAGGCCTAAAGTACTTCAATGTATTCGGTCCAAATGAAAAGCATAAAGGCCGCATGGCGTCAGCAATCACCCACGTCCTACCTACAGCACAAAAAGAGGGCGTAATTCGCTTATTTAAATCCTCAGAACCTAAACTGTACGGTGATGGAGAACAAAAACGCGATTTCATCTATGTCAAAGACGTCGCACGGATGACCTGCGCTTTCTTAGACAATGATGCCTATGGTATCTACAACATCGGAACCGGCGTGGCAAACCCCTGGAACACTGTTGCTACAGGAGTCTTCAAAGCGATCGGCAAACCAGTAAATATCGAATACATCCCAATGCCCGCTGACCTCATCGGCAAGTACCAAAACTACAGCTGCGCTGACATGAAAAAAACAAAAAGTGTTCTAAAAGATGACGCAAAATGTATGCCCCTAGAAGCCTCTGTCATCGAATACGTAAAAGATTATCTAGTACCAGGTAAAACATGGTAAGACTTACCGGAGTCCTCAATCAATTTAGCAATCGAAAAGTGCTCGTCGCTGGCGACCTCATGCTCGACACCTACACGATTGGAAAAGTACAAAGAATCTCACCAGAAGCTCCGGTTGCAGTAGTTCTCGTACAACGCGAAGAACATCGTCCAGGTGGCGCTGGAAACGTGATTTTGAATCTTGTTTCTCTCGGAGCTCAAGTGGTCGCAGTAGGCCGCATTGGAGCAGATCCCGCCGGTCGCCACATGCAACACGCTCTTTCAGAAGAAGGTGTCGACACACGCGGTATCTTTGTCCAAAAAGACTTAATGACTCCCGTTAAAAATCGCGTTCTAGCCGATAGCCAACAGATCGTTCGCGTCGATCACGAATGGAAAACAGTCCTCTCACATGAACTAGAACAAGAAATTATCGCAAAACTTCCAGAACTCTTAAAAGAAGTTGACGTCGTAGCAATCTCAGATTACGGCAAAGGATTCCTCTCAAAAGGGTTTTTAGCTGCCTTAATTAGTGAAGCAAAAAAACAAAAAATCCCCGTGATTGCAGACCCAAAAGGCGTCGATTTCTCAAAATACAAACACGCAACAATCGTTAAACCAAACCTAGGCGAAGCGTACGCTGCAGCAAACCTAACCCCAGATATGCCTTTAGAATTAGCCGCAGAGCGTATTTTAGACATAACAAATGCCGAAACAATCATGGTGACTCGTTCCGAAGCGGGCATCTCCCTCTTCCATCGCAACGGTCAACGTCAAGATTTCCCCGTTCGCATTCGAGAAGTTAAAGATGTTACTGGAGCAGGCGACACAGTATTAGCCACCCTAGCTTATGCGTTGGCGAACGAACTACCCCTACCCACCGCTGTACAGCTCTCCAACGTAACAGCTGGAATGGCAATCGAACGCTTCGGCTGCGCTCGCATCACTATGTCAGAACTGGCCCGCCGCCTCCTAGAAGATGACGTAAGCAATAAAGTTTTTGACGATGAACATCTCTTTGCCCTCCAAGCCGCCCTAGGCGACAAAAAATTTGTCCTCCTCTCCCTCTCTGGCGAAGAAGGCCTAACCTCCAAAATTTTCTCCACGATCTGCAACCTAGCTCGCCAAAATGAATTACTCATCTACATCCGCGACCCACACCCAGACGAAGAATTCATTAAACTCCTCGCCTCCATCCACGACGTTGCCTTCATCGTCCTCAAAACCGAAAGCATCCACCAACTTTTTGACAGCATGAATCCCGAACAAGTTCACCTAGTCGAAGTTTAGGGAGTAAGGGGGCTCTGCCCCCTTAACCCCCGCAAAAGGGCCGTGGGCCCTCTTGACACCCTTTTTAGGGGATTAAAAAGCTCGTAGGTATTCTCCGTTAAGTTAAAAAAAAACGCTTTCTGCTACGCATCAAGCGTTTTTTTCAAATATAATTGAGGATATCTAACGTTTTTAAATCTCCAAAATGGGAATCAAAAGAATCCAAAACCCTTGCAGCGTTTATTGAACCCCCCTCCCTAAATTGACCTAAGCGGCCAAGTTCTAACCAGGCCGTCCTCTGCCTGAAAGTAACAAGGGCGTCCCGCCCTGCAAAAAAAAGAAGGTAGCCAAAGAACTCAGTCTGGTAAAAAAAAAGTCAATTTATCGAAAGTTATCTAATCCATTAATAAAAAAAGAGCCTTTCAAATGGTTTAAGGTCAGTTTTTTATAGAAAAGACCTTGACATATCTGTCGTAGTATATAAAATTTTTCGTCCATTTCATCCATTTCGTCCATGTCCAATCTGTCCATCATAATTTAATTAATTATAACGATAAGTAATTAATGTATTGTAGGCGCAAAATAGAAATGTCGTAATGTTCTGCAACTTAGAAATGTCGTATTTATTATAACATGTACCTCTTTTGTTTTAAAAGCAGGGGGTAGGGGGACGGCA
>JACDHD010000071.1 GCA_013821265.1 Parachlamydiaceae bacterium | reverse complement strand
GGACCAACGGGGCCGACAGGACCAACGGGGCCGACAGGACCTACGGGACCGACGGGACCAACTGGTGCTACAGGGCCAACTGGACCGACAGGGCCAACTGGACCGACAGGGCCAACTGGACCGACAGGGCCAACTGGACCGACAGGGCCAACTGGACCGACAGGGCCTACTGGACCGACAGGGCCTACTGGACCGACAGGGCCTACTGGTCCGACAGGGCCTACTGGACCGACAGGGCCAACTGGACCGACAGGGCCAACTGGACCGACAGGGCCTACTGGACCGACAGGGCCTACTGGTCCGACAGGGCCTACTGGGCCTACAGGACCACGACGATTGAATAATGCTAGTTTCAGCTCAACAGTCACTCAACCAGGAACTGTTGCAGGTAATTTAATCACTTTGAATGTCACAGAAGTTGCAGATCCTACTATTACAAACGCAGCAGGAGTTATTACCCTGGCTACCATAGGAACCTACCATGTCTCTGTATCTGCAGAATTGGCACAAACAAATAACAATACCAACACAATTGATATTTGGGCGCGATTAAACGGAACGACTATTCCTAATACCAATCGACGTCACGTTCTTTTAACTAGTACGGCCCGTGCGGTAGTAGCTTTTACCTTTGAAGTGGTTACAATTTCTGTGAATAGCCAACTAACTTTCTTTGAAGCTGTTAATTCTGCTGCGGGGGCTCCGGGTATCTATACATTTCCCCCTCTTGTTGGAACAGCACCAACAGTGCCTTCTATTATGGTCTCTATTGTAAAAATAAGCGATTAACCTTATGAAAAAAACGAGAAATCATTCTCAGGAATTCAGGCGTGTAGGCACTAGAAACCTCTTAATAGCGATCTATAGGAGATTTCTTACATAAAACCCTCTACGCTTGGTTAGAAACAACGTAAGGGGAAATTTATGAAACTTACCTTCAAAAACATGACTCTTTTTTGTGCTTTCGCGCTAATTGGAGCACATGCACATCTATCTGCTTGGTCTTCTGCAGATGAACCACAAGTTAGAATCAGTGATACAGGCGTTGTCACTACAGTTTGGAGCGTGTATGATGATGCAAACAGTGATTACGTCATTCGTGTAAATAAATGGGCTGCTGGATCGGGATGGAGTTCAAATGCGACTATTTCTACGACTCCTGGCATATCGTTTTCACCTTTCATAGATTTTAATGCATCGGGAAACGGAGCGGTCATTTGGATTGCATTAGATGGTAGTAACGTTATGACTTTGTTTGGTAGAACTTACAATAACGGGTCATGGGATGGGGGCGCTACCCAGATTTCACATACTGGTAATGATGTAGGAGACTATAAAATCCAAGTAAATGATAATGGAGACATTGTTGTCATGTGGCAGGAAACAACTTCTACTCCTACTTCCGACATTTATGTAATGACAGGAAGTTCTGTTTCTGGGGGTTGGAACACTTCAGGAATTACGAAAATTAGCGACTAATTTTTTCTGGGCAGCGACACTCTGTCGCTGCCTTTTTTTTCATTTTGAAATAGAACATGTCGCCCATACAGGGCTCCCGCATATGTGTGGACGATTACCAGGCCTGCGCTTCGCTTGGCCTTCGCTGTGAAATCCAGGCCCTTCGGGCCTTAGCACAACAGCAAGAGAATCTTATTTCCTCTGTTTAAAATAATTTTCTGACGTTAATGCAATTGTCTTGAATGGACGAGATGTACTACATGGACGAAATGGACGGCTTGGACGTAGTAGCGAGCAACAACGAAGACGTTACGGCTGCGTACACCCCACGGTAAAAGGAGTCAAGAGGATGCAAATCCTCTTGCGGGGGTAACCCCTGATCACGATTTATAGTAGGGTATATTCGAGATTATTTTCTCTCTAGGAGCTCGCACCTGCGGCAAGAAAATAAGGAGATAATATTAGCCAATATTACCTCCTTATTTTTGCGAGCTCCTAGAGGAAAAGAACTCGAATCTACCCCACTAGAAATCGCGATCAGGGGTTTTAGGGGCAGGAGCCCCTTGTTGCAGTTCTTTGAGCATGTTTTGCATGCGGTTAAAACGTTCTGGGAGCATGACGCGTTCGCGTACTAGGATTGCGGCTCCGTGGACAATGAGAGTGAGCTGCTCTAGATCTTTGTTGGATAGCTTTTCGCCTCGTTGCCATTTTGAGAAGACAAAGAGTGGAGCGCTTGCGGCGGGTCCGATGTCAACACCATCTTTACACATTAGGCTGAAGGCATCAGGTTTAACAATTTCAAGCAGTTTCATTTCTAGGTATAAGTAAAAAATTTCGATAAAGTCTAATCGACGTTCACGTGGAATCGTATTTCTTCCATTGAAAAACACCTTGTGAATCATTTGGAGGGTATCATTGACAAATTGTGGAAATAGCGCTTTTTTAATTGATTCAGGGAAGAAGAATCCACATCCTTCATCTTGAAGTTGTTCTTTAAAGTTTGCAATAAAGGTTTCTGCATGGTTGTCGAGGTTATATGGCGCAAGCTGGTGATAAAATTCTGTATCTTTGGCAAGGGTCACAACAGTTAGTTGTTTGGAAAAGTCGGGATGTTTTTGGAGTTCTTCCAGGACCTGACAGCGTTGATGTTCGCGCCACGAAGTTCTATCTTGAAGATTGATGAGTAGGAAGCGTTCATGCGGCTCTTGATTTAGTAGGGAGCGCAAAAAGCCTTTAAACTCCTCTGTCACGGTCACTTTATGAATAAATTCCTGACGTACTGGACAGGGCATGCGCATGTTGACGACTTTTTTGGTTGCCAATTCGATTTCAAACAGTTCGTTAGGAATGTTGTCTTGGATTAATGGATCATAAAAATGGTCATTTCCTTCTTCCAACACCTTCAGTACTTTGACTAGTGGACCACTGGCATGACGTTTGATCAACTTTGACAACACATTGTATTCTTCGTGCAGATGATCCCATAGAATGCCCCGATTATTGATTCCTGATTGTCCTTGAAGCTGATAGGCCTCTTGAACAAGCGCTAAAATATTAGGCAGTACCGCTTGGTATCCTTTCAATTGCATAAAAACCGCATGACATAGCGTATGGCATAGTTCTAGGAGGTTATATAGCCCTTTAGTTGACTTTGAAGGGGGATATGCCACAACGTTTTCATACTCCCGCGTATGTAGGGCAGTCCGAAGAAAATTTTGGAAATCTACAAAGTAGTCAACGCAGCTCTTTTGGGAAGGATCTCGTCCCAGGTGATGCAGATTGCTGCACATCATCAAGGCCATTAGTGCTTTGCTGATGTAGTTTGCCAACTCCCCATCACTTAGTTGTGGAGCATCTTGATAAAAGCGTTTTATGCCTTTTCCAGCAGCTTGGAGAATGTTTTTAGCTGATTCTGCACAGACGTGATCGCGCCAGATCCCCATGCTTTCTAGGGGGTCATCGTGCTTAAATTCGCCTAGGTAATTACCGAAGTCGCAGACCAATTTGATATTGCGAATCAGGCGTGGGCTAAAAAATCGAGTGCCATCTTCTTTACGAATAAAAAAGAGTTCATATTCCGTATCTTTTTTGACAGATTCTAGGTCGACAAAGACGTGTTTGGTCGACACAACACCTTTGACTACCTGTTCTTCTGAACTTGCGAGTAGACGTTGGGATAGCCCCATGATCCACTTACTTAAAACTCCTTCGTCGATCTTGCGAGCGATGCGACTCAGGTAAAAGTCTTGCAGACGCTTGTATTCAGATAGTTCTGTGATGCTTTCAAGCTTTGCCGTTTGAAATAGCTCTTTATGTTGATCTAATTTTCGAGCTGCTTCTCCTACAATCACCATGATGGCTTTAATTCCTTCAGTGGTTTTTTGATGAGCCATATAATGGTATTCTTTCTTATAGAAAGTGCGTAGGTAGTGGAGAATGACTTTAAAGATGTCGCGTATCGCCTCGATGCGATCCTCTGGTGTCTGATCGTACAGCCAACTAACATTGCGTGGTTGCGTGGATGCCGACTCTTCCCCTCTTCTGGGAATAACCGCATCGATTTCGTTAGCTGCCATGGAAATTTCGCGATCGAAATCCATTTCAGCCAAGCATGACAATGTTTCGACTGCTTCTAAAACGGAGGGAAGGCCTTCATGTTTATCTCGACTGCTCATAATCGTGCCTATAGTTAAAATGATTAAACTAACACTTCTTTAAACAGCCTATATATTCATTATGCCTTTTTGTAATTAATTGAAAAACAGATACTTAAGTAAAAACACACTTTTGTAGTTTTTTCTTTAAAAAGCTAAGTTTTGGGTAATTTTCCTTGTTTTATAAAGGATTTTTTACTATAATTCTTGCCCCTCTTCTTCGGGTAAAGAAAATTCACTCAATACGTTGATTCCATTTTGCGATTCGCCAAGGATGAGGCGTTTATCTAACACGTCGACTACATAAAGAGCTGTTTTTGGAGTGAGGGAGCGTCGTTCAATAATCTTGATATAGCTGCTGGTGTTTAGCTGTTCGATGCGCGTGTTGAGTAGGCGTTTAATAAACCACATGATGAGGAACAGGAAAGCGATGATGAAACCTAGCATCATCATCATTTTGAAAAATTCTCCGTAGAGTTGGTCGACTTCTGGGGATACGATTTCAGGTGGAGGGGTGTTTAAAGCGTCCTGTAGTTCAGTTGGGAGCGGGGGTTCGTCTACTGGAATTTTTGGGTCGGCAGCATACAGGGGGATGATTGCTAGCAGTGTGATTAAGAAGACATATAATTGTTGGATCATGGGATTGACTCCTTGTGAAAAAGCGTTGCAGATGAGCGTTCAGCTTATTCTACTGTATTATTAAACTGCAAATTATAACGGGTCTACTCAGGTCTACTTCTGCCCTTCCGTGCCCGTGCCCTTGAGCGTGCCCGTGCCCGACTTGCTAAAAAGCAAAGCAAACATGAGTTGTTCATTCGTCTCACATTTCCATTTCCTCATTTTAATATTTTATAAATCGGGCACGCTCACGGGCACGAGCACGGAAAAGAACAAAGGACGGTTTGCCGGGCATGACTGAAAATTTTCCTCATCTAATTTTGCGGGCATGTGTTACACTCTTCCCGCAAAATGAGAGAAACTATGATGAAAGGAATTATCGCTTTAGACATCGATGGCACCACCACAGTGCCCGGACAACCGATTACGCAAGAAGTGGTCAGCTATTTAAAAAATCTGACACGCGACAAATGGCAACTACTGTTTATCACAGGACGCACACTACATGGTAGTCAGGAGTTGTTGAGCGATCTCCCCTTTCCCTATTTTCTGGCTGTTCAAAATGGCGCCATCATTCTTGATATGCCAAGCAAAAAGATTGTCTCACGTAAATACCTGCATAAAAGTATCATTCCTATGATGCATGAGATCTGCGATGGAGAGCCAACAGACTTTGTCATTTTTGCCGGCTGTGAACGTCAAGATTTTTCCTATTATCGCCCTCAGTATTTTTCCGATGAGTTACGAAAGTATATAAATGCAAGAGCTGCCACGTTTCGCGAAACGTGGCGCACTGTTCAATCCTTTGATGAATTAGATTTTGATGAATTTCCTTCTGTTAAGTGCTTTGGACTGCATCATCCCTCTCTAAAAGTGGCTCAGCGCATTGAAAAGCAGTTAGGTTTGCATGTCCCGGTAATTCGCGATCCATTCAATTCAGAATACTTTGTTGTGCAAGCAACTCACTCTGAAGTATCCAAGGGGCACGCCTTGCGCACGTTGCAAGAACTCTTAAGTAACGATGGGGTCGTCATTGCTGCAGGCGATGATTACAACGATTGTACGATGTTGGATGCTGCAGACATCAAAGTGGTGATGGCCACAGCACCTGCCGACATGCTAATGCGAGCGGACATTGTGGCTCCTCCAGCTGAACAACATGGGTTAATCGCCGGATTAAACGCAGCTATTGTAATGGCTCAAAGTTGGCCAGGACGACAAGACACACAACAACTATTGAAATCGCTAGGAGACTAGAACAGTGACATCAGAAATTCGCACCGATATGATTAGACAGCTGACCGATTTGGCTTTGAGGTATGGACGTAAACAACAAAGTGCTCAAACACGCTTTGTGCATTACTTTCACCATGCCAATGAGGGTGAAGCTCATGAGACCATTCCTCTAGTTGAAAACGCCCTATTTGCTTTAGCTCTTTTTCATAATCGAACGAGTGAAAGTGTTGTAGAGGGAAAGGAAGTGATTGATCGTTTGTTGCATTTCCAAAATACAGAGGGCAACTTTCCTCTCTATCTACATGAATATCCTCAAGGACGTGATCGCTTTATCGGAGCACACTTGCTGCCTCCTCTTTATTGGATTTTGAAATCCTTTCACACCGTATTGGGAAGTGAGCTTAGACAGCGCCTTGAAGCAGCTGTTAGCCGTTTATTAGTGTATGTTCTCAATATGCATGCCGAGCACCCAGCACCCTATTATTTAGCCATCCGCATTGCAGCATCAGCAAAGGCTTTTGGGGATTTCTTTAAGGACTCCTTTCTACAAGAACAAGGAACAACGCTGTTGGAAAAATTGCAGCAGCAGAATGCGTTTGACGTGTGGTGTAGTCCAGGCCATATCGCCGATCTGTTGGTCGCCTTGCAAATGATCTATCCGAATTTATCTAACAGCCCTTGGCAACATTTTTGGAAGCATCTACAGAAAACATGGCACTCCCCTACTATGAGCTATGCGGGACCGGCATTGCGCGAATACCAATGCGGAGCAGCATTGCAGACAACGCTTTATGATCTATTTATGGGATATTATGGAGGCACTTTGTCTCCAAGAGCGTTGCAAGAAAGCCCCGTACATTTGCACGCAGCATTAATTCGACCAAGTACGGATCAGCTCACAGCTAATACTTTGCCTTATCAATCTCAAGGAGAAGTGCGCGGATTGCGTTGGGTGATGCAGCAGACGCCTACTCATGCATGGAATGTTATAGAACGGCAAGGGATTGTGAATCCTGCGACGGAAAACGGAGTCCACTTGCTGCGCATGACATGGGGTCTTGCTAACACCTTTGTTTGTCAGGGAGGAACCAGTAAAGTGGTTTCACATCATGTGCATGCGGAGGGAATCGATTTAGTCTTTGAGTTCTCTGATGCAGCTCCTTCGGAAGAGCGTGAAAAGGATCGCGAGATCGCTTTTTATTTCAACACACAACCCAATGTTCGCTTTCTTGTGAACAGCATCCCGGCAACTACCTTCAAGCTGAATGAACCCGTGCAGGTACATGCAGATGGATTGGCATTGCAGATCTCTTGTACATTGGAATCGGGGGAAGGGACCTTTTTGGGACATTTTATGCGCGGAAATCGCCCTTCTCAACTAGCGCTTAAAGGCGAAAAGCGCTTTCAAGCCTATGACTGGCAGGTAATTTTACGCACGTTGCGTCGCGACGAACAGTGTCGCATTAAAGTGGCACTGCGCTTTTTAAATGTATGATGCATGTAGTTAGAGTTGTATTTCTTTTATTATGTCTCACCTCTTGTGGCTGGCGCCCCTCTGTAGCCTATCGTGAATACTACGCGCATTTGCACAAACCTATTTGTACACGGCTGCTGGATTCCGATTACTTCTTAGAAATTTATGTCAGTGCACGCCACTTAGATTACACAACTGGCAAGACGTTGCTGCAAACAATTGCAAGACATTCGGGTAGGGGTGCCGGCGAGTTTGGTCATGCGTGGATACGTCTAGAAGGCCTTATTGATGGACAGCGCATGTACATTGAAGGAGGGCACTCTGGTGAAACGGGTCTTTTGCAGGCAAAGTACTTTGATGGGGTGATGGACTACATTGAGAGTGGAGAGACCGACAGTAATCCAATTCGTTATCTTTGGGCTACCCAAGAAGATGGATTCTTTCAGGAGGGTTCTGGGGGTCATCAGGCCACTTTTTCTATTAGGATCAAGTTGAATTCAGAGCAGTTTCAGGACATTTTAGCATTTGTTAAAAATTACTCTTTTGAACGTTATCGTTTAACAGATCATCAATGCTGTTCATTTGTGGCTGAGGCTGCGGCGTTGGCTGGAGTGGAATTACAGCATTTGCAAACGGTACACATTCCCTCTAGGATATATTTTGGGGGCTGTTGGCTTCCCCTGTGGCGTGATTGTAAGTATCGAGAATTTGTGTTTGGCAGTCCGGATGTTTTGGAGAAAAGCTTGATGCAGCATGTGCGTCAGAGCTTTTTTACAAAAGAGAATTCAGAATTATACAAGAAATGATAATAACAGTATTCGTTTAATTTTTTTTTACCACAGAGACACAGAGAGCACAGAGAGAGCGAATTGCAGACGTTTCCTTTTTGGAGTGCGGTGGCTTGCCACCGCTTTCATAAACATCGGCTTGCAGATGTTACTTAGGCAATGCGTTGTAACAGATTGTAAATGCCTCTAGGTGGTTCGGCAAGCCGAACCCTAAAAAAGCGGTGGCAAGCCACCGCACTCCAAAAAGGAAATGTTAGGAGGTTACTGCAGCTGCGGTTGGCTGTAGCGTCGGGCTATCTGGAGCGACACCCATTGAGTGCAGTCCGTGATCGATATAAATAATCGTTCCTGTAATGGCAGCTGCATAGGGTGACGAAATGAATGCTGCAGGATATCCTACATCTAACGCTTCCAATTCTCTGCTTAAAGGCGCATTAGCCGTCGAATAATCGATCATGCGATCGATAAATCCAATCGCTTTTGCAGCACGACTGCGCAAAGGACCTGCGGAAATGGTGTTTACGCGAATGCCCCACTTACGACCCGCTTCCCAAGCCAGTGTGCGGGTATCGCTCTCAAGAGCTGCTTTGGCAGAACTCATGCCTCCACCGTATCCAGGAATGATTTTTTCAGATGCCATAAATGTAAGCGAGAGAACTGAACCTTCTGGATTCATGATTGGCCCAAAATGAGCCAAAAGGCTAACTAACGAATAAGAGGAGGAGCTAACCGCTGCTAAATATCCTTTTCTTGATGTTTCTAGAAGAGGCTTTTGCACTTCTGGAGCATTGGCAAGAGAGTGTACAAGAATATCAATTGTTCCAAAGTCTTTCTTTACTGCGTTGGCCACTTCAGAAATCGTATATCCTGAACAATCTTTGTAGCGTTTGTGTTCGCGAATATCTTCTGGAACGTCATCCATTGTATCGAATGTCGCATCTAAAGGGTAAATTTTTGTAAATTCCATTAGTTTGCCATTGGAGAGCTTGCGCGATTCATCAAATTTGCCGCTGGCTAGACTCATGGAGAAAATTTTCATAATTGGAGTCCATGTGCCGACTAAAATCTCAGCACCACATTCGGCTAGAGCTTTAGCAATTGCCCAGCCATATCCTTGATCGTCGCCAATACCTGCGATAAACGCGCGTTTGCCTTTCAGATTGATGTTTAGCATGGGAAGGTCTCCTTTCTGAGTCATTCATAAAAAAGAGTAGCGATGCGCATTCGCATCGCTACAAGAACACGTTAGCGATAAGAACGCCACATGGTCATCGACGCGCCACTGCGATAGACAGGTCTTTCGACATATACTTCGCGGTAGACAGGACGAGGAGCTACGTATACAACGCGCTCAGGATAAGCATAAACAGGCTCAGCATAATAAGGCTGATAGTGTTCAACGACATAACGCTCACAAACCGGTTGTGGGGCAAAAAAGCCACCGATGTTCAGTGAGAAGTGCGTTCTTGCTTCTGCTTTTGTCGAAACAGCACAGAGGCAAAGAACTGCTAAAAAGAAACCTACAAATACTTTATTATTTTTCATGACAACACACCTTTTTAATGTTTTTGCCCTTAATTTAAAGACAAGCAAACGGATGCGGTATCATTATATCTAGTACCGAACTTTTTTGTGAAGCATTCTCCAGCAAAATATTGAGATAGTCTAGCCATAGCCTCTTCAATATGAGTAGGTTGCGCAAAAGCACTCAGGCGCAAGAAGCCATCACCAGCGGCTCCAAAACCACTTCCAGGCGTTGTGACAACGTGTGTATTCTCTAAAATATCTTCAAAAATTTCCCATGAGTTTCGTTGTCCGAAATAAGCCCAAACATAAGGTGCGTTGCTGCCGCCATAGGTTTTAATGCCCATTTTTTGCAGATTTTGTGTGATATAACGGGCATTTTCCATGTAGGCATGCGTCATTGTTTGAATTGCTTGTAATCCTTCTGGATCTAAAGCAGCTAGTCCTCCAGCTTGCACCACATTGGAGGCGCCGTTAAAGAATGTTGTGTGAATGCGTTCCCAATCCTTTCTGACTGGAGTGCCATCTTCGAATAAAAGTTCGTTTGGGATCACTGTCCACCCCAAGCGCAATCCGGTGAATCCCGCCATTTTCGAAAAGGAGCTAACTTCAATGGCCACTTCGCGAGCTCCAGGAATTTCAAAAATTGAGCGTGGGAGATCAGGATCTTGAATAAAGCACGAATACGCGGAATCGAAAATCAAGATAGAGCGATTGGCTTTGGCGAACGCCACTAGTTGTGTAAGTTGTTTGCGTGTTGCAACAGCCCCTGTAGGGTTATTTGGGGAGCAAAAGTAGATAAGATCGGTGCGTGGAACGCGATTGAGATCGGGAAAAAAATTGTTTTCTGGATTGCACGGCATGTACACGATTCCAGAATAGGAGGTTTGTGAGGAGTTGTAAGCACCTGTTTGCCCCATCATAACACTGGTATCGACGTAGACGGGGTAAGCGGGATCTTGTACAGCGATTGTTGCGGAAGCACCAAATAGAAGCTGGAGGCGACCGATGTCGCATTTGGCACCATCGGAAACAAAAACCTCTTCGGTTGTTACGTTTCCATGGTATAATACCTCGGCAATTTTTTCACGTAAGGGGCGTTGTCCCTGTTCAGGGCCATATCCAGAGTACCCTTGTGGGGTTGCGAGCTTTAAGGAGTATTGTTGTAGATGATGAGAAATGTGATTTGGGATAGGGAGTGTGGTATCACCGATGCCTAAGCTAATTAATTTTGCATCTGGTTGACGCTGTAGAAGGGCATTTTTGCGTTTGTTGATCTCGGGAAAGAGGTATCCAGCTTGTAGTTTTGCAATGTTGGGGTTGCGTTTTACCATGGGGGTTTCTCCTTTTAGCGTGGATTATAAGGACAGCAGGCAATAGTGAAAAGAAAAAGGAAAGCGAAAGAGGGTCTTCACTTTGGATTGAATGAGACAATCATATAAGTCCTTCCGTGCCTATGCAAAAAAATGTTCGTTTTATTTTTTACCACAGAGGCACAGAGAAGCACAGAGAGCGATAAGGAACATGTTAAACGTTGAAATTTGAGAATGGTTTATGTTAACGAATAACCTTGAATCCGGATATGACGTAACGAGTAAAATGAAAAAAATACTTCGCGTGGGCGCAAGCCCATGCGAATGCTGGTTTTTAAAAAGCCTCAGCTTTTTAAAAAAGTTAGAAAAGCATTACATAGAACTCATCAGGGCTGCGCAAATGCCTTCTCGCTCTCTGTGCTGCTCTGTGCCTCTGTCTCGACTTTAGCACTTTTTAACGTAAGTTTTTAGTTTTGAGCAAGATAAGATGTTTAAGGTTGTTTCTTAAAAAAAATATTTTCTTTTTATTGCAT
>JACDHD010000070.1:334-11784 GCA_013821265.1 Parachlamydiaceae bacterium | reverse complement strand
GAGAAAGACATCATTACCTAGAACGCGATGTTGAATACTTTCCACGCTGTGGAGGGCACTTTGATCGACCAGTGAGACTGGTTGCTGCCATGAGTGAAGAGTTTTTGTTGCCTTCCAACCTGCCATATGAAAAAGGAGTGGAAAAGCATCAGGCGCAGCATCTTCAAGACATTGAGCTAACTTTAGTAAAATACTAAAATGATAGGGATCAGGCTTGTAGCCTGATCCCTATATTCATTATTTCTTTAGATTTTGCCACAATGCAACGTGAGCACCTGAAGGATCTTTAATAACTGCAAAAAGACCCATCTCACCCGCTTTTTGAACAGGTTTTACTACTGTAGCACCATTTTGGCGTGCTTTTTCCAAAGATTGTTCTACATTTTCAACTAAAATGTATGCTAACCAATGCGGTGGGATTTGGCTTTGCTGAGCTGCAGGAATGGACCAGATGCCTCCAAATTCTTGATTGTCTTTCTCAATTATGGTGTAGGTCATGTCGTCCATTTTTTTATCGACAAATTCCCAACCAAACACTTTACCATAAAAATCTTTCGCGCCTTGAAGGTTTGCTGTTGCTAATTCATTCCACACGAACTCTCCAACATGCATCGCTTTGCCATTACCATTTTCTGCTGCACTTAAACTCCCAACAATTGTCAACGCTGCTATCAGATATTTTCTCATTTTACTTCCTTGTATTTGGTTTCGAGGCTGTTCACTACGGCTAAACACCACTGTGAAAATGCTAGTAATATAAGGCGCTTTTAGATTGTTTTCAATAATTGTTTTTATAAACAGAGAGGCAATATTAGAAATATTGACCCACAGAATAACCCAAGCAATTTTTTTTGGACCAAGCCACACAGGACTTCTAATCTCCAAGTAACCGGTCAGGCCGGTGACATAGGTAACACTTGATTCACCCACATAGGTAACACTTTTGTTGTTAAAAAAGTTTAATTCCTATGTTAAATCAATCCGGTTACTAAGCTTTGAGGGAAAGTGAAGGAGTAACTTATTTTCTGCTGGGGGTTTGGGGGCAAAGCCCCCAACCTATCCATAGCTACAATCCGTATAACGTCGCCTTTCGGTCAGTTTCAGAAGTAACTTATTTTCTGCACTTTCTACTCTATCAAAGTTGCTCTTATCTTCGCAAGCGCCCCTGTCTCTTTGCTTTAATTTTTGGTTTTTCTAAACCCCTTTCACTTATTTTTCCTAGAAATACTGGTCCATAAAAAATGTCCATACAATCATTGTCAGAGGGTCTAATGCCAATATACTCTTCTCTTAAGACATCACTAATATAAATATGCTTCCCTCTCCATTTTATTTGACCACCTCTTTCAACCTTCCTTACATCAAAAACACTTCTATCATATTCTGGAGGCTTAAGCACACCATTCCATGTTCTATTCGAAACTGTATAGTACCCACCGGGTTTCCTCATATTTAATGCTTCATGTGGCCTTTCAAAATTATAATCATCTTTAAAACTCTCTAGAGCTTGAATTTGTAAAGCTAATGTCTCTTTAGGTGGCGTGGCAACTTCTTGTTGTAAGGTTAAATGAAATCTTTCATGTCTTCCATTTTCCTCTGGATGTCCCGGGTTTATCCATTCAGGAATAACTCCTGCTTTTATTAAATTAACTGATAAATTCGTTAACCTTCCAGTTCCTACAGAACCAAATGGAGGGCCATTATCCGATCTTACCCTATCTGGAAGGCCATATTCTCGAAAAACGTGATCAAAGACAGGCCAGACATATTCCACAGAATGTTTACTTAAATGAATGCACCTAATAAGAAATCTACTATCACAATCGGTAATAGTTAAAGGCTCACACTTACAGCCATCTCCTGTCAAAAACCAACCTTTTAAATCCACAGCCCAAGTATCATTACATTTTGTAACATGCCCTAAAGGTGCTGTTGCTGGTACACGACGTTTAATTCTTCTTTTCGTAACGAGATGGAATTCTTTAAAAATTTCGTACAGTCTAGTTGGGGATGGCCATTTTTCATTTGGATATATTTCTGAAAGTTTAGCCAATATTTTCTTCGGTCCCCATGTAAGACGTTTATATTTTAAATCAATAGCTCTTTGTATTTGATTGTCAGTAAACAAACAGTGACTCTCATGAGGTGCCCTTGAAAGGTCACTCAAACCGTCATACCCTAAATCAAGATATCGTTTGTACCACTTATAAGCAGTTTTTGTACTTATTCCATATCTTTCACATATGGCGGTCATTGAAGCATCTCCGTTAATGTAAGCTTCAATAACTTGTAATCTTTGTTCTTCCACTTTGAATGTCTCCCACGCCATGTCATCCCCTTTTAAATCATTAAAAATAAGGATAATATAACGTATTTGTTTGAAGTGTTACCTATGTGGGTGAATCAAAGTGTTACCTATGTGGGTGAACTGGACCACCAGGCGTCTCGCTCTGCAAAAAAAAGAAAGTAGCCAGACCGTCCCGGTCTGGTAAAAATGTAGGCCTGAAAGTAACCGGGCGTCCCGCCCTGCAATGCAAGGGGTTAGCTCGGATGGACTAAATATTCCAAAGCTTCTTTTTGATTTGGATGAGCCAATGATGCTGCAGCATACAGAGGACGTGAATCAAGCTTGTCTAAAATTGAGTAATTGAGAGAAGAAAAACGAATAGCTAGTGGTGATTTGGGATGACTGTCCAGAAAAATACGAAGACTTCGTAGAGTATTACCATGTCCACTTTTGACTTCGATAGGCAATATCTGTTCTCCGCGTTGGATAAGATAATCAACTTCAGCCGAACTATTTTTTGCTTTTCTTTTCCAAAAATAGAGTTCCGCTTTATTCTCTGGATTGGCATAGCAAATCAGCTCCTGTCCAATAAAACTTTCTGCAATTTCTCCCCTATTTTCAAATCCTTCTAGGGGACGTAAAAACCAAATAGAAATATCCGATCCTAATATAGCCTGACAAAGGCCAATATCTAGATAAATGATCTTAAAAGTTTCAAAATCGATATCCGATCCAATTGGAATACCTTGACCAGAAGCGTGTCGAATTGTGTGAATAATATTCGATCGTTCTAAAAGTTCTAGTGCTGGAGCAAGTTCTCGTTTGCGATATTCTCCATGAATTTCTCGATAAGAAAAGTCTTTTCCTACGAGATGAGGAATTTGTCGGAATAGTTGTTCGAGATATTTGACTTGGCTTTTTTTAGCATATTTTTCAAAATCTTGACGATATGTTGCTGCGATCTGCTGTAACACATTAAGTGGTGATTTAGGATCTTTAGTTTGGGTCCATCTTACAACAGCTTCTGGCATTCCACCGATCGAAAGGTATTCTCCAACTAAATCCAATATTTTAACATGAATTACTTCTTCCATTGGATTACCTGGAGAGTGATGCAAAATTTCTTTTGCTACCAGATGATGTCCAGTAGAGACTAGATATTCTAAAAAAGATAGTGGATACATGTACAACATCGAAATTCGGCCAACAGAAACTCCTATCTTTGCAATAGCAAATTCTAGAAGAGAACCTGCAGCAATAAGATGAAGATTAGGCATTTCTTCATAAAAATAACGAAGAGCCAAAATAGCCCTGGGGGCTTCTTGAACTTCATCAAAAAATAGGAGTGTCTCACCTGGAATAATGGGAGTGTTTACTAACAGTGAAAGAGCCACAATAATCTTCTCGGGTGCGATATCCTTTTCAAATAGCGATGCAGCCCCCTCTAATCTTTCAAAGTTAATTTCGACATAATATTTGAATTGTTTTCCTAACCTGCGGACTGCATACGTTTTTCCTACTTGCCTAGCTCCACGCAAGATAAGAGGCTTGCGGAAGGAATCTGTCTTCCATTTATCTAGGTGAAAATCAATAATCCTCTTAAACATGGTTGCTTTCCAAGGTAAAATCGTTTAATTTTTGGTTATTTTCCAACCCAAAAATAAAGGATTTTTGGATAATTTCCAAGGTAAATTAGAGTTTATCCAGTATTCGATATTCGGCCGATGCAATATAACCTTCAGACGTTCTTTATCTTAAGAACTTTTTTACGCTTTACCAAAAAGCCAAAACATTTCATCCTTTTAAGAAACGACTGACTTTTACAAGGATGTGTTTACAATGAGATTACTTTTTCTTGTTATCTACCTATGTACCTCAACTTACTTGCACTGCAGCCCCATCCCTGAAAGTCTTACAAGCATCCCACTAGCAGATACGGAAACAGAAGCTTCGGCAATTGTGGGAGGATGCATTAATGTTATTACAGGCTCCTACATCGCGCGTCATCAAGATTGGTCATTACCGAGCTCTGAACCCTTGTCATTAACGCGAAGCTATGCTC
Source organism: Parachlamydiaceae bacterium (assembly GCA_013821265.1). Lineage (GTDB taxonomy): Bacteria > Chlamydiota > Chlamydiia > Chlamydiales > Parachlamydiaceae > JACDHD01. The sequence continues at coordinate 7,435 of JACDHD010000070.1, read as the reverse complement.
AAAAAAGAAACTTTCCTTATGGTCTACATTTATGCTGGAGGCACAGCTATCAAAGCGAAGCTCGTTGTACAACGTCGTCTACTACAAGAAGCGGAACAAAGGAATATCACGCTGACGTAGAGTTTGTTGCTTCTAGTGGGAGCGCCTCTTCCTATCATCACCATTCCAAGACAAAAGAAGATACCTTTCCAATGTCTTTTGCCCTCATCCCCAGCAATTATTTTGGTTTAACAAATGCAGGAAGTGGCGTCATCAATGGCCAATCTAATCACAAAAATAACGTATGTGAATTGCAAAAAAAAATAAAAACTAAACCAGTGACCGAAGGTAGTCTTAAAATAAAAACAGGTTCCGGACATTGCTACTTAATGCAACAAGATGAACACACTACCCCTCCAAGAGAAAATCCTCAGCATATTGGAGAAGATTATTTTCATTACCGCTTGCAAGAAGAACGCAAGCCAAATGGCAATAAAATCAGTTATAAATATGACGACGAAGGAAACCTAATCGAAGTCTCAAGCAAAAATGCTGCAGGTAACCTCTCTTTCGGATCATTTACATTTAAACATGCTAATAGAAAAGAGTTGAATGACAATCCATTTCTGGATATTTCAGGAAATGATGGACGTAAAATTGAATATCAATTTACCTCAAAAAAATTCAAACATGCAAAGCCGGAAAAACAGTTCTATGTGGCCTCTGTAAAGCGTCCAGATGGTCCAGATGAATTCTACGATTACGTAAATAGTAAACACTACTACTTCTGTTTACTATCTGGAATCCGCGATGCAAAGGGTGGTTTTTTAAAAATCAACTACCACACGTCGGATGATTCTCACCTTACCGATAAGGTTGCCTCATTGGAAGCTCCTGTGGGTCCTGGCGGGAAATCTGCGATCATTTATAGTTTTACCTATACACCTATGAATAAAAAGAAAAAGTCTGAAACCATCGTCACAGATGCATCTCAGCAAAGCACTGTTTATAAAATCAATTCCGAGTGCCAACTTGAAGCCATTAAGCGTTCTGGAAAAAATGGCCGTTATAACCAGGAACATTTTTATTGGGGAGTTCCAAATTCACCAAATTGGGGAAATTTACTTTCTCATACAATGGAAGATAGTGGGAAAAATATTTTTAGCTGCCGCTCTTACAAATACGATAGCAAGGGTAATCCCATCGAAGAGCAATTCTGGGGAAATCTAACCGGCAAAAACCACTCACCAATCATCCTGAAAGATGGATATCCTGAAAACAATGGAGCAGAATGCTACAAAGTTGTCAAAGAGTACTCTCAGGATGGATTTAATCTACTCTTGAAAGAAATCGAACCAAACGGCAAGCAAACAGAATACCGTTATAAGCCCAATAGCAACTTGCTTGTTGCGAAATTCACTCGTGCTGGTGATCTGCACGTTCGGGAATTTTTCGAATACGATGAAAACACAGCCACACTAACATTGAAAATACAAGACGATGGAAAGGGAAAGGAATCCTGGGACCTTTCCGGAGTCACTGAAAGGCTAATTACAGCGATTATACCAAATTTGGTTGGTGGTGGAATAGGCCTTCCAAAAGAGATCAAAGAACGCTATTTGGATTTATCTACAAAGAGCGAAGTTTTGCTTAAGAGAGAAATCCTAAATTACGATAAATATGGAAATCTCACGCAGCAAGATACATATGACAGTGAAGGACAATCTCTATTTTCAACCTATTGGCAATATGATGCAAAAGGACGAGTTGTTGAGGAAGCAAACAGTGAAGGACAAGTCATCTCAAATCGTTACGATGTCAATGGAAATTGCATTTATACTAAAGGTCCAAACCCAAATGTAGAGACTCATAACATCTACGATTTAGCAAATCGACTCATCGCTACTGAAGAGCACCACCCTAACAAATTAAAATTGTCACAAAAATTCACCTACGATGAATTGGGAAGACAATTAACCTCTACAGACATCTATGGGAATGTCACACAGCATATTTACGATGAGTTTGGAAGATGCATAAGGACAATCCAAAACATATTCTGCATCAGGAAAACGTCTAAGCCAAGAATCTTGGATTTATAATTCTTTGCATCTTCTTTCTCGTATCGATCCCAACGGAAATGTCACCCATTACACTTATGATGGAGCTGGTCGAAAGTCTTCTGAGACATATGTGGGTGATAAAAACAACAATTCAACAACAATTTATGAGTACGATTCGCATGGAAGAGTGCATAAAATCACTCAGCCTTTTGGCGAAAATCTAAAACAGGCTGTCGTTCAAATAATGGAATACGATGCGTTAGACCGTACAGTCGAAGAACGTACGGAAGATGAATCAGGTAAGCTTTTTCAGAAAAAGTGTTTTACTTATGACATCGTAGGCAACATCACAAGCGTAATCGTTTACCAAGATGCATCCACATCGTTAATCTCAACCACAGTTTACGATAGCCACAACAATCCCGTTTTTGTCAAAGATGCCCTGGCAAATATTACACATTATGCGTACAACTACGGCTTCAAAAATGGTGAAAGTAAAATCGTTTTCCAAAAAACAACCACCGATCCAAATGGCATCAAAACCATTGATACATATGATGTCAGTGGTCGTTTGGAAATATCAGAAAAACGCAATTCACTTGGAATACTTCTTTCAAAGGAAACGATCAGATATGACCTCAATGGAAATACATCTGCTTGGATAGAAAGTGTCATACAAGATGGACAAGAAAAGCGAATGATTTCTAATCGCAAAGAATTTGGTCCAGAAAACCGTTTAGAAATGATTGTAGAGGCAGAAGGAACTGTCGAACAAAAAATCACCCATTTTTCCTACAATTCGATGGGCCAGCAAGATGCCGTCACCAAGCCAACAGGAACTGTTTTAAACAGTGTGTATGATCCACATGGACGCCTAACTGAATACACCTCTTCCGATAAATCTATAGCCTACACATATGTGTACGATAATGTGCATAACCTTATTCGCATTGATGATAAAATTAATGGCACGACAACACACCGTACCTATGATCCATTGAATCAGATGATTAAAGAGGTATTAGGAAACGGAATTGCGTTTGCGTTTACCTACGACCAATTAGGACGGCGCACACAGGTGCAGCTACCAGATCAATCATCAATCAAGTACGTCTATGATGCCGCACATCTTCGAACTGTTGTTCGTCTTGATTCTAAAGGCAACAAAAAATATGAGCATCGATATGACGATTATGATTTGCTAGGGCAAGAGGCAACATTGCAATCTCCAAGTAAGGCAGGAACAGAAAAACGACGTTATGACGCCTTAAAGAGACGCACATCCACATCAACAACAGCGTGGAAAGAAACCATTCCAGAGAAAGGCTACGACCGTGTAGGCAATTTGTGCAACTGCATTGTTGAAGATAAAGTGGGTAAAATCAACTATCAATTTTCCTATGACGATCTGAATCAAGTGTCGGAAGAGAAGGGACATCAAACGCATAAGTATGCGTACGACTCTTTGAACAATTGCATAACAAAAGATGGAATCCCGCGTTCACACAACGCCTTAAACCAGCTGTTATCAGATGGGGCATCGCAGTTTAGCTATGATCTCAACGGGAATTTAGTTGAGTGTATGCAAAATGGTGTTGTGACGAAGTATGAGTATGATGCCCTTGATCGATTGATCACTGTCACACAAAATCAGAAGCAAACGCGTTATCAGTACGACCACTTTCATCGTCGTTTAAAGAAAGAGCATTTCGTTTGGAATGATAAGAAGCGTTTTTGGGAACCTCCTAAAGATGTACAACACTTTTTGTATATCGATCAGGATGAAATCGGTTCGGTCGATGCAAAGGGAAATCTTCAAGAATTACGCATTTTAGGAAAAGGACTTGGGGCTGAGGTTGGAGCCGCTGTTGCGATAGAAGTCAAAGATCGATTGCTTGTTCCTGTGCATAATTTGCGGGGGGATATTTGCTGTTTGCTGGATGCTGCAACAAGTAAGGTTTGTCAAACCTATCGTTATTCAGCATATGGCGAACGCTTTTCTGAAGATGGCGTTGACCTTATTCCGTGGGGATTTGCATCGAAGCGATATGACTCAGAAAGTGGATTGGTTTATTTTGGGCGACGATATTATGCACCACATTTAGGACGTTGGATGACAGCCGATCCGTTGGGATTTGCCGATGGACCTAACCTTTACGCCTATGTTCACAACAATCCCCTGACCCATTTTGACCTTTATGGATTGTTTGCATTGAACTTTTCCAATTCTTTTAAAAACGAGAAGATGGGAGTTTTTGGAAATAATTTTAATTCCTCTTTGAGCAAGATGTCGGGAAGAAATTTTAGCCGACCAGCTTCTAAGAGCTTGTCTTGGTCGCGTTATTCGTGTGATACCGCTTTTAGCTGTGGTAGCGGGCTCAGTCAGGGCTTTTTGGATCCTGTAGGCACATTAAGTGGCTATGGCAAAAACTTGTGGAATTATAACTATTCAGGTAAAACTTGGGGGCAAATTGGCAGAGATTGCAACCAGCATGTGTTTACAGCGGAGCGTTTAGGAGAAGTTGGTGGTCTTGCATTAAACTGTGTAGCAGTGACGAAAGGTGTTCAAGCAGGAATTAAAGGTGGCAGTGCAGCATATGGCATAAGCCGCCAATTCTTCGGCCGTCAAACGGTAAAGCAAGTTTTAACACGCACAAAGATTAAAAATTATTTGTCTAATATCGAATCATGTAACAAAAATCAGATTATTTCTGATATAAAATCAATCGGCCTCCAACCTAGAGGAAAAAGTCCTGATGGAAAATTCATGGATTTTACAGATAAGCAAGGGAAATTACGTGTAAAAATCCATCCTTCGGATAAAGTTACAAAATATGATCACTTACATCTTTATGACAAACGGGGTAATTCATTAAATAAATATCTCGAAATAGTTGATAGAACATCAGCTGATGCTCATATACCATATGGGGGGTAGCCAATGAAAAATTTGGACGAAATGATGATGAGAAGTCTTTCATTTCCTGATTTTAACGTGGAAAAAATGGAATTTCTGCCAGAGAAAAAAATATTAAAAGTCTTTGTCGAAGGCGCTTGGTTGGAAATAGATGGAGGAACAGCACTAGGCAAGGGGGTCTTATTTTTTAATGATTGGGATGTATTATCAATTAATAGATATGATCCTATTTTAGAAAAATGGAATGAGATTGAAATTAGCAACTCTGAAGAATTAAGAGATTTATGTGAGGTTAAGTTTTTTAATTCTAACATATCTTTATGCGGATTTGGAAAATGGGTAGGTCAATGGCTAGAATGGAAAATTACAAATGCAAAAATGCATGCTCAATTTGAAACAAAGTAAAATTCTTCTTTTATGAAATTTTCAATCAAAGAGACTCAAAACAATCTAAATTTAGCTTTTGTTCAAGAAAAAAAATGCCCCTTAAATGCACGGAGTCAGACCTGGAGTGCATGGTTAGGGCTTGGTGGTGATAAATATATTAATCCATTTACAGGAAGCAGGAACTCATGTTCTTCTAGATATAGCACATATTAAAAGGAGAAAAATGATAGATAGAGTGGATCTTCTTATAGAGATTTTATTGGATAAAACAGCAAGAGAAGATGAAAGACATGAAGCTGCAATGGATATCGGAAAATATGATGATGATAGGGCTTTAGCAGGTCTGCTAAAAACAGCTTCTAATCCTAACGAAGATACTATTATTTTGGATGCATGTGGGGAATCAATAGGACAAATAGTAGTTAAGCGGCGGAATGAATTCAGAAAAGAAGATATTGAAAAATTAGCTCCCCTTGCGAGGGATATTGCTGAAGAATACATTTATGGCCATAGACCTGAGTGGAAACCCACGTAATCATTTGAATCTGCTTACAGTATGTGCGGAGAATACGTGGATATCGATAATGGAGCATAAAGGGGTCAGGCCTGCAATTCTGCAATTCTATAATCGCTAAGACAAGACGAATCGAAGAATTGCAGAATTCCAGGTCTAACCCCATGTATTCAACAAGGTAGTTATGAGTGAATATGATGATCGACAGTTAAAATTAATGTTATCTTTTATTAAAAACTATCAGTTAGGACACTCATCCTTAAGTTCTCTTATCTGTAATCTGAACGCATTATTAAATGTTCTAGAGGATATAGATAAGAAATGGATAGATTTAGTTACAGGATATTCGGGAGATTTAGAAGAAGTTTATGCCGTGGGTTTAGATCAAGAAAAAAAAGAGTATAGTCTTAGAGATCGAGAATTCATTAATGAAGCAATCCAAAATATTTTGATCTTAATCCATGCAAAGTTACCACCTCAAAAAGAAGAAGATATTGAAAACTAATGCACGGGGTCAGACCTGGAATTCTGCAATTCCTCTAATCAGCAAGACAGTGCGAAGCGCTGAATTGCAGAATTCCAGATCTGCCCCCGTGCATAAGAGTCGTTTTAAAACGTAACGGATAAATCCTAGCAACTCATTCAGGGGTAGAAAAATGCATGAATATGATCAACGACAATACAAATTAATGCTGGATAAAATTTTAATTTTTAAGGAAGGAAAAACCTCTCTTGGATGCATAGTTGATGACTTAGATGGTTTATTAGAAGTTTTAGAAGAACGTGATAAGAATTGGAGAAGGGCCTTGTTGCGTAATAGCCCTCACAGATTCTATTCACCCTTACCCAAACTCTACTAAACTTCTAAACCTTTTTTAATACCCATTTCCCTTTGGGCATACCAAATTTGTTCATCTTATTAATAGCTAAACACTTACAGGTAGACTCTGATTCTTGAGCTCCAATAGACCGAGCTTTAAGCCGTTCTCCAAACATCTTTTTTACTCTAAACATAGCTGTCTCTGCTAAAGATCTTTGATGGTATTGCGAACAGATTTTCCAAAGTCTTCTTCCATCTTCGCCACCACCAAATCCTTCAATTGCTGCAAGGCATTTATCTTCTCGTTCCCATCCATCAGGAATCCCTTTATAAGTAGCATCTCTTGGCGGAGGCACCGTGCAGATACCTCCTTTTTCATAGACTTTCTTACGAAAGCGTTGCCCATCATAAGCCCCATCTC
>JACDHD010000070.1:0-324 GCA_013821265.1 Parachlamydiaceae bacterium | reverse complement strand
TGCTACTTCGGCGTCGCCTTTATTGTTTTCTGTTAATTCACAGCACAGAATGTCTTGAGTTTCAGCATCTATTCCTATGTGAAACTTTCTCCAAGTTCTACGTTTAGATTTTCCATGCACTTTTACTTTCCATTCGCCTTCTCCATATACCTTAAGACCAGTTGAATCAAAAATAATATGACAGTTCTTCTTTCCTGTTATTAAGCGTCGGATGCATTTATGAAGGGTTTGAGCTCTTCGTGAGATTTGGGTATAGCTTGGAACAGGAAGATCGAGATTCATGAATTCAAATACGGATTTTGCGAAACCCTGTAAGCTTCTTAG
>JACDHD010000069.1 GCA_013821265.1 Parachlamydiaceae bacterium | reverse complement strand
TTGCCGGCCCCATTCACAGTTCGTTGTAACATCGGCAAGCCGATGTTTGTGAAAGCGGTGGCAAGCCACCGCACTCCAAATAGCACATTCGCCTTCAATGTTTTTCGATGCCTCGTTTGAAAAAATTAAAACGATCTCAATCCTGAAAGGCGCTCAGCTCTTCGTTGCATGGTTTTTTCTAAAACACTGTCACTGCCCCAAATATCCAATTGCTTTTTTGCGCGCGTAATCGCCGTGTAGAGAACTTCGCGTCCAAATAACTCCGACCCTTCAGGCATTAACAGTAACACATGATCAAATTCACTTCCCTGACTTTTATGCACCGAAAGGCAATAAGCGTATTCATATTTGGGCAACAGCAATGCCGGCAATTTACGCATCTTGTCTGCGTTTTCGCGATCAATGAAAAGTGCATAGTCTCCGGTCTGCACATCGCTCAATTTACCGCGTTGCAAATGCCGCACAAGAACTCCGACCTCTCCATTAAACAGCTCCAAGCGGTAATCGTTGCTGACCAGCATGATCGGAAGCACAACTGTATTCTGCGCCTTTTGCAATTGCTTGTGTAAAATCTGTTGATTTAAAGCATCAACGCCAAAAGGCCCCTTACGCATAGGCGACAGCAAACGGAATCGATTAAACGCCTTAAGGATTCGTGCAGGATCTTCTTCGGGAATATCAAAATGAGGCAATACCTGTTCTATCAGTAGCTGTTGCTGCTTCTGCGTGGTTAGCTGAGGCTGTTGCGCTACGCGCCCAATCCCTGGAGATCCATCCATCAACATGTTGAGGACAGATTGACTTTCTCCTTTATTTACCTTTCCAGCCAGCTCCACAATACCTTTTAACTCAGCGCGCAAACAGGTTTTTAACTCTACAAGATGCTGAGGAAATAGATGCACCATGTCAGCAAATAACATGCCGGCAGATACGGGAGGAAGCTGATGCGGATCTCCCAACAAAATCAGGCGTGCTCCCGGCTTAACAGACTCCATCAAGTGCGCCATCACGCGCACATCAATCATCGAACTCTCATCGACAACGATAAGATCTGCAGATAAAAACTGTTTTTCAAACTGTTTAGAAAAACCTGCTCCACGCAACCCTAAAAGGGCATGCAGTGTTTTTGCTTTTATTTCAGTTTGATGGGCAGCTCCAGAAAAGGCGCGTCGCAAACTTTGTTCCAAATTGGCCGCTGCTTTGCCTGTTGGAGCCGCTAATGCTATTTCGTAACGTGCAAGTTTCGTAGGTAAGATAGAACTTAATAAAACGCGAATTAACTGACCTGCCGTATAGGTTTTACCGGTACCAGGACCTCCACAAATCATTGTCAGAGAACTTTCACACGCTTTCAAAATACCAAGTCGCTGTTCAGGCTGCAATTCAGGAATTTCTTGTAGTTGAGTTTGAAGCTGTTCAGTATCGATGGCAACGGCTGGTTTGCTGTTTTTAATACGCGTGACATGCGTTAAAAACAGCGTCTCATAGTGCCAGCTGCGTTGAAAATAAAAGATATTGTCCCGATGACAGATAGGTGTAACAGTATCTAAAGAGGCTTCAGACACTAACTTAGAAGGGATTTTTTTGGCTCCCGACAGAATCAATGCACGCAACTCCGCCACATCCGCATCGGAAATAGGCACCGTCTCTTCGCCATATCCCTGTTCTGTCCATGTCTCTCTTGGATCAGGCAACACACAATGATCATCTACTAGGATACAGAGATGTCCCTGTCGGGAAGCTAACGACAAGTGACAGATAAAAGCCGCAACGTCTTGCTGTGCTTCTGGATGCTGCCTCAACAGAAATTCAGCTAACGCGTAGTCGACATAGGAAATCTGGCGATTAGCCAACATGCGTTCAATCAACGGCCAAGGATGATGGGGGACATACCGCGATGATGTGGGGACTAACGTTCCACCCTGCTCCATAAACTTTTTTTGCGCTAACCCCAACATCGATTATCCCAAAAATGTTTTACTTGGAAAACCCTCTTCTTCTTTAACGTAACGCGGCACAGCATAGCCTGGCAACCGTGTTGCAAGCTCTTTAACGAGCTGTAGACCTGTTGCCACATCTACCTCAAAATGAGCAGTGCCTTTAACACGGTCGAGCTGGTGGAGGTAGTAAGGCAAAATGCCATGATCGACGAGCCGCTCGCACAGTTGTGCCAAAACGTCAATGTTGTCGTTGACATCGCGCAAAAGCACAGCTTGATTCAACAGCACAACACCCAATTTTTGCAGGGATTTTAAACGCGATAACACCTCTTCATCTAACTCTAAAGGATGATTCGCATGAATTACCATCCATACCTGACAGGAAAGACCTTCGATCATTTGAAGAAAACGTGTATCGATACGTTCAGGTATCCCAATAGGAAAGCGCGTATGTAAACGCAGCCGTGTCACATGAGGAATAGAGGCCAATTCCTGCATTAACTGTCCCAACACGCGATCGGAAAGAGACAACGGATCTCCTCCGCTTAAAATCACTTCGCTGATCGAGGAATCTTGACGGATCAGCTCAATTTCATTTGAAAAGTGAGAGACTCCGACAGCATAGTCGAAGTTTTGTCGAAAGCAGTAACGGCAATGCATTGCACAGGCGCTGGTACAAAGCAACAATGCGCGCCCTTTGTATTTATGAAGCAACTTTTCAGATTTTGCTGCTCCACAGTCACCTACAGGATCTAAGCTAAATCCTTCGATTTCTTCTGTTTCAGCCTGCGTAGGTATAAACTGTTTGAGGATCGGATCGTCGAGTGTGGCCTTTGCAATTTTTTGAGCAATTCTCAATGGGAGATTTAAAGCAAACTTGGGCTTCGTTAAAATCTGCTGGCGCTGTTCTTCTGTGAGTTGTAGAAAATCAGCTAACTTTTTCCAATCGACAAAATTTTGACGTAGCAGTTGACGCCACAAGAGAGGTTCTTGTGGAAATAATGGAAGGGGGCTTTCGTTTTTAAGGCACACAATCTTAGACATTTTAATTGAAATCCTTCATATCGAAACCGTAAAAGTTATCACACGAAATGTTTCCATGCAACGTGGAACCTCTAAAGACAAAACCTAAATTAGAATAATAGATCAGAAAGTCCCTTTCCGTGCCCGTGCCCGTGCCCGATTCCTAAAAATTTAGAATGAAGGGATATGGATTAAGGACAAACTCCGGGTACTTTGCTTTTTAGCAAATCGGGCACGGGCACGCTCACGGGCACGGGCACGGAAAGGACGGGGTATTAGAATTCGGGAAAGGGCATGGAAAAGGACTATTCTGACTTTTGCAATTGTCTCAAAAAGCCACCTAGAGTAAAATTTTATCTCAATACGTTTAACAAAAGATGAGATATGTTTGGTTGGGTAAAAAAAATTTTCGGTTCCGCTCAAGATCGCGCTGTACGCCGCTACTTCAAAATCGTCGACGTTGTCAATCGTCACGAAAAAGGATTGCAATCCCTTAGCGACGACGCTGTCCGCAATAAAACTGCAGAATTTAAAATCCGCATAAAAAACGGCGAAACTCTCGACCAAATCCTGCCTGAAGCCTATGCGGTCGTAAAAAACGTCTGCCGCCGCTTATGTGGCACCGATGTACACGTCTCCGGCTATGATCAAAAATGGGACATGATCCCCTATGATGTGCAAATCGTTGGCGCTATCGCAATGCACGACGGAAACATCGCAGAGATGCAAACCGGAGAAGGGAAAACGTTAACGGCTGTAATGCCTCTCTACCTCAATGCACTGACTGGCGAATCTGTTCACCTAGTTACGACCAACGACTACTTAGCTCAACGTGACTGCCAATGGGTGGGATCAATCCTGCGCTGGCTAGGCTTAACAACGGGTTCTCTCACAAACGACACCCCTCAAGAAGAGCGCAAACAAACGTATGGATGCGATGTTATCTATGGAACATCGTCAGAATTTGGTTTTGACTACCTGCGCGATAACTCAATCTCCACAACTAAAGAAGAACAAGTCCAACGCGGCTACTATTACGCAATCATCGACGAAGTTGACTCCATCCTCATCGACGAAGCGCGCACTCCATTAATCATTTCAGGCCCAGTTCCTGTTAGCCGCCAAATGTACGATGAACTCAAAGACCTTGTAGGCGACTTAGTGCGCCAACAGCGTGATCTCTGTAATCAACTGGCTTCTGAAGCGCGTAAAATCTTAGAAAAGTCTCTTAGTAATGGTGAAGAAGCTGCAACACCTGTAAAGAAAGATAAAAAACAGGAAGAATTAGAAAAAGACGCCCTACGTAAAATGTGGCTTGTAAGCAAAGGGACACCGCATAATAAGGTCCTTAAGCGCTTTAAGGAAGATCCCGACATGCGCGCTGCGTTAGATGAATTGGATCTCTACTACTACTCCGACCAGAATAAAGAAGAAAAAGCTCAACGCCTAGCTGAACTGTATATCATTGTTGACGAACGCAGCAACGAATTTGAAATCACTGATAAAGGAATTGCAGCTTGGCAAAAATGCGCTGGAGATACAAGTAGCCATGACTTCGTCATGCTAGATATCGCACACGAATATCTACTAATTGATGCAGATACTAGCTTGAGTGATGAAGCAAGAATTCAACGCAAACTTGATGTTCAAGCGGAAGACGCAAGACGCAAAGAGCGCGCACACAATCTACGGCAGCTTCTTCGTGCCCATCTACTGATGGAACGCGATGTCGATTACATCATTCAAGACAGCAAAATTGTCATCATCGATGAAAACACAGGACGCCCTCAACCAGGTCGCCGCTTTGCAGATGGTCTCCACCAGGCGATCGAAGCAAAAGAATCTGTTCCTATCCAAAAAGAGACTCAGACATACGCTACGATCACGTTGCAAAACTACTTTAGGATGTACAAAAAACTGTCAGGGATGACGGGTACTGCAGGAACGGAAGCAAACGAATTCAAACAGATCTACAAAATTGATGTTCTAACTATCCCTACACATCGTCCAGGACGCCGTAAAGATGCCGACGACGAAATCTTCATGTCGGAACGCGAAAAATACAACGCGATTCTAAAAGCAGTAAAAGATGTTCATGCAACGGGTCGTCCGATCTTAATCGGAACAGAATCGGTTGAAATTTCCGAAAAGCTCTCACGAATCTTCAAACAAAATAAACTAGAACATACTGTTCTAAACGCAAAGCAAAATGACCGCGAAGCCGAAATCGTTGCTCAAGCGGGTCAACGCGGCACAATCACTATCTCCACAAACATGGCGGGTCGCGGAACTGACATTAAGCTATCCCCAGGCGTCGCAGATTTGGGCGGTCTCCATGTCATCGGAACCACACGTCACCAATCTCGTCGTACCGATCGCCAGCTACGCGGTCGCTGCGCGCGCCAAGGAGATCCCGGGACGTCACACTTTTACGTTTCCTTCGAAGATCCTCTGCTACGCATGTTTGCTTCTCCACGCATCACTGCTATGCTCCAACGCGTGCGGCCTCCTGAAGGAGAACCTATCTCTTCTCCTTTACTAAACCGCTCAATCGAAACTGCCCAAAAACGATTGGAACAGCGCAACTACACAATGCGCAAACATACGCTAGAGTATGATGACGTGATGAACAAACAACGTCAGGAAATTTACACATTCCGCAACGATGTTCTCCATACTGATGATATGTCAGCCCTAGCAGAAGAGCTTCTCAGAAATGTCTGCGGCTATGCAGCAGAACAATTCTTCAAAGATCGCAGCACAGAAGGTGCCTGGGACCCAGAAGGCTACCGCCAATGGCTCATGCAACACTTCCCCATTTCCTTCGATGAAGGCTACTTCGACCAAGACCTCCTAGAAATCGAAGATCTCGAAAAAATGGCTGCAGACAAAATCATCCATACGTTCAGAGACAAACTAGAACGCGAAAACAGCAAAGTTCCAACAGAACAACGCCACGCAAATATACCTCCAACCAACGAAGCGATCCGCCACCTCATCGTGCGCAAAATCGATAGCCTCTGGCAAGAACATCTCCTACGCATGGACCACCTACGCACAGACGTAAATCTACGCAGCGTAGGCCAACGCGATCCCCTAACAGAATTTAAACACGAAGGATTCAACCTCTTCCACGACTTCAGCAACACCCTACGCACCGAAATCGCCCACGATCTCTTCCGATTCGAAATCCGCTTAACCCCTCCTCCCTCCCTCCAACAACTTCTCTCCACCCTGCAACTCGAAACCTCACGCTCCTTCCTCCAAGACATGGAAACCAAAACCAAAGACAACTCCCCAGTCGCTCGCAACGGCACCCCAACCGAACCGGTCGAACCTATCTCCACATCACCCAAAGCAGGCCGAAACGATCCCTGCCCTTGCGGTAGCGGCAAAAAATACAAAAAATGCTGCGACACGCAACCCGACGAAGAGTAAAAGAAGTTAAGGGAAAGTAAGGGGACTCCGTCCCCTTAACCCCTGCAAAAGGGCTTGCGCCCTCTTGACTCCCTTTTTAGTGCGTTATTAAGCTCGTAGGTATCTTCAGCCACGTTTAAGAAAAGAGATGATTTCTGCTACGCAGAAAAACATCCCTTTTTAAAATGATTGATAATTACTATGTGCTTGAAAACTCAAAAGGAAACCAACAGAAAGCAATTCTTGCATGGTTTAGGGACAGTACTCCCTTTCCCCTACCTTCCTTTTCTTGTTTGGAGCCCTTAAGAAGCCAAGAGCCTCTAACATCAAAAAGTAAAAAACTCGGTTTCACAACCGCGAAGCGGTCATAAGCCACGCAAGTGGCGACAGTAATTAGCCACGGGTGACTGAGCGAAGCCAGGGAACCCGTGGATGCCTCCCCCCTAAAAGCAGAGCCACAACGTGGCGACAGATTGCCTACAAAGATATTTCGGTCGCACCTTGCCGTCCATAAACATAAACTTATTCCTTAAAAAGTTATGGCAGCGAATATAGCAGGCCCATCCCAGCCTTGACAACCAAGTCGGGACGACCTGGCTACTTTATTGCCTACCTTTTAAGGATGTTCAGGATCCATACCTATGATGATTGCATTCAAGATTTTTAAGGAAAAACTGTTTTTGTTCTAAACTTCAAACAAATCAGATAAAATAATGTCAGCGCAAAATAGAAATGTCGTAATGTTCTGCAACTTAGAAATGTCGTATTTATTATAACATGTACCCCTTTTGTTTTAAAAGCAGGGGGTAGGGGGACGGCAGTCCCCCCTTACAATTCCTAAATATATGTTTCATCTCTTTGAAGGTACACAATCTCTTCGGTCTCTAACAATGCCCTGTAGGTTAAAGCTAGAAGATATCCAGAGTCTAAAACAGCTTTCGGACAACTCACCACTATTATCAAATATAAAAATAGAACTGCTCATCCCATTTATCTCTTCTGAACTTACTAATAACTTAGACCAACTCGTTCAAATTCTCTCAACGATTGCTTCTCTTAAGGAAGTAAGATTGAGCTTTTCACAAGCAGAATTAAAAAAAACACAGCTTAAAATGTACAGCTTTCTTACCGACAATCTTCCCGGCGTAACATTCGTTAATTCTTAGAGCGTTGCCCTTCCTTATTCTTCAACGTAGAATTCAAAGTTTAGAAACCAAAACGGCCAAAATCTTGACTTTGACAACCAGGCCGGGAGTGGGCTGTCAATAATCGTTGTTTTCTGGCAGCAAAATTTGAGGCTACTTTTCTGTTTAAAAAAAGCAACTCTTTTGAAACCTAGCTAAGGCCCGAATGGGCCGGGATTTCACAGCGAAGGCCAAGCGAAGCGCAGGCCTGGTAAAGATGAAAAAGTGCTCGAGAGTCCTGTAAGGACGACATATTCATTTTGTTGACATAGACCATATCGCCCTTACAGGGCTCCTACATATGTGTGGACTAATTCCAGGCCTGCGCTTCGCTTGACCTTCGCTATGAAATTTCTGCCCTTCGGGCCTTAGCACAGATGTATAAGAAAACTGTTTGTTATGGAAGGAATATAGATTCAATTTCGCTGTCAAGATGTCGGTACTTTTTGACAGCCCAGGCCGGGAGAGCTTGTGAAAAAATTAACAAAATTGCGACAAGTAAAAATTTAACACGGCTGACAATATAGTCTAGACCTATCAATTTTTTATTTTTCTGCGTTTTTGCCTATTTTTTCACAGCCTCGGAGGCCTGGCTACTTTCTATGTCACCGGCCTGACCTCTTTTTCGTTTTAAGAGTCTCTCTTTAGACTTTCGTGAGAGTAAAGGAAAGGGAGAAATGTTTCCATAAACCTGCAAAGGTTGTGTTTTCTCGATTCCTTTTTGAGTTTTCAAGCATATAGATATTTTCTATCATTTTAAAAAGAGATGCTATCTGCGCAGCAGAAATCAGCTCTTTTCTTAAACATGGCTGAAGATACCTAAGAGCTTTGTAATCTAACTAAAAAGGGTGTCAAGAGGGCCCACGGCCCTTTTGCAGGGGTTAAGGGGACGGAGTCCCCTTACTCTTCAACGTGGAAAATGGATTTCCAGCCGTAGATGAGCATTGGGGTGCCTGCAAGCATGTATAGGAACCAGTAGGTGCCGTCCCAGCGCAGTGTGAAGACACCGTTGCGTGAAAAGAGCATGAGAGTAAGACCGAAAAGTAGGAAAACGGCGCCTGATAGAATCAGTGTGAGGGGGATTAATATTGCTTTGAGGCCATCTGAGGTGGTGGGAAGGGGTGCTGCTACAGGTTCGCTGACGATTGCTTCTTCTTGAACTAGGTAGGGGGCTTCTGGAAGGGTTTGATTTTCTTCTTCGCCAGCCTTCATGCGGTATGGAGGGGAAAATAGAGTATCCTTATTATCGTCATCTAACGGGTTCAAGTATACGCCACAGTAGGGACAATTATCTTGCTGGAAGGAAACTTGACCTTCACAATTCCAGCACAGTTTTTTCTTTGGCTTCGCGCTCATGTTCCTCTATTCAATCCATTCTGTATGAAAGGCCTAATTTGCCACAAAGACCTCTTTCTAGTCCAGTTCATGCTGTATTAAGAGTTGAGCTGCTTCGTTACTTAAAATTTGATTAAAATATTTGGATTGGCATTCAGCTACTTCACGTATGTAAGTAGGTTTCACATGATCGATGGCTGTATAGTGAATTCCTGTATATACAATGCCCTCTTTTGTTAAAACTTCTAACTCATCGACATTTTTGCGTTTGTCGTCGATGAACACGATTTTGGTGGGATGTTTGTTGATCTTTTCTAGAAACAGCTTAAAAATGTCTATTTTCTTATTGTAATCTCCCACAAACAAAATGCCGTTTACGTATAGAGCAGGCTGATTTGCTGGAATCTTAAAACTTTCTTGAGTGGGGGCTGTTTCTAAAAAATTGAATCCTAAAGATGCTACCTGACGGCTTGTGGATTCTGCTACTGACAGCTGTCGGTGCGTTAATCCCATGATCACAAGGCCTTTGTTTTGCAATTGCACAAGAATGGGCACAAACTGGCTGTCAAGGGGTTTTACGCGGCAAATTTCTTGCGCTTCAATCCAGGTAGGATAGATTTCGCGAATGGCTTCTTCACGGCTAATTCCAGCTGCAATTTTTTGCTGTAGGAGATCATAGAACCAGTTGGCATGACCAAAAGCTTGAGCTCCCTCGAACATGCAATTATCTAGATCAACAAGCACCCATGTTTCATCATCGATAAAGGGAATAATGTCTTCAATGTGTTGTGTTTCTATCACCTTGGCTGATGCCGAAAAGGGTATCAGAAATAAAAGAACAATTGTGAACCATTTACGCATATTTTTTCCCTTTTATGGTTTGCCCATCGCCACTTGCTTACTTCCATTTCTC
The DNA here is from genome assembly GCA_013821265.1 of Parachlamydiaceae bacterium. Classification (GTDB taxonomy): domain Bacteria; phylum Chlamydiota; class Chlamydiia; order Chlamydiales; family Parachlamydiaceae; genus JACDHD01. The sequence goes on along the minus strand of JACDHD010000069.1, from coordinate 2,056 downwards.
CACTCAATATAATCCTTTAAGACTTGAGCGTGATCAAACGCCAGTTCGCTCCAAGGGATATCTTCTAATTTTGTCACAAAGGCTTTAGCTGCGTCGTCGCCAGCTTTAGGAGCCTGTGATGCTTTTGCTGTGTGAGCAACTTCAATAGAGTGGTGTCTAAAATCTCTGGTAGGTTCTGAGTACACATGAAATTGTCTGAGGTCGCTTAGCTCAAGATTCACTTCTTCCATCATTTCGCGTCTAATGGCATTTTCTACCGTTTCGCCATACTCCACCTTACCACCAGGAATGGCTTTTCCCCAGGGAGCTTTTCCGCGTTCAATTAAGACGATGCCTTGAAATTTATCGCCTTCATACACTTCAATAATTGCTGTTGTGGTAAGGATTGGCGGCTTGTGTGCGGGTTTTGGTGGCTCGTGAGCTATTCCCAGAACGGGTATCACTGATAAAATTAAAACAAAGATATATTTTTTGCAGATTTCTCTCATGATCATTCCTTTATGTTTTCATGAGGGAAATTTATAATATATAGAGGGATCGGGGGTCAAGAAAATAACCACGTCCTCGGCCTGAAAGTAACCAGGGCGTCCCCGCCCTGCAATAAAAAGAAGTAGCCAGACCGTCCCGGTCTGGTCATTTTAATCTGAAATGGTTAATTCATGCTTGGACGTCTGGTTACATTCTCGTCTTTTTTGCTATCGTCTCGGCGTTCCTCGTTCTTGCTTCCGTTATCTTGCAAGTAGTCCTCGTAATACTCGTAGTGATTCACCTTCTTTTTGTTCTCTTCACGAATGAGCTCGCATTTATGGCAAACTTCTTCAGCCATAACAAATTGAGAGAATGAACAGCTAAAAATAGTTAAAATAAAAGCATAAAATTTCATATTAATTCTCCTTGTTTCCTTAAACACACAGTATTAGTCCTGCCTTTTTATGTCAATTTGATGTCACTCCACTCCCGACTTGATTCTGCTTATCCCCTATGGTATCCTATCTATATGGTTAAGCAATTTAGTTGGACAAAGTTTGCATGGAATACGTGGTGCGTCTCTTCCCTCATCGGAATCTGGCCTCGCTTCCTAGAACCCTATTCGCTGGCAACATCGCATCTGCGTTTACCTATCCCTAACCTTCCTTCAGATTTAAACGGTTTGCGCATTCTTCAATTTAGCGATCTGCATCTGCAATCTAATTTTCCTCAATGGTACTTAAATAAAATCTCCAAACGGATCAATGCCCTGAAACCCGATATGATCGTTTTTACAGGTGATTTTCTTAACTATGCTCAACTCGAACAGCCGGAACGACTCACCTCTTTTCTGAAATCTCTATCTGCTCGCTATGGCTGCTATGCAATATTGGGTAACCACGACTATGCGCAGTATGTCTCTACTAATGAGGCAGGCGATTACGACCTAGGCGACGCCCAAACCTCTTTTATCAAACGCGGATTCCGTCGTCTTTTTTCTCCTCCGATTCATCTCTCTAAAAAGGTGACAGCACGCGCAAAAAATGTTGGACTGCATGCTCTCTTAACGGAACTTTTAGAAAAAACCTCCTTTACCCTTCTTCATAATGAAACCTCCCTTGTTCCCGTAAAGGATAGTTTTTTGAATCTCACAGGGCTGGGAGAACACATTTTAGGTCGTTGTCTACCCTCGCAAGCATTTCAAAACTACAACTCCTCTTTTCCAGGAATCGTCTTAGTACATAATCCTGACGCTGTTTCTAGCCTCTACTCCTATCCTGGAGAACTCATTTTGTGCGGTCATTCGCATGGATATCAGATCAATTTGCCTTGGCTGCGTCACAAATTGACCGCTTTAGAAAATAAGGAGTTAGCTCGTGGACTCTTTCAAGCACACAACAAATGGATTTATGTAAACCGAGGCATTGGAGGAACGATGACGTTTCGTTGGTTTTCCATTCCGGAACTGTCGCTTTTTACTCTGGAGGCACAATCATGAAAACAGCATTAATCCTATTAGCAGGTGGAACGGGAACGCGTATGCGCTCTACTACTCCTAAGCAATTTTTACCGCTTAAAGGAAAAGTAC
>JACDHD010000007.1 GCA_013821265.1 Parachlamydiaceae bacterium | reverse complement strand
GGCTTGCCGATGTCGCAACGAACTGTGAATGGGGTCGGCAAGCCAACCCCTATGAAAGCGGTGGCAAGCCACCGCACTCCAAATAGGAAAAGTTCTATCGTTTCTTTAGTTGAGGGATATGAAATGCTGTTCTTTAGAAATCGCAATCAGGGGTCCAGGGGGCAGAGCCCCCTTACACTTATTTTTTCTTGCGGGGTTTTTGTGTTGCTGTAGAAGGCTTAGAAGGTTGGGGTGTTGGGGAGGCGCGTGTCGAAGGGAAAGGACGACGGCCTTTGTCACTCGGAGGAGGTAGGGAACGACGCGGCTTCGTAAAGGACGGGTCTATTGAGGAAGTAAGGTATTCTTCAGCTGTCGAGCGAGGAGGAATAATCGGCTCTTTGGATTTGGGCAGTTCTTTGGATTTGTACGAGCGAGATTTCTTTGGAAGAGGTGTCGGGGCTTTTGGTTCGGAGTGAGGAGATTTCTTTGCAGGTGGCGGCGTCGGAGCTTTTGGCTCAGGGCGAGGAGTTTTTTTGAAAGAGGGTTTTGGCTTTTTGGATGGTTTAGGTTCTTCGCCAACAAGAGACCATTCGCTTTCAAGTAGAATGAGGTCGATATTTTTGAGCATGACAGTGATTTTATCGCCAGCGGTGAAAGTGAGACCTTCATGGCGCCCACGTAGGCGCATATTGCTCTCTTCGAAAATGTAATAGTCGGTTCCGATTTCGGAGATATGGATGAAGCCTTCGAGCATGAAGCCGATCACTTCGAAGGTGAGTCCAAAATTTTTGACGCGAGAGATTACAGCTTCGTATTGGCGTTGTGGTTCCTTGTCGGCAATGCCTTTGACGTAGCGCAGCTTTTTGAGTAGAAGAACACTCATCTCAGCTTTGGCACTGATGCGTTCGCGTTCCGACGCAAGGCGCGAAATATTGTCTAGTTCTGCCCGGTCATCGCTTTCGCCAAATAGGATGCGATGGGCGACTAGGTCCACGTAGCGTCTGATGGGGCTAGTAAAGTGACAATAGTGGGTGAGGCTTAGTCCATAGTGGCCAATATTGTCTGGTGAATATATAGCGAGACGCATGCGACGAATGTAGCTTGTAGCTAGATAGGGACCGTAGGGAGTATTGAGGGCTTCATCGAACAGCGTTTGAATTTCTGCCGGAGTCGGTTTTTCTGACAGGCGAAATCCAAAAGCACCCGCTAAAAGGGAAAAGTCTTTCATATTTTCTTCAGCAGGGACATCGTGGATACGGTAAGTAATGTTTTTGCCATTCTTACTGAGATGGGTAGCCACCAATTCATTGGCTTTCAACATGAATTCTTCGACTAATTGATGCGTGATATCGTATTCGACGTAGTCGGTGCCATAAGGGACTCCCTCCTTGTCGACAAGGATCACTAAATCAGGGATAGAAAATTCGATGCTGCCGCGTTCGTAGCGTTTCAGTTTAAGCAGTTTGCATAATTCAACCATAAGCATGATCGTAGGACCATGTTTACTGCGCTTTTTGCCATCGATAATCTCTTTTGCTTCGCGATAGGTAAACCGTTTTTTACTTTTGATGACTGAGCGCGTGATGCGGTAGTCGATCATGTTGCCTTTGGGATCAAATTCTACCAAAACAGAGACTGTGAGACGATTGACATTAGGTTTTAGACTGCATAGGTTGTCAGATAGGTCAGAAGGCAGCATCGGCAAGCAGTAACTAGGAAAATAGGTTGAGTTGCAGCGCAATACAGCTTCTTGGTCGAGGGCAGAGCCTGGATGAACATAATGGGAAACATCAGCAATATGCACACCTAAGTGGTAGTGCCCTTTTTTATCTTGTGACAGACTGATCGCATCATCAAAATCTTTTGCGGTATCAGGATCGATTGTAAAGCACTCCAAAGTGCGAAAATCTTCGCGTTCCTCTAGATCTTTTGTAGAGACTTGTTTGCCGTAGCTGCGCGCTTCTTCAACAGCAACTTTAGGAAAGTTAGCTCGCAAAGCAAACTCGGCGATGGCAGCTTTGATATCGCAAGAGGGATCTGAGATATGGCCCAAGTAGTCAATCACTTCACATACTGTTTCACTCGTTTTGTCTCCCCATTCCAATACGTTCATGATGACGCGATCACCCACGTTTAAGGTGGATTTTCCCTTCGATTGGATGACAATTTTTTGTGTCGGACCGAGAAGAGGAGCATAAGCAAATACATCCCCATAACGACCCACTTCTCGGATAATGCCAGCAAGTTGTTTGCGGCCTCTAGAGATGATAGAGAGGACTTTTCCTTCAGGTCCTTTTTCAGAAACGACTTCATTGACCTGGACTTCGACGCGATCGCCATCTACAGCGTTTTGAGTCAAATGCTTAGGAATGAAAATGTCTTCTGGAAAAAGGGATTGGTCATCAGCTTGTAAAAAGCCAAAGCCCCGTGGATGAACGCTTAAAACACCTGTAACACCACTGGGAGCCTTTATTTTTGTGAAGCGGTAGAGTCCCTTGGACAATTCGATGACTTGTGTATCAAGAAGTTGTTTTAGAGCTTCTTTAAAGAGGTCGTGATGCTGTGGAGCAAAGCTCAATCGTTTAAAGAGGTCAGCCTCTGTCATTGGATTGAAGCTTTTTCCCTGAATGAATTGCTGAGTTGTGCGCAGAAGATTTTGGAAAAGTTTTTCCTCTTTGGAGGAACGTTTTGGTTGTTCAGGTAGCGATTTCTTGGATTTCTTAGCCATATATTGTCTCTATTTGTATAATGGCTCTTCTCATTTATTTGATTAAAGCCTTTGCCCCATTCTATTGGGTGCAGAAAAGTTATAGTATAAAGGAAACGATTATACCTAAACAACCTGAAAATTTGGCTAGGTCCAAATTCAAATTTTCAGATTGTTTGGGTATAAATTCGATATCCTTAATTGCATTTATCTCAGGACATGAAGATGACAAAGTATGATCACAAAGCCATCGAACAGAAATGGCAGAAGAAATGGCTAGAGAAAAAGACATTTAAATCGGAAATAGATCCTAAAAAGCCCAAATACTATGTATTGGACATGTTTCCCTATCCATCAGGAGCAGGCCTGCACGTGGGACACGTTGTTGGATACACAGCGACTGACATCATTGCCCGTTTTAAGCGACAACAAGGATGCAATGTCTTGCATCCTATGGGATGGGATAGCTTTGGATTACCAGCAGAGCAATATGCTGTGCGTACCGGAACTCATCCCTCGATTACAACGAAAGCTAATATCGAAACTTACCGAAGACAGCTGCGCAGTTTGGGATTTAGCTACGATTGGGATCGAGAAGTTGCCACAAGCGACGCCTCCTATTATAAATGGACACAGTGGATTTTCACGAAGTTGTATGAACGCGGGTTGGCCTATGAAGCAGATGTAAACGTGAATTACTGTCCTGCACTCGGTACCGTTTTAGCGAATGAAGAGGTCGAAAATGGACGCGCCAAAGAGGGTGGGCATCCCGTAGAACAGCGTCCTTTGCGCCAATGGATGTTAAAGATCACAGCCTATGCCGATCGATTAATCGAAGATTTAGATCTTGTCGATTGGTCCGACAGTCTTAAAAAACTACAAATTAATTGGATTGGACGCAGCGAAGGGGCAAACATAGACTTTCAAGTTGCCAATGCAACCGATCGCATTCGCGTATTTACAACACGTCCCGACACATTATTTGGGGCAACATATGTGGTTTTGGCTCCAGAGCACGCTCTGGTTAATAAAATCACAACTCCACAGCAAAAAGATATCGTACAGGCATACCAAAAGGCTACAGCGGCAAAAACAGAAATTGACCGCACAGATTTTACAAAGGGTAAAACCGGAGCTTTCACCGGCGCTTATGCGATCAATCCAGTCACAGGCAAAGAGGTCCCCATATGGATCTCTGACTATGTGTTGAGTGGATATGGCACGGGTGCCATCATGGCTGTTCCAAGTCATGATGAACGCGATTTCGAATTTGCCGCACAGTTCAAATTGCCGGTTGTGGCTGTGTGTGATCCAGATTTGGACACATATGCCTCTTTAAAACCTGACAACATATCTGCAGAAGAATTCCGCAAACAGGTACTAGCAGGAAAAGCGTGCTGGACCGGTGAAGGAAAATATATCAATAGCCGCAGCGAAAACCTCTCCATTGAGGGTTTGACAACAGTTGAAGCTGCTAGCAAGGCTGTGACTGAATGGTTAGAGAAGCAAAACTTAGGTCAAAAAACAGTGACATATAAACTGCGCGATTGGCTCTTTTCACGGCAACGTTACTGGGGAGAACCGTTTCCTATTCTGCATTTTGCAGATGGTTCAAAGCGCATTTTAGGCGATGATGAACTACCTTTGTGTCCTCCAGAAGTTGAAGACTACAAACCTTCAGGCGATGGACAGAGTCCTCTGGCACGTGTGCGTAGCTGGGTAGAAATCACAGATCCAAAAACAGGGAAACCTGCAACGCGCGAAACAAACACCATGCCTAATTGGGCTGGCTCCTGCTGGTATTATCTGCGTTTTGTCGATCCACGCAACGACAAGCAAGCGTGGAGTCCAGAAGCAGAGCAGTATTGGAAATCTGTCGATCTATATGTTGGTGGAGTCGAACACGCTGTGTTGCACCTCCTATACGCACGTTTTTGGCATAAAGTGCTGTTTGATTGTGGTCTAGTGACCACATCAGAACCCTTTATGAGACTACGCAATCAAGGCTTACTCGTATCTAGATCGTATCACACTGCAAACCGCGTCTACGTAGCTCCAGAAGATGTCGTCGAAAAAGAGGGACAGTACTTCCATAGCAAAACTGGCGAGAAGCTCATCAGCCAAATTGAGAAGATGTCTAAGTCAAAGCTTAATGGCGTCACACCTGATGAAGTGATCGAAGAATTTGGTGCCGACTCACTACGTCTCTACGAGATGTTCATGGGTCCCTTGGAAAAAGAACGTGTCTGGAATACAGACTCTGTAACCGGCTGCAAACGCTTTCTAACGCGTTTTTACGATGTGGCGACGTCCGACAAAATCACCGACACAGATACTCCTGAAGCCTTAAAGCTTGGTCATCGACTCATCCATGGTGTCACCAACGATGTCGAAAACTTCCTCTTCAATACCGCCATTGCAAAAATGATGGAGTTCATGAACGACTTCACAAAACTAGAATCCTATCCACGCAGTGTCCTAAAAATGGCTGTACAAGCGCTAGCTCCTTTCGCCCCACACATTGCCGAAGAACTGTGGGAACTTCTCGGATGTCGCGAAGAGCTCAGCTACCAGCCCTACCCAATAGTAGACCCCAAATACCTTGAAGACGACACAATTACCTACGTGGTTCAAGTCAACGGTAAGCTGCGCGGTCGCTTCGAACTCCCCAAAAACCAAACTCAGGAAATTGTCCTAGCTGCTGCCAAAAAGCACGAAGGCATAACCAGGTATATTGACGGACAAACTATCCAGAAGGTGATTTTCGTTCCAAATAAACTCTTGAATATCGTAGTGGACTAAGGGGGCTCTGTCCCCTTAGAACCCCTGCCAAAGGGTATTAACCCTCTGGACTCCTATTATAGTGAGGTTTTCGAAGAATAGTCTTTCAGATTTCTCAACTAGAGAAACGTTATAACTTTTCCTGTTTGGAATGCGGTGGCAGGGGTCGGCTTGCCGACCCCCATCTACGAGTGCTTGTAAGTAAGATTACAACATGCCTCATTGGTAACATCGGCAAGCCACCGCACTCCATATAGCACATTCGTTGTCTATGGTTTTCTAACTACTCTAGCCGAAGCTGAAAGTGTTTTTCTTTTTATCACTATATTGCTGAAAGCTTAGAGAGGAGGTGTTTCATTAACTCTGTAAGAGGTCGGATCTTTTGTCTCCTTTGGGTTAGAAATAGTTGTATGGAATTTCAATCATGAAAAAGAATGATTTCTGCGTAGCAGAAACATTCTTTTTTTTTATCATAGCTGAAAATACTTACGAGCTGCTTTATAAACTAAAAAGGGAGTCAAGAGGGCCCATGGCCTTCTTGCGGGGGAGAAGGGGGCAGAGCCCCCTTCTCTCTCTCTAATGCTTACGGGCAACAATTGTGAGAAATAAAGGAAACTCTTCGCGGCTACGGTTTTCCATTTTGGCGGCGGAGCCGGTGGACGTTTTATCGGAGCACCATTCTTCTATCAGTTCGATGTAGAAGCCTTCTTCGCGGAGCCAGCGGCTGTAGGTGGAGAGGGGGTGATGGAAAGACCATGTTGAGGGAGAGGATTCTTGTTTGCTCGGGTGAGCTTGGATGGGGATTTTAAGTTCGGAGGCGTAGCGGTCGAGGCGTCGGTATTGAATCTTTTTGGCTTCGTCAATTTGCCAAGAGGATTGGCGGGGGATGCGGAAGCATGGGTGGTTTAGGACGAGGACGAGCATCCCATTGGCTTCTAGGTAGGTGTGAGCGTTTTTGAAAGCGTTGGCGGGGAATTCCAGGTTTTGAAGGGCTAGGATGATTGTGGCGTGAGAGTAGGTGGATTTTAGGGTGAGTGGTTTGGTGATGTCGTTTAGGAGGTATTCGTGGAGGGGATTGTGGTCGGCTTTTTTGGCTTCTTTGATTAGGGAGTTTGCCGCGTCGACACCGGTGTAGGGTAATTCTGGGGGGAGGTGACGAGCGAGGACACCTTGACCGCAGGCAAGATCAAGTATGGAGGCATTTTTGTGTTTTTTTAGATTCATCAAGCGCAGGACGCCTGGTAGGATGATCTGTTTGTGGTAGTAGTGGCCATCATCGCCTACCGCTGCGTTGTACCATTTGCCAACGGAGTGCCAAGAGGTTTGAGGAGGTTTGGGTTTATTTGGTCTGTTTTGTCTTTCCATGGAGGACATTATCTTAAAAAGCAGAGTTGCTGGCCAGTAGAAATATCGTACATGTTCACGATAGTATAAGGCCAGGCCGAGGACGGCCTGGTTTGGCTGGAGCTTTTTTTGATGCGAGGTATCTGAAAGGCTGTTCTTTGAAAACCTCACTATAATGGGAGTCCAGAGGGTTCATACCCTTTGGCAGGGGTTTTAAGGGGACAGAGTCCCCTTAACTAGCTTGAGCAACTTCGGCGTAGAGGACGTCGATTTTTTGGGCGATTTCCAAAAGTTCTTCGACAACGGCAGTTAGTTCGTAGGAAAAGACAAAGAAGCTTTCGACCTCTTGAAAGTTGTATTTACTGGTTGCGTGAGTATTGCGGAAGTTGAGGAGATCGACTTGTAGTTGTGCTAGGGAGCTTGAAAGTTCTGTTAGGGCTCCTACAGGCTTTCGTTGATTCAGTTGTTGAGACATATAAGTTAATGTATTTTCGATTTGATTTTGCACTTCGGTTAATGGGGCATCGAGGGCGATAGCGAAGATTTTTTTAGAAGTTGTGTAGACCTGTCGTAGGGAAATAACTTCTGTAAACATTTTTTCTAAATGACTTTGGAGAAGTGACCAGTTGTCGAGGCGCAGGGGTTGCATGATCAATTCTAGTTTAGCTTCTTCTAAAAACTGTTTATTTTGTTCCATTTGAGAGTCGATTTCTCCAACAAGACGTGTAAATTCTGCCTCTGCAGTAGGATTCCAATCAGTTGTATGGCGTATGAATTGGTAGAGTTGATTCATGCTCAACAGACATTGCGCGATATTTAAACGCAGTTTACGCGCAGCTTGGAAGGGCCAGATGACGTGTGCGATGCCTACTCCAATTAGGATCCCGAGACATGAGTCTATGAAGCGGAAGAACGCAAAATCCCAGGGGCTGGTGACCGGATGCAAATCCCACAGGATCATGACCATGCTTACGGACATACAGGCGATGCGTAGGCTATCTTTGATATTGAGAAAAGAGCAAATGATGACCGTACAAAAAATGCTAAGTGCGAGAGATTGAGGATTGGATCCGAACAGAGAGGTACAAAAGCCTCCTAGGACAGAGCCAATAAAAACGCCTAAGAAGCGATTGATTGCAGCTTGATAGGTGCCACCGATATTTGCTTGTAGCACAACGATAGCGGCCACAGTACACCAAAGGCCGCTGACAAGGCTGTCAGGGCGCTTTGTAAGGTGGCTAAACCAAGTGCCGATGGTCCATCCCAGAGCACCTGCAAGGCCGGTTTTGATCGCAACTTTGTATTCGATGCGATTACCGAATTCCTTAAGTTGCGCGAGGCTAACGAACATTACTGCTGTTTTTCGCGTGCGCGTTCTTGGTTAGCGGCATTTTGAAGTGCTGTTAAATCACCTTCCATGATGAGATCTTTTCGCAAAATGCTGATGAGGAGGTTGCGTACTTGTGGGCTACGAATCACTGGGTTGTTGGTAAAGTTGTTAACGAGGGAAGTTTTGACATCTAGCATCATGATGGAGTTTGCAAGGGCGACTTTGTCGATGGACTGTGGAGCGTGGCTGCGGTCGGTAGCGCGTGCTTGTAGATCTTGTACTTGGATTTGAGCTTTTTGCAGTTCTATTTGCATTTCTTGACGAAACGCAGCGAGATTTGCTTCATCTTGTTGTGCATTGGCGTTACTAGTACTTGTAGTTGTATCAGCTGCTACGAGAGAAGCGCTTGTTAGTAATAATGCAGTTGCGAAACGAATTGTATACGGGACCATAAAAACTCCTAGGTATGGTTTATTTGCACCTTAGCATCTTGTTCTCTCCCCCACAAGAATTTTTTTACATAAGGGGGCTCTGCCCCTAGAACCCCTGAATGCACTTTCTAATGGGGCAGATTCGAGTTCTTTTCCTCTAGGAGCTCGCAAAAATAAGGAGGTGATATTAAATAATATTATCTCCTTAAAGAGTACTGAAGGCAATACATGAATATCGAAAAATGCGATTGACGCGTAGTAAATTGCATTTTTTTATGTTGCAGGTTTTCCTTTCGAGCTGCTTTAAACCCACATCAAAGGGTGTCAAGAGGGCCCACGGCCCTTTTGCGTGGGGTAAAGGGGGGCAGCGCCCCCTTTTTTTAATTAAGTCTGAATTCTTTTTGGAGGAGGGGAATGATTTTCTCTTCGAGTTCGGAGGGGGAAGTGATTTTTTTGATGAGCATACGGCGGGTATTCATCTGCTTGGCTTCTCTGCGTTCGGCGACGAGGGAGACTTTTTCTAGCTTGAGGAGGGTGAAACCGTTTAGGGAGGCGAAGACGCGTACGCGTGTGAAGTAGTATAGCCATTGCGCTGGTTCTGGAGGGGGGCCGAAGCGGTCGATTACCTCTTCCCATAGACTGTCGACAGCATCCAATTCGAGGACTTCGCCTAGACGTTGGTAGATTTCCATGCGGAGGGAGACTTCATTAACATAATCTTCGGGGAGGCGGGCGTCAAAAGGAAATTCCATTTTGGTGTCGGTAAGGTTTTTGGGAAGTTCGCCTCGGAATGCCTTTACAGTGCGTTTGAGCATTTTGCAGTAGAGGTGAAATCCGATGGCTGCTACGTGGCCTGATTGTTCTGTGCCTAGTATATTGCCTGCGCCGCGAATTTCTAGATCGCGCATGGCAACTTTCATGCCTCCTCCGTAGCCGGAGGATTCTGCTAGAGCTTGTAAGCGCTTTCTGGATAGCTCTGGCATGCGCTGTAGATTGCGCACGAGGAAGTAGGCGAAGGCGCTGCGATTCCATCTGCCAACGCGGCCGCGCAGTTGATAGAGATCAGCCATACCAAAGTGGTCGGCGCGTTCGATGAGAATCGTGTTAGCGTTGGGGATGTCGATGCCATTTTCAACAATTGTGGTCGCTACTAGAATGTCCGCTTGACCATTTTTAAAGGCGTGGAACACCTGATCACTTTCATCTGCATGCATTTGGCCATGACCCACCACAACACGTGCTTGTGGGAGGAGTTTTTTTATGTGGTCGGCAGCTTCATAGATTGTTTCGACGCGATTGTGGATGACAAAGGCTTGACCATCACGTGCTAGTTCGCGTAACAGGGCATTTTTTAGCACCTGTTCATTTGGTTCTGTGATGATTGTTGTGATCGGTAGGCGATCTTGTGGGGGTGTGCTAATCACAGACATGTCACGGACACCCACTAGGGACATGTATAGAGTGCGTGGAATTGGAGTTGCTGAAAGTGTTAAGCAGTCGACATTCAGTTTAATTTTTTTCAAATGCTCTTTTGCGCGGACTCCAAAGCGCTGTTCTTCATCGATGATGACCAACCCAAGATCTTTAAATTTAACGTCGTCGCTGATGATGCGATGTGTGCCAATAAGAATGTCAATTTTGCCTTCAGCAGCATCTTCCAAAGTTTTTCTTGTTTCTTTTGCTGTGCGGAAGCGTGAGAGGACTCCGATGTTGATTGGAAAATTTCTCATTCGTTCTTGGAAATTTTCGTAGTGTTGCATTGCCAGTACAGTTGTGGGTACAAGGACCGCGACTTGTTTGTGACCATCCACCACAGCTTTAAAGGCAGCGCGCATCGCGACTTCTGTTTTGCCATACCCCACATCGCCACAGACCAGGCGGTCCATGGAGTTACCTGAGTGCATATCGCCTTTAATTGCGGAGATCGCTTCTAGTTGATCTTCCGTTTCAACGTAGGGGAAATCTTCCTCAAATGCCTGCATATCTGCTCCATCTTCTGGATAGGAAAACCCCTCTTTGACAGAGCGTGATGCGTAGAGATGTAGGAGATCCTGGGCATAGCCGATGATGGCGCGTTCGGTATTTTCTCGCGTGCGTTTCCAGCGTGTGCCGCCGATTGTGTGCATTTTTGGTTCTGCTTCGCCCGCTCCGATGTATTTGCTGAGTTGATGTGCTTGATTGATTGGCACAAATAGCTTGGCTTGATCGGCGTACTCTAGCTGAAAAAATTCGGTGGGAATGCCTTGGTGGTTGGGACGTTTTTCGAGGCCTAGGAATCTACCGATGCCATGGTCTAGGTGGACAATCATTTCGCCTGGAGCTAAGTCAAAAAATTCTGATTGTACCGTGTGATACGTGCTGCGCTGTTTTTGACGGCGAATTTTGTAGCGATGGGTAATTTCTGTTAGGGGTAGAAGTATGATTTTGGGATCAGCCATTACCAAACCACTAGAGAGGTAGCCTAGATGAAAAGTGGTTTGCGTCGGAACCGTGATCTCATTTGCTGCCAGTTTATCGCGAAAGCCCACTTCATCCGATTCCGTTGCACATAGAATGTGGAGGTGGTAATCGCTGGACTCTAGTTTTTTCAGTGCTGAGAATACATCGGAACCGGAGATCTCTTGATTTTCTGGAATTTCAGGTAGAAGGTAGCTTGCAACTGGCACAAAAGGGTGCTGCCAGCGCCTTGCTTGCAATTCGCGATCAAACATTTGGAAGGCGATGAAATGGAGACTTTGGCTCGAATAAAAATTCTCTTTCGATTTTTCTAGTAGACGCAGATCGCTGAGCTCTTCGATTGGTTGCTGGCTTAGAAAGATTTTTTGTAGAGGAGCAAGTTGATCAAAGAGCTCTCCAATACTGCTGAAAGCTGCCGAAGGGGTTCCTCCCATGCTCATGAGTGTGGCGTAGCGATCCTCTAGAGCAAGTAGATCATCTAAAATGACGAGGGTTTGCGAGCCCAGGTAATCCAAAATTGTATGTTTGCTGCTGGATTGCTTTAGAAGTTCTAGCTCTTTTGCGGGTGGAATGTCGATGTGGTTAGCAGGTTGAATCGATTTTTGACCGATCGGATCGTATGTGCGCATCGACTCGATATCATCCCCCCAAAATTCGATGCGGTAGGGATCGGGAGTAGACACTGGGAAGACATCGATGATGCCTCCTCGAACAGCAAATTCCCCTTTATCCGATGCAACAGACTGGCGTTGGTAGCCCATGTCAATCAAGCGTTGAACAAGTTGCTCAAAAGGAATGTTATCACCCACCTTAAGGGTCAAATAAAGATCCTTAAAAATATTTGGTGCAATAATGTGTTGCAGACAAGCTTGAAGGCTAGAAAGGATGATGAACGGTTCGTTGCTAGTTGCTATTTCATGAAGGACTTTGTAGCGGTCGCCAACAATGTCCGGGCTTGGAGGAACCTGATCTGAAGGTAAGGTTTCCCATGCTGGGAAATTGATGACGGGCCGTTCTGAGAAAAAGGGAAAATCGTGGTAGAGACGTAGCTCTTCCTGACTCGCCCCTGTCAGAATCAAAATGTGCTTGCCCGTTGTTTGTTGGGCAAGCGCAATAATTAAGGCTTTTGGAGCATTCCATAGATCCTCAATGACAATCGATTGCTGTTCGTGTAAAGCGTGTTGGAGAGCATGCAAACGCTCATTTTTCAATAATTCTTGAAGCATAATACCATTCACTTACTAGCGATCAAAGCAGACCGCGTGCTGTTGATAATGCCTTTTGAATCATTTGAGGAGCTTTTCCTCCCGCCTGCGCGTTATTGGGCTTTCCGCCACCAGTTCCTTCAATAATTGGAGCAATCGTTTTGATGAAATTTTGAGCATTTACGCCTTTGCTAACAAGATCGTCGCTGACGCGAATGATTAAGTGGCATTTATCTGGAGCGGCCTTGCTAGCTAGGAAAATGACGCCTGAAGGCAATTTTGCGGAAATTTCATCGGCACACATACGCAACTCTTCAGCTGATAACGGAACCTCAGCAAAGAGAGCTGGTGTTTGATTGATTGTTTCAACCTGTTTGAGGAGGTCTTGAATCAGTTGGTTGAGCTGATCTTTTTTGTGTGCTTTTAGCTCTTGCTGCAAGGTACGGTTTTCTTCAACCAATTTGTCGATGCGTTCAGTCAGCTTTTGAGGTTGGATTTTGAGTGATGTGGCCAACGTATGTAAAAGATCTTCGCTTTGGCGTGAAAGCAATTCAGCTTCTAGACCTGTGACAGCTTCGATGCGTCGAACGCCTGCTGCTATACTGCCTTCTTTAGCGATTCGGAAGAGGCCTATGGAGCCTAACGAGTTGACATGGACACCGCCACAAAGCTCTTTGGAAAAATCGATATCGACCACACGCACTTGTGAGCTATATTTTTCACCAAAAAATTGTTTAATGTCATGCCGCTTTTGAGCATCCTCATATGGAATTTCATACCATTTTACTGGATGATTTTCGCGAATGCGCGCGTTTACGAGATCTTCAATTTTGCGCTGTTCTTCAAGTGTGAGGGATTTGTGGTGGCTAAAGTCGAAACGCAAACGTGAAGCATCGACAACAGATCCCGCTTGCTTCGCGTGTTCTCCCAAAACTTCATGAAGCGCCCAATGCAATAGATGAGTAGCGGTGTGGTTGTTGGCGATTTTTTGGCGCCGTTCTGCATCGACAGACGCCATCACGGTGTCCCCCAGTTTCACAGAACCCCTTTCAAGGATTCCTAGATGGGCTATGATGCTCTTATAAGGAGATTTGCAGTCGGTTACTTTAAAGGATGTATTTTTTTCAGTTAGGGTTCCAAGGTCACCCACTTGACCTCCCATTTCAGCATAGAAAGGTGTTTGGTCTAGAATGATCCAGCCCTCTTCGCCTGCTTGGATAGCTTCAACTAATTTTCCGTCGACCACTAAAGCTGTGACTTTGCCTTCTGATTGCAGATGTGTGAATCCTAAAAACTTGCAAGCTGCATGCGTTTTAGAATATTCAGCGAAGATGCTTTCCACGGCGACTTGCTGAGAGACCTTTTGAGCATTGCGTGAGCGTTCCTTCGCCTCATCTTCAAGGACCTGGTAGCGTTCTGTATCTACCGATAGATCGGCATCTATAGCAATTAGCAAAATTTCTTCGACGGGGAAGCCATAAGTATCTTTAAGCTTAAAAGCATCTTCTCCACTGATACGCTTGCCATGCTTTTTAGCATCTTCAATGATCTGATTTAGCATATTGCCACCGCGGCGTAGCGTACGGATAAATGCTTCTTCCTCAGTGGTCAAAATTTCTGTAATTCGACCTTGTGCTTTTTTGAGTTCTGGGTAGTCAGTACCCATCGTTTCTATAAGAGTAGGGAGAACGCGAGCCAAGAAAGGATCCTCTAGTCCAAGTGTGCGTCCATAACGCACAGCGCGACGCAACACTTTGCGCAAAACATAGCCGCGATCGACGTTGCTAGGCTGCACCCCGTCAGCAATCGCAAATGCTAAACAGCGCAGATGATCGGCAATCACGCGGAAAGCGGGAGAACGCACAGCGTCGTTAAGGTCATATTTAACCCCAGAGATCTGTTCCACTTGGGCAATCAAACTGCGCAACACATCCGTATCAAAAACGCTTTCAACGTTCATTTTTAAACTAACAACGCGCTCTAGACCAGCTCCAGTGTCGATGGAAGGCTTTGGAAGCGGTTCCATCACACCCGCAGCAGTGCGGTTGTATTGCATAAAAACCAAATTCCAAAATTCAAGAAAACGCTCTCCATCTGGATCTTCACTCGGATTTTTCCCCTTACCGTAATGTTCTCCACGATCATACAGCAGTTCTGAACAAGGTCCACACGGTCCTGTATCACCCATCGCCCAAAAATTTTCCTTCTCGCCAAAGCGCGTAATGCGATCAGCAGGAACATACTTTTTCCACATCTCAAACGCTTCATCATCATCGCGAAAAACAGTCGGCCATATGCGATTTGGATCCAGCTGAAATACCTTTGTAGAGACTTCCCAAGCAAATTTAATGGCGTCAACCTTAAAATAATCCCCAAAAGAAAAATTCCCCAACATCTCAAAAAAAGTAAGATGGCGACTTGTATGTCCCACGTTCTCTAAATCATTATGCTTACCACCCGCCCGTATGCACTTCTGACTGGTCACAGCACGCTTGTAATCGCGCTCGCTCTTCCCCAAAAAAACATCCTTAAACTGATTCATCCCCGCATTATTAAAAAGCAACGTAGGATCATCATGCGGCACCACAGGCGAAGATGGAATTATAGAATGCCCCTGTTCCCTAAAATATTGTAAAAATTTCCGACGTATTTCTTCCGTAAGCATATCGTACCTAATTCATTGTTAAAGCCGCGCATTATACCAGAAGAACTCACCAAGACCTAGTAAATTTAAAGGGCGAAAGAAAGGGGCTCTGCCCCTTTACCCCGCAAGAGGGCTTGCACCCTCTTGACTCCCTTTTCGGTTTTCAAACAGCTCGTAGGTATGTTCAGCCATGATTAAAAAAGGATATTTCTGCTGTGCAGAAATCATCCTTTTTCATGATTGAAATTTCATACAATCTTTCTAACCAAAAAGCGAAACAAAAGTCTAAAACCTTTGCAGGTTTAAAGGGAAAAAGTCCTTCTCCCTTTAACTAGCTCTTGTTGTTCTTCAAGTTAAAATCGGTTTACCATGAATAGTTAGATTGCTTACGTAAACATCCTTAGGTTAATTATTCCATTCAAAAATCAAGGCTATAAAACCTTCGTAGATATAAAAGGAACAGTCTTTTTCTCTTTTTTTCCTTTAACTACTCTTCTCTTTATATCGTTTGTTACCGAGGCTCCTTTTTGCTGAACTCATGCTTGGTTTTGTTAAAAAAGGAAGAAGGGGGTGGTCGTTACTCTGTAAGAGATTGATCTTCTTATCTCCTTTTGGATTAAAAGAATCGTGGCTATCTTCAATCATGAAAAAGAATGATTTCTGCGTAGCAGAAACATTCTTTTTTGATCATGGCTGAAAATACCTACGAGCTGTTTGAAAACCGAAAAGGGAGTCAAGAGGGTGCAAGCCCTCTTGCGGGGTAAAGGGGCAGAGCCCCTTTTTTCTTGTTTGTTATTTAACTAAAGCGGCGTGGGCGGCGGCTAAGCGGGCGACGGGGACGCGGTAGGGGGAGCAGGAGACGTAGTCGAGGCCGATATCGTGGCAGAAGGCGACGGAGTTGGGTTCGCCGCCGTGTTCGCCGCAGATGCCACATTTTAGTTTGGGGCGGGTTTGGCGGCCGAGTGTGACCGCCATTTGCATTAGTTTGCCGACGCCATCGCGATCGATTACTTGGAAGGGATCATCTTTTAGGAGGTGGATGATTTCATCGGGTTTTGCTGGGTTGGGGAAGCCTTGGACGTAGAGGGGGACGAATTTGGCGCTGTCGTCGCGGCTGATACCGAAGGTTGTTTGGGTTAGGTCGTTTGTGCCGAAGCTGAAGAATTCGGCATCTTGGGCGATTAGGTCGGCTAGGAGAGCGCTGCGGGGCAATTCGATCATGGTGCCGACGGAGTAAGGGATCGTTATTTTTTGTTCTTGGAATACTTGTTGGATGGTTTTATCGATGAGGGCTTTTTGGTGATCCAGTTCTGCTTTGATGCCGACGAGGGGGACCATGATTTCTGGGATGACGAGGATGCCTTCGCGGGAAACTTCGATTGCTGCTTCCATGATTGCGCGTGTTTGCATTTCGGTTAGTTCGGGGTAGGTGATGCCTAGGCGGCATCCGCGATGGCCGAGCATAGGATTGTGCTCTTCGAGGGATGCCGCGATATGTGCCAGTTGTTGATGAGGAACGCGCATAAGGTTTGCTAGGGCTTTTAGTTCATTTTCGGTGTGGGGCATAAATTCGTGAAGTGGGGGATCGAGAAGGCGAATGGTTACAGGTAGACCATCCATCGCGCGGAAAATGGCAATGAAGTCTTGTTTTTGGTGAGGAAGGAGATTTTGGATTGCCTTTCTACGTTCTTCGGGTTCGATGCTAAAAAACATGCATCGCACATCGTTGAGGCGTGCCACCTCAAAGAACATGTGTTCAGTACGGCAGAGGCCGATTCCTTCAGCTCCGAAAGTGCGAGCTACTAGGCTATCTGTAGGGGTGTCAGCATTGGCCCGTACGCGTAGGGTACGGTACTTGTCTGCTAGTTCCATAATTTTTAAGTATTGGCGACAGAGTAGGCTTTTTTCTAAGGGTTTTGTTTTAGATAAAAGGACTTGTTGGATCTCTGAGGGGCTTGTTTCTAGTTTGCAGAAAAAGACTTCTCCGGTTGAACCATCGATTGCAATGTGATCCCCTTCATGTAATGTCAACTTTTGGGGATGATGGAAAGCGATTACTGTTTGAGTGGATTCATCTATATGTAGAGCTCCACAACCTACGATGCAAGGCTTTCCCATGCCGCGAGCGACGACGGCAGCATGGCTGGTGCTGCCACCACGTAGAGTTAGAATCCCTTCTGCAGCCACGATGCCTGGAAAGTCATCGGGGTTAGTTTCTTCGCGCACGAGAATACAAGGGATGCCTTGACGTTGCAGTTCTACAGCCTTTTTTGAGGACAAGGCAATCTGGCCTGAGGCGGCTCCAGGGCCAGCATTGAGACCCCTGCCGGCAAGGCGATCGTTGGAAGCTAATTTTGCTTTGTGGTCGAAAACGGGGGCAAGAAGTTGAATCAATTGTTCAGGCTGCACACGCAGGACAGCGGTTTTTTCATCGATTAGGCCTTTGTCGAGCATCTCAGCAGCCATGCGTACAGCTGCAAAGCCCGTGCGCTTTCCTGTGCGTGTTTGCAGCATATAGAGTTTTCCATCGTCGATAGTAAATTCAATGTCTTGCATGTCTTTGTAGTGCAATTCAAGACGGCGTACGATGTCGTGAAGCTGTTTGTACACATCTGGCATCAGTTCTTCTAGGCTGGTCAATTGTGAGCGCATGAGCTCTTTCTGGTATTTGTTGATAGGATGTGGAGTGCGTGTGCCTGCCACAACCTCTTCGCCTTGTGCGTTGGGAAGAAATTCGCCGTAAAACATGTCTTGTCCAGTAGCGGGATCGCGGCTAAAACCTACGCCGGTAGCGGAGTTATTATTGCGATTGCCAAACACCATTGCTTGAACGATGACGGCGGTGCCCCACTCTTCAGGGAGGTGATTTACTTGTCGGTAAAGGACTGCGCGCTCGCTATCCCAGCTGTTAAAGACAGCGCGAATGGCTTGGAATAGCTGTTCGTAGGCATCCTGAGGAAAGGGTCTGCTTGTGTATTGTTCATGAATCTGCTTGTAAAGCAGACATAATTGTTTAAGTCCTTGAACGCTTAACTCGAGATCGAGTTCGACGCCTTCGCGTTTTTTTAGTACTTCTAGGGTATGCTCAAACTGTTTGCGAGGAATTCCTTCGACAATTTCAGAATACATCATGATGCAGCGACGGTAGCTGTCGTACGCAAGATGTTCATTGTTCATAGAGGTTGCAAGAGCTGCAACAGAATGATCATTAAGTCCAAGATCGAGAAGAGTGTCCATCATGCCAGGCATGGAGACGCGGGCTCCGGAGCGCACAGAAATGAGTAGAGGCGAGGTTTCGCTGCCAAACTGCAGTCCCATTTGCGATTCTAGCTGTTTCATTGATACGCGGATTGTCTCTTCAAGGCCCGCAGGGAATTGGCGCTTTTGATGCCGATAGGCATTACATGCTTCTGTTGTGATGATGAATCCTGGAGGGATGGGAAGGCCAAGAGAAGCCATTTCGGCTAACCCCTTACCCTTGCCTCCTAGAAGATTTTTATCGAGAGGAGGAATGGGGAGGTTGGCTCCAAAGGAATGGATGTAGGTTGTGGTTGTTTTTGGGGTGAGAGTGGTCATATAGGCTTCCTTCCTTGCTAATTGCATTTAAAGGAAAGGCCTAATTAACTTCAATGGACGAAAAGGACGAAAAGAGACAATTGCATAAATTTGAAAGAGCAATGGTAACTCCTTGCTGCTGCCCTTCCGTGCCCGTGCCCGTGCCCGTGCCCGACTTGCTAAAGAGTTACATAAAGTTGTAATATTTTTACGGTTTACGTCATTTTTTTAGCGAATCGGGCACGGGCACGGGAAAGGACGATGGGACTTATGCAATTGTCTCAAAAGGACGAAAAGGACGAAAAGGACGAAAAGGACGAAAAGGACGAAAAGGACGAAAAGGACGAAAAGGACGAAAAGTTTTATATTAAATTACTAAAAAGTAAATAACTTTAAGTACTTTTCGTCCGTGTTTACCTTACAGTCTAATGGTAACGAGGCTGAGGCCAAAATAGGCGTATGTGCTTGTTTCAGGAGTAAGCACCTTTTTGCCATCGTACTGAAGAATAGCGGAGATAATGCTAACAGCTGCTGCTGCAACGATGTCGATGCGCTTTCCAGCGATTGTATAGATGATTTTTCCGATACTGTAGTTTATTAGCAAACGACGTGCAATTTCCATGGAAATAGGCAAAGTTTTTGAACTAAGAACTGCATGAAATAAGGGACCTGTTAATCTGTGCAGAATCAAGGCAACAGCGGAGAGAGCTCCGGAAATAACACCGGCAGTAAAGTTTCCACCTGTGTAAATTGTGACAACGGTACAGGTAGCTAACGCATTTAGAGCGGCGTACTTAAACGTTTCGGAATAGTCTAGTTGAGCATAATCCATTAAGAGAATTGGTAAAGCAGTACTACTCATTTTGTATCCTGTGGTTTGGGTTTGCAAAGATTGTAGATGGTTGAGGAAGGAAAAGTCAAGCTCGAGAGAAGGACATTCCGTGCCCGTGCACGGGAAGAACGTTAGTCAAGGTAAAAAGATATGGCTTATATATACCTAAATATCTACACTTGGGTTTAGGAGCTAGTTCTATACTAGAGATTATCTATGGCAAATGGTTCCATTCAATTAGTCAAGCAAGTCGCCGTCGCTCCGGCATTATCTACTCTGCCCTTTCCAATAGCAGGTACATTAGCTGTTATTCAACGTGTACACATCGCCTGGGCTGGTAAAAGATACTTCGATGTATACAGCAAACCCGAAAATTGGGGATCTGTAACAGTTGGTGGAATTGCCGATGGAATGATTAACAATTCTGTGGTGGGCGCTCCATTAAAAGCATCTCTCTATCTGGTTCTTTTGATTGAAAAGACACTACAGTGCCAGAAACAAGCAGAAAAGATTGTCGCTGCATGGCGCGAATTGTGTGCAGTTGCAAAAGGGCAGCACCCTGTTGCGCGTTCTTATGAATGGATACACGAAACACATTCTCTATTTTCTCCTTCGACACGTTTATGGTTTGCTACATCGAAAGATGCCGTTGTTGATCGCATTACACAAATCCTCTGTGGAATATCTGGACTGCTTTGGGAAATTGGACAACTGACCATGCGCATTATGGATGTGGTGAGTTTGCGAGATAACACAAGTAGACGCGAGTTTTATGTGAGCGCATTGCTACGTGATGGCTTGACTAATGAGCAATTTTTAATTGCAGAGACTGCTGAAACGCAGCTGAAATCAATTGAAAAGCTTCTCGATGATGATATGAAGAAGATGCCTAGTTTTAAAATTTCCCAGTATATAAAGCCTGCTGTAAAAGGCATGAAGACTCTTCACCGTACTTTAGGTAGCAAGGACTTTACAAATGGAGTCTTTAGCATCATTGGACAGACACAGCTAATTTCCAGACAAGAAACTATTGCGTCAGAAAGACCGGGCTATGGTGTTGTGCATGTAGGCTACGCCTATTCTGCAAACCGAAAGTAGCATCTGTTCTCAATGCGATTTTTCGTTTTCCTATTTCTAATTAGTTTATGCCTAGCTAGCTGTAACACTCCTACTCCCCTTTCAAATCAAAATACACAATACATTTATGGTCGCGATTCGGGAAACGGAGAACGCATTGCCATTTACCGTGCACAAGTCCCCACAAGCTGGCTACGGCAGGATTTTTCTCATCAAGAATCGGTAATAGATACTACTAAACCGCTGTGTACATGGACCATTCCACAGGATGTAGGTTCTATTCGTATCACAGTACATAATTTTCCTTCAGATCAAATAGAAAAACGTGTGACGCAAGCTGCACAGGTGACGCGTTGGCAACGTCAATTTGCGACAATAGACGCATCGTCCGTTGCGCTGCATGCTGAATCGCGAGGGGGCTTTGCGGGTCTCTTTTTAGAGGCTTCAGGTGTTGCCGAAGGGCAAAAGATGACGTTGTTAGCTTGGGCCATGAATCTCTCGCCAGATCATTACGCAACCTTAAGTACACAGCGTCAGATCGCGCGTCTGGAGACACAGAAGCAGTTATTTAGGCAGATGCAAGCAGATTATACGATTAAAGTTTTGGGACCTTCTGATATAGTGGAAAAATACAAATCTGAGATTATTGCCTTTGCAGCTAGTTTTGAACTGATTGAAGAGATTCCTTCATCATTTTAGTCCATGCGGGAAATTGTCTTAGGGCACAAAAAAACCAAAACAGCGAATTTTTGGAGTGCGGTGGCTTGCCACCGCTTTCATAGGGGGCGGCTTGCCGGCCCCATCCACAGTTCGTTGTGACATCGGCAAGCCGATGTTTGTGAAAGCGGTGGCAAGCCACCGCACTCCAAATTTAGAACAGATGTTATGAAGCTTTTTAGATGGATATATAAATTTTTGGGGAGCGTGCAGTTGGCAATTTTGCTGATTGCTTCTGTTGCCCTTTTTGTCATTGCAGGGACATTGATTGAGTCGCATACCGATTCACATCGTTATGCAGCACTATTTGCGTATCGCAATCCTATTTTTATTGTCCTGCTCTGGGGATTTTTCATAAATATCTTGGTCTCAGCTTTACATCGCTGGCCTTTTCGTTGGAAACATGTTCCGTTTTTGATCACTCACATCGGTCTCCTAATGATTCTAGGAGGCGTTTTGGTAAAAAGCTATGCAGGTGTACAGGGAGCAATGGCGCTTACAGAGGGTAGTGGCAATCAAGAAATTGTCACTAGTGATTCCTATACGATAGTTCTCGAAAAGAGGATTGGAGATGGCGCACAGAGGGTTAAAAAAGATTATCCGTTAAACTACGGTGAGCTAGGTCAACTGAGTAGTGCAGGATCGAAGGAATTTAAAGATCTCAATATACAACTGCTGGCGTGGCATCCTCACTCATCTGAAAGGTGGGAAACCTGGATCAAGGGGGATCATCTTATTTTAAGTGGAATGGCACCCATTCCGATCCAAACCATATCTAAGGGGGAATCCGCACCTGTTGCATCTTCTGCCACTTATAAAGTAGAGGGCGAAGAGTGGTCAATACAAGCTGCAAAAGTTGCGGATGTTGAAGAGATGGCGCGAGTCGCTTATATCCAGGATTTGGATGTTGTGTTGACCGATAGTGTCACTGAACAAGTGGTTTTTCAAGGACCTCTCTTTCAGTTATTGCAAACCAACGTAGAGCTTCCTCGTTCCGTTGTGAAGGGACGACTCGACTTTCATTTAGATCTTGTGAAAGGTTTTTATTTTCCTCGATTATACGTGAATGTAACATATTATGACCATGCCTCTTCTGAAGATGTTGAAATTGCATTAGACGGTCATTTAGCTTTACAGAATCAAACGCAGCAAACTTCTTATTTAGGAAAAGCGCCTCTCACCATCACCTTGATGAGAAAAAATTCTGTAATGTTGTTTTTACAAGATTTCCATGAGGATCTGTTTTTCTTTGCATATGATTCTCATGGACGTGTACACACAGAAGCCTTTCCGCATGGAAGTTTGCAATCGTACATTGCGTATGATCAGGGCTTTGAGGGATATGCTGTGCAAGCGCAGGTTACATCTGTTATGGGTCTTCAGGAGCAAGAACGAAAGGTCCAAGACTATCTTAGAAAACAGTTGAAAGAAGGGATGCAGCTATATGCACAACTATCGCCTCCCTTGCAGTTGCTTTTAAAGGCATGTGAGCAAGCTCAAGAAGATTTTCCGGAAGTGTGTTTGGAATTTTTAGCGCACTGGAATCGTTCCCAAGGCTGGTTAGCACCAACAGTGGATCATTTTCCAAATCGTGTGCAAAAGGTTCTTCAACAAATCAATTGGGAGAGTGTACCTGAGCGTGATCGAAGAGCGTGTGCCTGGGGAATTGCATTCTTTCAAGAGTTAGAGCCGTATTTGAAACAGCGCGGACCCGTCTTGGAGCTATTGCGCAGACGGGGATGGCCTCTTGTATCTTCCTTAGAAGTGCTTCAGAAGACAGGAGATATTTCATCAGATAATGCCGCGATCTTAACAGGTTTAACACAGCAATTTTTTGCTGTGGGGGATCAGTTTCCTGCACAAGAAGGCATTTCTGATGGAGCACAGATGCTTTCGGTTTATTTTAGAGCATTTGGAATCTATCTGAATCAAATCATTCCCTCTGAACTATACGAACAGGTAGCTGCAGCCGAGGCGCGACAGTGTGCATTAGAATGTCCGTTAACAGTTACCCATCAAACGGAAAAAGCGTTGGATAAACTAGAAGAGAACCATCCACGTTTGTTAATAAAATTTCAGAAGGGAAATCGGTCAGAGACGGTCGCTTGTTCTTATGATCGGTATGGAACTGGAATGAAGTGGCCTGTGCTTGGAGGAGACTATCTGTTGCATTTTCAGCCTCAGCAACAAACAATTCCTTATCGTGTGCGTCTTCGAGAAGCTAGGCAAGTGAATTATCCACATTCGAATCAACCTTATAGTTATGAAAGTGATGTGATGATTACAGATGCTAAGACAGGAGAAATTGCAGAGGCAACGTTGAGCATGAATCACGTTTATGAAACAGGCGATGGCTATCGATTTTACTTAGCTAATCTTGCACAGGGTGGGGAAGGGCGCGCTAAACGCGTGCAGTTAGTCGTTAATTACGATCCGGCTAAGTATTGGCTAGTGTATCCGGGAGCATGTATTCTCACACTGGGTATTTTCTTGTTATTCTGGGGTAATAAAAAGCGTACCTGAGAATAAAAAATTATCTTATGATGCGATTAAAAGAGGAGATATATGGATTCAATTTTTCATCGCATCCGCGTCTTTTTTCGCAGAACGATGCGTATCATTTCTGAATCCATTTCAGACTTCATCAAGAATAACGATTCTTTAAAGGCATCCGCCCTTACTCTGTATACGTTAATATCTATTGTTCCATTTTTAGCCGTCGCGTTCGGCATTGCTTCCGGTTTTGGATTTGCCGAGTATTTAGAAAAGCAGCTGAGTCGCTCATTTGACGAGCAGCCAGAGATCGTAAGTCATGCGATTCAATTTGCACGCTCGTTGTTGCTCAATACGCAAGGGAGTGTGATTGCGGGTGTGGGGTTGATTGCGCTACTGTGGACCAATTTATCGATGCTTAGCAATATTGAGAACGCGCTAAATGATATTTGGAAGGTGAAACGACCAAGGACATGGACGAAACGGTTTACAGACTATCTTGCGGCTATGATTATCTGTCCGCTGTTCTTTGTCGCTTTGAGTAGTCTGAATGTTTATTTGGCAACACGAATTGCTGAGACGGCAAAAGAGAATTCTATATTGGAATTCATGAGTCCCTTTTTGCTGTTTTTGTTCAGTCTGACACCAATTCTGCTGAGCATTTTTTTATTCATTGTGATCTATCTATTTGTCCCTAACGCGCAGATCCATATTCGGCCACGCATCATTGCAGGCGTTTTAGCCGGTATAGCATTTCAATTGTGGCAATGGATTTACATTAAGTTTCAGGTAGAAATTTCCAATTACGGTGTGGTTTACGGAACATTTGCTGCGCTTCCCCTCTTCTTACTGTGGCTGCAGACTAGTTGGTTGATTTTATTGGCTGGAGCAGAGATGGGAGCTCATATTGAGAACGAGATGTCTCATACGACAGATGGTTCAGAAGGCAATGTGCATTGGGCGTCACGCAAGGAGTTGGGATTACTTATTCTCCAGCGCTGCATCAAAGCATATTCTGAAGGAGATTCTCCTTTGTCAGCCTTTCAGATTGCTCGAGAGCTTGGTATTCCCCTTCTGACTGTGCAACAGATGATTGATACCCTTGAAGATGGAGGCATTTTAGTCGAAGTTGGTATTCGTGGAAGTAGTGTCTTGGGCTATCAACCGAGTCGCGATGCGCGTTTATTTACGATCAAAAGCGTTTGTGATGCCATTGAAGTGCAGAATGTATGGTCAATTGATATTGACAATTCCCCTGCGTTGGAACGCATCACAGCGTGTTTAGACGAGTTTGATAAGGAGATACACGATTCTCCCGCGAATTTAAATATGCAGCAGCTCGTTGAGGGGAAGATATAGCTGCAGAAATTCCGTGCCCGTGCCCGTGCCCGATTCCTAAAACGGAGAAGGAGGGATAGATAATGTTAAGAATATCACGTATTTACGTAGTTTTTTAGCAAATCGGGCACGGGCACGCTCACGGGCACGGGCACGGAAGGGCAGAGACCTATGTTTACATTGGACGGGGTACGGAAAAAGACGGGAGCTGGTAGGCACCGGTTTTGATGTCGTCTAACCATTTGCTGTTGTCTAGATACCAACCCACAGTAGCTTTTAAGCCCTCAGCAAACGAATGATCGGGCACCCAACCAATGTCACGTTTGATCTTACTGCAGTCGATGGCATAGCGGAAATCGTGTCCTGGACGATCTGTCACATAGGTGATAAGAGAAAGTAATTTCTGAGGATCTTCCTGTTTTAATTTAGCCAAAGCATGAATGATTTCATGAACGATTTCGATATTGCGACGTTCAGCTTCACCACCAATGTTATACGTTTCACCCCGTTTTCCTCTTTCTAGAAGCATCCAAAGAGCCTTAGCGTGATCGTCGACATATAGCCAATCACGCACGTTTTTACCTTCTCCGTATACTGGCAGTGGCTTGCGCATGACGCAATGATTGATCATTAAAGGAATTAGTTTTTCTGGAAATTGGTAAGGGCCGTAATTGTTGCTGCAGTTAGAAACGCACGTAGACAACTTGTAAGTGGTTGCGTAAGCGCGGACAAAATGGTCTGAGGCTGCTTTTGAAGCGGAGTAAGGAGAATTTGGGTGGTAAGCAGTCTCCTCTGTAAAATATCCTGTTTCCCCAAGACATCCATACACTTCATCAGTGGAAACATGGTGGAAATGGATGTGAGGAAATTTCCTGACCGCTTCTAAGAGGTGAAACGTTCCCATGATATTGGTTTGCAGGAACTCTTGAGGGGCTTGAATACTGCGATCAACATGACTTTCAGCGGCAAAGTGAATGATTGTATCGATTTGGTGTTCGAAACATAGGTGTTCGATGAGTGCTTGGTTGCAGATATCCCCTTGCTGAAATAGATAACGTCTATCCTGTGAAATGCTTTCTAGGTTGGCGGCGTTTCCTGCATAGGTGAGGAGGTCTAAATTAACGCAGATACCGTCAAACGATGGGACTTTTTGAAGTATGTAGCGAATAAAGGCTGAACCGATGAAACCTGATCCACCGGTAACCAGGATATTGCGAATCGCTCTTTTTTGCATAACAACTCTAGTATGAGGTTGTGAGATAATGTTCTTGATCTGCAATGTGCATTAAATATTGGCCATAGGCACTTTTTCCGAGGCGCTCACCTGCGACTTTGAGCTGTTCTTTAGAGATAAATTTTTGTCGGTAGGCAACTTCCTCAAGTGCAGCGATGAGTAGACCTTGGCGTTCTTCAATTACTTGAACAAATTGGTTTGCTTGCATGAGGCTTTCGTATGTACCCGCATCGAGCCATGTAAATCCTCGTCCCATGACATTAAGCTTGGCTTGCTTACGATCAAGGTAAACTTTATTCACATCGGTAATCTCGAGCTCTCCGCGTTTTGAGGGCTTGAGATTGGCTGCGATATCGATCACTTGGTTGTCATAGAAGTAGAGGCCTGTGACAGCAATGTTAGATTTGGGGTGTGTCGGTTTTTCTTCAAGTGAAAGGACGTTTCCCTCTTTGTCTATTTCTGCAACGCCGTAGCGTTGTGGAGAGCGCACTTCATATCCAAATAGAGTTGCACCCTTTTGATGCGACGCTTGTGCCAAAAGGGGTCCTAGATGGTTTCCATAAAAGATGTTATCGCCCAAGATGAGGGCAACGGAGCTTGTGCCAACAAATTCACGACCAATAATAAAGGCTTCGGCCAATCCTTTAGGCTCTGCTTGGATGGCATAGGTGAATGTTACACCGAATTGTGATCCATCGCCGAGTAAGCGTTTGAACAGAAACTGCTCTTCAGGAGTGGTGATGATAAGAATGTCGCGAATATTTGCTAGAAAGAGTACCGAGATGGGGTAATAGATCATCGGTTTATTATATATAGGGAGTAACTGTTTGGAGACTCCGAGAGTTAAAGGATGGAGTCTTGTTCCACTGCCGCCGGCTAATACGATACCTTTCATGTCTGCAATCTTTATTTGAAAATGGTGAATACCAGCATGTTAGGATGCGGAACGCTATTTGTCAAGGGTTGGGTTTTGGTTAGGCTTATTTGTTCTTCCGTGCCCGTGCCCGTGAGCGTGCCCGTGCCCGATTCCTAAAACGGAGAATGAGAAATAGGTAACGTTAAGAATATCACATAATTATGTGGTTTTTAGCGCGTCGGGCACGCTCACGGGCACGGGCACGGAAGGACAGAGCAAATCCGACACCGTACTTTAGTTCGGTGTTGCGTTGGCATTTGCTTCGTTGGCGTTGGCTTCTTTTGCGTCCGCGTTTGCCTTCTTCGACTTTTCTCTATGAATAGGAAATACATCCTTATCCACAAAAACGAGATGATCATCTTCAACGCTTACGTAGCTTGTACGGCCTTCATTTGGATGCATAAGAACTTTCTCTGCCATTGGATCTTCCAAATACTGTTCGATCGTACGGCGGAGAGGTCTTGCTCCCATTTCAGGCTGGAAGCCTTTTTCCACGAGGAATAGCTTAGAGGCATCATCGAGGATAAGTTTAATCTCGCGTTTTGTAAGGCGCGATTGGAATTTAACAATTTCCAACTCGATTACTTGCAAGAGGTGCTCGCGGTTGAGAGGATGGAAAATGATCGTATCGTTGAGTCGGTTGAGGAATTCTGGTTTGAATTGCTTCTTCACAGCAATCAAGATTTTTTCTTTAATGTGTTCGTAATCCAAAGACCCTTCAGTGGCAGCAAACCCCACTTCTGTGCTCTTTTTGATAAGATCGGCACCCACATTGGAGGTCATGACGACAATCGTGTTGCGGAAGTCGATTTTGCGTCCAAATGAGTCTGTCAGGCGTCCTTCTTCAAGAATTTGCAGTAATAAATCCATCACATCGGGATGCGCTTTTTCGATTTCATCGAACAACACAACGGAATATGGGCGTTGACGCACCTGTTCTGTGAGCTGTCCGCCTTCCTCATGACCAACGTAACCTGGAGGAGAACCTGTCATTCTACTGACAGCGAACTTTTCCATATATTCGGACATATCTACTTGAATTAAAGCCTCTTCGCCACCAAATAGGTGAATAGCTAAAAGACGAGCTAAGTGCGTTTTACCAACTCCAGTAGGCCCTAGGAACATAAATGCTCCGATAGGACGATTTGGATCTTTGATGTCGGCGCGACTACGGCGAATGGCGCGGCAGATTGTGCGTACGGCATCATCTTGACCAATGATCTGCGAACGGAGCATCTCTTCCATTTTAAGAACTTTTTGTGTTTCACCTTCTGTCAGTCGTTGCAGAGGGACACCCGTTTCTTTGGAAACAATACTGGCAACATCTTCAGCCGAAACGATCACTTCGTGTTCTTCTTTGTTTACTTCCCATTCTGCACGAATGTGCTGTAGGCGTTCGCGCAACGTTTTTTCTTTATCGCGCAGTTTGGCAGCTTTTTCGTATTCTTGTTTGCCAATGGCTTCTTCTTTTGCAATACGTGTTTCTTCGATTTCTGCTTCAAATTTGCTGATGTCTAGAGGTTGATGCATCATCGCAATGCGTGTTTTGGCTCCGGCGACGTCCAACAGGTCAATCGCTTTATCAGGGAGAAAGCGTCCATGCACATATCTATCTGATAGAACTGCTGCAGCTTCTATCGCTTCATCTTCGTAGATGCATTTGTGATGTTCTTCATATTTGACTTTCAGACCGCGTAGAATTTCGATTGTCTCGCTTACGCTTGGAGGCTGAATGATGATTTTTTGGAAACGGCGCTCTAGAGCTGCATCCTTTTCGATGTGTTTGCGAAATTCATCTATTGTGGTGGCTCCGATACATTGGATTTCTCCGCGCGATAGAGCAGGCTTAAGAATATTGGAGGCATCAATTGCGCCTTCGGCAGCACCCGCACCCACGATGGTGTGTAATTCGTCGATGAATAGGAGAATGTTGCCATTCTTTCTGATCTCATCCATGACTGCTTTGATGCGCTCTTCAAACTGTCCTCGGTATTTTGTACCGGCAATCATTAAGGGAAGGTCTAAGGTAATCAGTTTCTTTTTGCGTAGGTTGTCTGGGACTTCACCTTTCACAATCGCTTGGGCTAGACCTTCAACGATAGCTGTTTTACCGACTCCAGCTTCTCCGACTAAAACCGGATTGTTTTTGCGTCGGCGACAGAGGATGAGGATAAGACGTTCTACTTCTTCTTTTCGACCGATAACAGGATCCAATTTTCCTTCACGACACATTTCGGTCAGATCGTGTCCGTAGGCCTTCAGAGCGGGCATTTTGTCTGAGCCGCCATTACTTCCTTTATCGAAGGACTTTGATTGAGAGCTACCGCTTGATGAAGAGGACGAGGAGGAGGGATTGGTTGGAGGAGGACTTCCTAGAGGAGGTAGTTGTAGATTAAAGGTTTCCAACTCTTTAAGAACTTCTTTGCGCACTTCTTTGAGATTAACGTTGAGATTTTCTAGTACTTGGGCAGCGACTCCATCCGTTTGGCGCAAGAGTCCTAGAAGAAGGTGTTCGGTTCCGACATAGTTGTGATTGAGGTTTGCGGCTTCTTCATTTGCGTATTCGAATACCTTTTTCACTTTTCCTGTGAGAGCGGGATCTCCATAAACTTGGATTTCTGGGCCATAGCCGACTAGCTTTTCGACTTCATTACGCACTGTGTCGAAATCGATATTGAGATTGCGTAAGACATTGACGGCCACGCCTTGCCCGAGTTTCAATAACCCTAACAAAACGTGTTCGGTACCGAGATAATTGTGGTTGAGGCGTTGAGCTTCGCGTTTAGCTAGCTTAATGACCTGTTTAGCGCGATTAGTGAATTTGTCAAACATGGGGTACTCATTATGTGATTTCTTATATAACCTGAATGTAGAGCTGACAGAGTTTTTTTGCAAACCAAAAAGGTAAGAGATTGTCCCTTTCCGTGCCCTTGCTTGTCCTTTTTCCGTGCCCGTGCCCGTGAGCGTGCCCGTGCCCGATTTGCTAAAAAAATCACGCAAATATGTGATATTCTTTAACGTGATCTAGGCATCAGTATTCGTTTTTAGGAATCGGGCACGGGCACGCTCACGGGCACGGGCACGGAAAAAGGACAAAAGAACACCCAAAGCAAAATCGGTCGTAAAAAATCTTGCTGAATTTTGCTTTAACCGTATAAATTCACATTTCATTAAAGCTCAGACGACAAACTAAGGATATCGGCGTGGATAAGAAAATATTGGACCCAGCTCTTAAGCAAATTTTAGGAAAGATTGCAAATACGATTCGCGTGCTATCAATGGAGGCAGTACAAAAAGCAGATTCGGGACACCCCGGATTGCCCATGGGGTGTGCAGAGATTGGCGCCTACCTATACGGGTATGCATTAAGACAAAATCCAAAAGATTCTAAATGGTTAAATCGCGATCGATTTATCCTTTCTGCTGGCCACGGTTCGATGCTTCTCTATTCTTCCCTGCATCTTTCGGGTTATAATGTTACATTAGAAGACCTTAAAAATTTTCGTCAGTTGCATTCGCCTACTCCAGGACACCCAGAAAATATTGAAACCGATGGTGTTGAAACGACAACAGGGCCTCTTGGACAGGGGATTGGCAATGCTGTAGGAACTGCCCTAGGCATGAAATTGCTAGCGGGGCGTTTTAATACTGGCGACCACAAAATCATAGATAATAAAATTTATACTTTGGTTGGCGACGGATGCATCATGGAAGGAGTTTCTTCCGAAGTATCTAGCTTTGCGGGTCATTTACAACTTGATAACTTGATTGTCATTTACGATGCAAATCATGTCACTTTGGATGGACCTCTTTCGGAATCGTGTTCAGAAAATACCAAAATGCGTTACCGCGCCTATGGCTGGGATGTATATGAAGTCGATGGTAATGACTTAGATAGTTTGCATGCGACAATCACGCAAGTACGTGAGGGGCAGCAACGCCCTGTGTTAATTATTGCCACAACAGTGATTGGAAAAGGGTCTCCCAATAAGGCAGGAACCTTTAAAGTGCATGGTTCTCCTTTGGGAGCTGACGAAGTAAAAGCATCAAAGGCTGCGTTAGGCTGGCCTGAAGAGCCCTTCTTTATTCCACAACCAGTTATCGATTACTTCAAGCAAAGACTCGTTCAAGATGCTGCATTAGAGCAAGATTGGAAGAAGACCTTTGACGCTTGGGCAAAAGCAAATGGAGAGCTATTTAAAGAATTTGAGGCGATGTCGCATTTACGCTTGCCAGATGACCTAGAAGAAAAATTGCGTTCTTTAGCGATCGCTTCTCCTGTCGCAGGACGAAAGGCGTCGCAAGACTGCTTGAATTTACTGGGAAATATGCTTCCTCAGCTATGTGGAGGCTCGGCGGATCTTTCTGTATCGGATTTAACAATGATGAAGAAGTTTCCCTTGGTGTCCCCTGGAAATTTTAAAGGGCGCAACATCAAATTTGGAGTGCGTGAGTTTGGCATGGCAACAATTGCTACAGGCATGGCACAGACGCGAATGATCACTCCTTTTATTGGAACGTTTTTGACATTCTCTGATTACATGCGCAATGCCATTCGTCTTTGTTCATTAATGAAAGAGCAAGTGATCTATCAGTTCACACACGATTCGATCTTTTTGGGAGAAGATGGTCCGACGCATCAGCCTGTAGAGCATTTAGCTGCTCTGCGAGCGATTCCTAATCTGCATGTCATGCGACCTGCTGACACAAATGAAGTGAAGATGGCTTGGGTGTCTGCATTAAGATATAAAGGACCGACGGCTTTAATCTTATCGCGACAAAATCTTCCTGAATTAGCAGGTACTAATGTATCGTTTGCCGAAGGTGTGGGGCGTGGTGGTTACATTATAAAGAAAGAAAAAAATAAAGCGGATTACACCTTACTTGCAACGGGTTCTGAAGTCTCTTTAGCGATGGATGTCGCTGTTGCATTGGAGAAATTGGGTAAGGGTGTACGAGTCGTGTCACTGCCTTGTTGGGAGATTTATGATCAGCAAAGCATTGAATACAAAAACAGTGTTTTAGGATCAAATACCGGTCGTCGCATTAGCATCGAAGCGGGTATCTCTCAAGGATGGCATAAGTACATTGGTGCAGATGGAATTGCGATTAGCATAGAAAGCTATGGAGCCTCTGCTCCTTATCGCGCCTTAGCTGCAGAGTTTGGGTTTACTGTCGAATCGATCCTTGAACGCATCTTATAATTAGGTAAAAAATGCACGACGTCTCCTCAAGTTTAATGATGCAAGCGCTTCGCTGCTCCAATGTCGAACGTCCTCCTATTTGGATTATGCGACAAGCTGGGCGCTACATGCCAGAATATCGTGCCATTAGAGAGAAGCGTTCCTTTTTGGAGATGTGCCATACGCCGGAATTGGCGGCTGAAATCACATGCTTGCCTATTAAGGCGTTTGGATTTGATGCTGCTATCCTTTTTTCCGATATTTTAGTGATTGCTGAAGCAATGGGAGTTGGCTTGCGTTTTGAAGAGGGCAAAGGCCCTGTGATTGAACGTCCACTCAGCTCTGCTGCTGATGTCGATGCATTACCGCAACCTCACATAGCAGATTGTTTGAGTTATGTCGCTGCAGCGATAAAATGTGTGAAGCCTCAATTAAATGTTCCATTGCTGGGATTCTGTGGAGCTCCTTTTACTGTTGCTAGCTATATGATCGAAGGGGGTTCTAGTCGCGATCTCAAAAAAACGAAACAGTGGATGCTTCGCGATCCTGACAGTTTTCATCGTTTGCTTGATAAGATTGCGATTAGCACCTTGGAGTATTTAAAAATGCAGATTGCAGCTGGAGTAAATGCTGTGCAGATTTTTGATTCCTGGGCAAATGTATTGGGACATACACAATTCCGCGAATTTTCGCTAGCCTATCTACAGAGGCTTTTGGAAGGCATTAAAGGGACAGGAGTCCCTGCAATTTTGTTCTGTCGGGGATCTTCTGTTTACGCACAACAGCTTGCTGATATTGCTCCTGCAGCTATCAGTTTGGATTGGCAAGTGGATATGACGCAGTTGCGTTCTGTTGTTCCTTCTACAGTTGCTCTACAGGGCAATTTAGATCCGGATATCTTATATGCAGACCATGCGACAATCCGACGTGAGGTTATGCGTCTCGTGCATGGAATGCGAAAGGATCGGGGCTATATCTTCAATTTGGGTCATGGAATCCATCCTGACACCCCTGTAGATGCGGTAAAAGCATTAGTGGCGTGTATTAAAGAAGGGTAAAACTTTAAAGTACCATCCCTTGCCTTTCCTTTTTTTTTTCGTGCCCGTGCCCGTGAGCGTGCCCGTGCCCGATTCCTAAAAAGTTAGAATGAGGGATAAGGAAAGATAAGGATTACATTAATGAACAACTCTCTCCGGTGTGCTTTGCTCTTCAGCGAATCGGGCACGGGCACGCTCACGGGCACGGGCACGGAAAGAGCAAGGACAAGGACATGACCGCAAAAAATGTTGTCATTTTAGGTGCCGGCGTCAGTGGTTTAGCGTTGGCATGGTTCTTGAAAAAATATGCCGGTGATCAACTACGCATAACTGTTTTTGAAAAGCAGCATCGATCCGGAGGCTGGATCCACACCTTAGAAAAAGAGGGTTTTCTCTTTGAACAAGGTCCCCATAGCTTTCGGGGGTCTAATCCAAACTCTGCGACACTGCGCCTGATAGAAGCTTTGGGCTTGCAGGATCAAGTCATTATACCTAATCCTTCGCAGAATCAACGTTATCTGTTATCACACAATACACTTGTTCCCTTGCCTTCCGGTTTGTTGAGAGCCCTTTTTTCTCCACTGACTCGAGATTTATGGCTATCTGCATTGTTGCGCGATTTGCGCGCTAGTGCAAGTGCGGATGCGGATGAAAGCATCTTGGATTTTTCAGTACGCCATTTTGGAAAGAAGATGACAGCACGTCTCATAGATCCTGTAACAACGGGGATTTATGCAGGTGATATTCACCAGTTATCGATGCGCTCTTGCTTTCCTTCAATTTTTGAAGCAGCACAAAAAAATGGATCGGTCCTTCTTGGTTTTTTGAAGAAACAGGCTTTAAAAGAAAGCGAAAGCAGCTTTGTTACAAAAATGCGCAAAGAGCCTGTCTTTTCGTTTAAGC
The DNA here is from genome assembly GCA_013821265.1 of Parachlamydiaceae bacterium. Classification (GTDB taxonomy): domain Bacteria; phylum Chlamydiota; class Chlamydiia; order Chlamydiales; family Parachlamydiaceae; genus JACDHD01. Next base: position 22,054 of record JACDHD010000007.1, on the reverse strand, counting down.
AAGGCATGGAAACATTAGTGAAAGGCTTAACAGTGGCGTTGAATAAAGATGTGCATTATCACTGTTCATCTGGGGCTTTGCGTTTCTCTTCACAAGGAGCGGAAGTTTTTTTAGCAGGGGGACGCAGAATGCAGGCAGATCACTTGTTTTCTACTCTGCCTGCAGCAGCACTGGCGGATCAATTAGCCGATCATCACACCATTTTAGGAGCTTTGCTAACAAGTATTGAAAGCACATCGGTGGCTGTTGTCAATTTAGGATATCGCAATAGGGTTTTGCATAAACCAGGTTTTGGTTATTTGGTGGCTCAGCAGGAGAAAGAAGACATTTTAGGAGTCATTTTTGATTCCAATTTATTTCCTCAACAAAATTTGCGTGAGACAGAAACACGTCTGACAGTTATGCTAGGAGGAGTTCATCATCCTCAGATTTGTGGTAGGAGAGATGTGGATATTGTGAATACGGCAGTTCAAGCAGTGGGGCGTCATTTAGGCATCGAACAAGCTCCTGATGCCGTTCATGTGTACCGTGCACACCATGCGATTCCTCAGTATTCTGTGGGTCATTTTACACGGGTTACTCATATTGAAGAGAGCATTCGTCAATTATCCCCGCACCTCACCTGTTTAGGCAGTTCTTTTTATGGAGTTTCCATCAACGATTGCATTATGCAAGCGGAAAAATGTGCTCTTCAATACTGCATAGACAATAAAATCTTGGAGCAATGATGAAACATCAGTGGAAAAAGTGGTTTGTTGGTTTAGCTGTCCTAATTGGGGTCGTCTATCTTCTTTATCTTTTTAATGTGTTATCCCTATTAGGTTTTTTTCAAAGTCCAACGAGGTTGGCTATGGAGCGCAAGCAAGCAAAAGAAAAGAGAGTGATGGATGCATTGCATTTTGCATTGAAGGACCCAGGAGAAGCTCCCCAAGCGCTTCATGAGCAGGTGACACTAGGTTACCAACTGATGCTGCATACTCCTCAATATGCCGAAGCCTATGTTGGCGATCAGCTAAGCTGTACGCACTGTCACTTTGCGGGTGGTAATACGTCAGGAGGGACAAATAATGGATTTGCATTAGCTGGCGTGTCGGCGACTTACCCTAAGTACGAACCACGACTAAAAGAAATGATTGATCTTCCAAAGCGCATCAATTTGTGTTTTGAACGCAGCATGAACGGCAAAGCATTACCATTAGATAGCAAGGAGATGTTAGCTTTGGTTACGTATTTGCAGTGGATTTCTAAGGGTGTTCCTACATATACAGATGTGCCATGGTTGGGAATTCCTCCGCTTGTCAGTACACATAAAGCCGATTCGCAAAACGGCAAGCAAGTGTATGTGAAATCCTGTGCATTATGCCATGGCGTGAACGGAGAAGGTGAATTTGAAAACGATATCCCTCCTTTGTGGGGAGATAAGTCTTTTAATGATGCTGCAGGGATGAATAAGCTTGAGACGTTGGCAGCCTTTATTTATTGGAACATGCCATACGACGATATTGGTTTAACCGTTGAAGACTCCATTGACGTGGCACAGTACATCATCGAGCAAACGAGACCCCACTATAAGAAGGATACAAATGCAAAGTGAAGTAGAAAGAGTCTCCATTCAAATCGCTGAATCTTCAACTGACATTCAGCGTTGCTTTTTCGTAATGCATCAACTGCGTCCTCATCTTAATGAAGACATTTTTGTTGCGCAGGTGCAACGACAGGTTGAGCAAGGGTATATTCTGGCTTCCAATTCGTTCAATCGAGACAATTGCAAAAGTCTTCGATCTATTTTTACCACCGAGACACAGAGGCACAGAGCAGCACAGAGAGCGAATTGTAGATGTCTCTGAAACATAACATCTCTTTTGCGCAGCAATGTAAATGCGAAATTGTCGTCAGACAATTTCGCATTGGCGAGGTTTTTTAAAAAGCCTCAGCTTTTTAAAAAGAGATCGAAAAGTCAATCCTCAAATAAGCCAAAAGCCATAAAAGAGCCTCTCGCTCTCTGTGCTGCTCTGTGCCTCTGTGGTAAAAAAAATAAAAGAAAGTTAATACAATCATTTGACTTATGCAATTGTCTCAAAGTCCATTTTATTATTTGAGTTTTAGTTTGACTGGAGGGCTTTGTTGACCATTGGGATACAGAGCCGTTAAAACGTATCTGTCAGTGTGATGACGAGGCCTTTTGTGATCGTCAAATGTGTAAAACAACTGATTTTGCGGGATCGACGCGATCAGTTGTCCATTGCGATATAGCTGATACTTAGTCACGCGTGGATCTGTGCTAGCAACCCAAAAAAGTCGATGAATCCTTTCCGTTACAGTGAGAAAGCGATTTTTGATCACTTTTCCATGAAAATTGTTAGGTGGAAGTGGTTGATAAATAAAGGCGTTTAGATAGATCGAAGACTGAATTTTTTCAACTATAAAATCCGATGAAAATGCCTCCCAGATACCTACAGCATCCCCAAATGAAGTCAATCCAACTTGAGGATGTCGATTATAATCTGATGAGGAAATCGTTGTTGGGGATTGCCAAGAGGCATCGCTATTTTTAAGAAGAGCGGCTTGAATGTTACTAGAACCATCTTGATTCACCAATGTCCAGATTGCAACGGCGTTCCCATGATCATCAACAGATAAGGAAAGATCTGTAGGGGCATTGGCTAAAGGAACAATTGGTAAAAGGTTCCATGACTGTGTTTCAATTGAAAAACGTGCTGACGCTAATCCATCGCTTAAATCTGGCCACACAGCGATAACATTGCCAACGTAGTCAGTTTTGAGACTAACGTAGCAGGACGTATCCTCAGCTGTCGTGGATAAAAGCGTATGAATTATGTAGGAAGTTTGTCCAAAAGGTAATGTTAGGGTATGTAAAGAGTTATCGATTTGTAACCAAATAATTGTGGCATTTCCAAAACGATCCATTGTGACACTCACAAAAGCTATGGAAGAAGGTGGAATCATAGGAAACGGTTGAATGGGCGTCCATGCATCTGTAGAGGCATCGTAGGTGGTTGCTTGGATGGCATCGATGGCGTCAGATACAACAGCAATACCATTTCCTTGATCGTCTACAGCAACTTGATTGTAGTTAGAAATGATGACTAAGTTGGCTCTTAATGTATCTTGCTCCCCTTTCCATTGATTAGATTGCGCATTGTAAGCATTCGCATATAGTTGATATGTGGATTCCTCGGTTAGATTTGTCCACAGGGCGATTGCATTGCCATTACTAGCTACTGCAAGGTAGGGACTTAATGTGCCAAATAGAGAAGAATTCAGAGGAGGAAATAGGCTCCATGATTGTTCACCAGGAGATAAAGAAGCTGCTAAAATAGAATTGTTATCATCAGCCCAAGCAACTAATGCCTTTCCTAGACTGCTTATCCCTAACGGTTGTGGCAAAGAGCATGCTGGTTGCTGTACGTTGGTTGCGATAGGGTTGGTGGGAATCCAATTGGGCTGACCTTGAGGGTTGATGGCTTGAGGTGCTAGGGTGGCTGCACATAGAGATCCTGTATTAGAGATGTCATACCATACGGAAACTGTGCGACCTTGTTGATCAGTTGCTAAATAGGGAAAGACGCCATTGCTGGGATAGACAGTAACAGGAGGAGTGCTCCAATTCGCTAAAAGCAGTGTCTTTACTGTGAGAAAGCTTAGTAGTACCAACATACGGAACGCATGCATAGGGAGGCCTCCTAAAATAACTAATTAACACAAAGTGTGTCGCTTTGAAAAGGAAGAAAACGAACGTGGGTTATGTTCAAATTTGGAGCCCCCTAGCGGAAAAAGCCTCTAACATTGGAAAGTAACTTTAGTGATCCGGGATGGCTTGCTATATGGTAGCCAGGCCGTCCCTCCCGGCCTGGTAAAAAAAAGGACGACCAGACCGGGATGGTCTGGCTACCATATAGGAAAAATAACTGTAGTTACTTAGGTTCAAAAGCAATTCTGACAATTATAAAAGAACGTGTTTTTTACATAAAATCTTGTTAAATATTTATTAAACGTGTAACATATTAAACAATAATTAATTACAGGGGGAACAATGGAAATACCAGGTTATCAATTTTTAGGGACAAATATTGGAAGTGCCGGCATCACGACGCTTGCAACTGCTGTTACGGTTATTGACACAGCACACACGTTGAAGCATGCGACGATTAATCCAATTGTGTTTCTTGTTTGCAGTGCTGTAGGAGCTGTTTTCGTCATGTTTGCGCATTTGATTATGGATAAAACTTCAATTAAAGAATTTGAATCTTTTGAATTTTTGGACAATACCTATTATGCATCTTTACGCTGTCTTTACAGCTCGATCATCAGTGGAAGCGTAGGTGTATTACCCGCATTAGCGCTACGCGTAAGTAAGGAAGCCTTACTGTTTCTTTCAGGCTCTGCAACCGCAGGTTTGAGATGTGGAGGGATGTTGATGCATTTTGGTTTGCATGCAAACGTATTTCGCAATCGTGAGAACGCCGAAGCACTTTGAATTAACTTTCTTTTGACAATTGTGCAAAAAAAGTCTAAAACGTTTACTCATATTTACCGGAGGCGTTTATGAAATTTTTGCAGATTGCAATTCTCATGTTGATCAGTTGTGTTGGTAGCCTAAGCGCTGAAAATTATCAAGAGCGCGATGCCTTGCTATTGGCGCATGAACTAGAGACCAGTTTTTGGCTACAGGTACAAAATCAAAACGAACCCGTCTATGCACGAGCCATATCAACAATTTTTCAGGGAAGTGGCCCGACAGGTACGCTATCGCGTGATCAGTATTTACAGATTTTGAATCAAGCTGTCGTCAATGAGTTTGCTCTAAAGCATATAATTGCCACTAAGAATAAAGACATCATGGTGGTCACGTATGAATTTACGTATAAGGGATTGGGAATCCTTTCTGGAGAAAAGTTAAGTGTTTGGAAACACTCGAGACAGGGTTGGAAGCTAGTGAGTCATTCCTTTTCTGCATTAGCACCGTAATAAATAATAGCGTTTAAGAGGTAGTTTAGAATGGATTGGATGCTTTTGATTATTGCGGGATTAATGGAAGTGGTGTGGGCAGTGGGATTAAAATACACAGAAGGCTTTACTAAACTTTATCCTAGTTCAATTACCTTAGCGGCAATGGCGATCAGTTTTGCTTGTCTTTCAACTTCATTGAGAACGATTCCAATGGGTACTGCCTATGCTGTGTGGGTGGGGATTGGTGCTGTTGGAGTGGCTTTGATAGGGATGTTTTATTTGGGTGAGCCAAAAGACGTTATCCGCATTGCCTGTTTAAGTATGATTGTCATTGGAATTATTGGATTGAAGACCCTAGTATAAAACGATGAGAGTTTATGAAGATACTACTGACGGGAGCTAATGGGTATATTGGCGCTCGTCTTTTACCTATTTTGCTTGAAGCTGGACATCATGTTGTTGCGGCTGTAAGAAATATAGGAAATTACACTCTCCCTTTTTCACATTCCCATTTAACCATTTTAGAACTGGATCTTTTAGATCAAATTTCTGTGGAATCAATTCCTACGGATATCGATGTGGCTTTTTATCTTGTGCATTCGATGAGTGATTCTCGTCGAGATTTTGCTGATTTGGAATCGAAATCTATTCTTAATTTTCTTCAAAAGCTTTCTAGTACATCTGCAAAGCAGATCATTTATTTAAGCGGACTTGTTAGCGACAAAAACTTATCACCACATCTCACTTCGCGTTACCATGTGGAAAAGTTAATTTGTGCAAGTGGCATTCCCTATACCATTTTACGCGCTGGTATCATCATTGGTTCAGGTAGTGCTTCTTTTGAAATTATACGAGATCTGACAGAAAAGCTACCCATCATGATCGCTCCAAAATGGGTTAAGCAACGCTGTCAGCCCATTGCAGTTCAGGATGTGCTCTACTATCTGAATTCGGTCATCGGTAAAAAAGAGTGTAGCAATCGGATCTTTGATATTGGAGGACCCGATATTCTAAGCTATAAAGAAATGCTCTTGAGCTATGCACAAGTCAGAAAATTAAAGCGTCATATTTTTGTGGTGCCGGTACTAACGCCTAAGCTCTCATCCTATTGGCTTTACTTTGTTACATCAGTCAATTTCCTTTTAGCCTCTTCTTTGGTTGATAGTGTCAAAAATGAAGCGATTTGTTCAGAAAATTCCATTCAAGACATTTTGCCCCACGATAACTTGGGTTATGTCCAGAGTGTTAAAAAGGCATTGGATGTAATTGAACAAAATTCGTTAATTCCAAGCTGGAAAGATAGTTTGATTTCTGGTCAATTGGAGTCGAAGCTAGGTCAGCTGGCACAAGTTCCTCTTCAAGGATGTCTCATAGACCAGCGTAAGATAACGACTTCTGCTTCAGCTAATCACCTTATTCAGGCCATCTGGTCAATTGGTGGAGCAAATGGTTGGTATTACATGAATTGGGCGTGGAGTTTAAGGGGTTTTTTGGACAAGCTGGCTGGTGGCGTTGGGTTAAAGCGTGGGCGTGCACATCCTAATGAGCTACGAGCCGGATATTCTTTGGATTTTTGGCGAGTGATTATCGCAGACCGCGAGCATGGACATTTATTACTCTATGCGGAGATGAAATTACCAGGAGAAGCGTGGTTGGAGTTTCGTGTAATATCTACTTCAGATGGATCTGTTTTAAAACAGATCGCTTCTTTCCGTCCTAAAGGGGTTTTGGGAAGGTTGTATTGGTATGCATTGTTTCCCGTCCATGTATTGATTTTTAAAGGAATGGCTCGGGCCATTGTGCATCGAGCTGAAATGTTGGAATAAGGAATTGAAAAAGTATCATAATGCTGGTATCTTAATATAAATCTTTGTACAACAACGAGTTATGATTTATGTGTATGCTATTAAAGAGAACTATATTTCTGGTCTTGATGACAGGTGTGTCATTGACTTTGGGAGCGCACGCATCCCATTCAGAGTACGATCAGGAAGCCATTAAACTGCGACAAGCAGTACTAGACGGAACTTTATCAGAAGAATATGCTGTTGAAGTGTGGAAAGAAGACTCTAAAACCATTCCAGCATGGGCTCAAGGGGACTCAGAAAAAGTAAAGCAGTACTATAAAGCGCATGCTGAAGGGCGCTTAGACAGGATGTTAGGGTATGTCGCCTGTCGTATGGGCGTCATCGTACATGGTGACGTTACTCAAAATCAGTTAGAACAAAATCTTGCCCGTTTCGATATTCAAAAACTATTGGTTCAAGGACCTTACGGCGATGCTGTTCTTTCGCTAGAGGCGCAGCAATTGGTCTACGATAGCCTTGTGGATATGCCTAAAGTGTACGACATGCACTTGCATAATCTTGGCTATGATGAGGGTAATTACTTAAATCCAAAAAGTGCAGCGTTGGGAATTGCAACGTGGATGGATTACTTCACCTTTATGGTGTTGCGCTACGCTGCAGGAATGACATCGCCAGAAGGGTCTACTCAGGAAGCACGTCGACGTCTGCAATTGTATGCAGCGCATTTTCCTAAACTAGAGGGCATTGTGTTGCCAATTCATCAAGCCTTTACACCAGATGGAGAAGTTGATTGGAAAAATACGGGATCGTATTTAGCAAATCAAGCTGCGCTGAAAACTGCCTTGACCTTTTCTTCTGACGATTCCGAACTTTTTCCTGCTGTATCGGTTCATCCATTTGATCCAAAATGGCAAGAGAAGCTTATTTCAGCAAGACAAAAGGGCATTTGTTTGGTTAAGTGGATGCCGCCACAAAGTATTCCTCCAGATTCTGAAGCGATCGATCGCTTTTACATTCTTATGCGCGAGTTGGGAATGGTATTAATTGCTCACGCTGGCCCTGAGCACACCATTCCGACTGATAAAGAGAACGAACAGTGGGTTGATTGGGGAAATCCATTGCGTTTTAGAAAGGCGCTTCAGATGGGAGTAAATGTCATCTTAGCGCATTGTGGACATAGCGATAACATTCCTGATTTAGATAGTCCTGAGCGCACATTAATTCCTGGCTATGAACTTTTTTTGCGATTAGCGCGTGAAGCGCGTGAGAAGAACAAAACCGGTGAGTGGACGGGTAAATTATATGGAGACTTAGCTGCCGTCACAACACATTATGGACCTGATTTTATTAGACATTTGTTAAACTGTTCAGGTGAAAGTTGTGTGAGATTGATTTATGGATCCGATTATCCGTTTACAAATTTGATTAAGCCCAGAAAAGATGCTTATGAAATTTGTGCCCAAGAGGGGCTTTTGGATCAGGAAAAAGTGGAACCGCTCAAAGAGATTCGCAATTGGAACCCGTTGCTTGCCAACTATGTTTTTACAAAAAATTTAGCCTACGTAGATGAAACCGGAAAGACTTTTGCGTTTCCGTTACAGACGTTTACAGGCGAATTTAGTGATGGCGAGTTGGTGTTAATCGATCGTGAATTGTGGAATCAATACCAAAATAAAGAAGACGAAAAATGAAACGAATTAAGTATTTGATCATCCTGAGTATGCTTCCGGTCGCTTTTTGTTTTGGTGAAATTATTGAGACAAATAGTGTCGAACAGGTGCGCCAGTATGTGCTTCCGACAGCGTTGGTGTTATTTAACGTGAACGGGACCCTGTATGCTCCGGTAGCAACCTTATCAGACAAACGTTGGAGAGATTACTTTGCCGATCGAGTGAAGGCATTAATAAGTGATGCAAGTGGGACGCGTTTGGTGAATCGAGTGACAAGCACGATTGTCAGCCAAGTTCCTAAGGAGCCAGTTGAAGAAGGAGCTTCTAATTTCATTGCTGAATTGCAAGCCAAACGAATTCCTGTTTTTGCTGTGACTGAGAAGGAAATGTCCACTCCATTTGCAAAAAACTTTGCGGGTGTGACCAGTAAGCATCTAAAGGACCTTGGAATTGATTTTGAGAAGACATTCATCTACTTCAAGGTGCCTGTACAGGGCAAGTTCAGTCAGTATGGATTTGTGTATGGCATTTTATTTGCCAATGGACATCCGATCGGGCAAGCGGTGAGCACTTTTGTAAAAGATAATGCAAAGTTTTCAAGAGTCGTGATGATTGATGATTCAAGAAAGTCTTTAGAAGCCGTTAATGCTGCTTTAGCTGGTTCTAACATTGAGTTTATTGGATTGCGCTATGGACACAACGATCAAATGCGTGATCAATTTGATCCTGTTCTTGGTATCATTGAGTTGTTTGCATTATTGGAAGAAAACCGATTGATGACGGACGATGAGGCACAACAGATGAAAGATAATCAAGGCGCTGAGTTTTATCATCAGAAGCTAGATGCGTATATCAGAAAACACTCTATTTAGGGGGAATGTATGTTGCGAATGATGAAAGGAATAAGTAGCGCACTTTTATGTGTAAGCTGTGTTATGAGCAACGGAAGTGTTGTGGCAAACGAGGCGCAAACAAAAAGCTACGAACATGAACAAATGACCCTAAATAGAGAGTTAGAGGACTGTTTGAGAAATGTGCATGGAATAGATCAGCACACAACCGATGTTATTTTAAGTGAATTTAGAGAAAAGATGCAGGATGCTGAATCTCAGCTAATTTTGAAGCAATTCCTTACAAAGTCGAAGGGTTTAAGTCTTAATGGCAAAACAGCCACTACACAATCTCTACCTGCTGAGGACGCGATTCTTCAAGCTCCAGATTCGCATGAAGTGCTGTTTGAAAATGGTGCTGTACGTCTTTTATGGGGTGTAAGTAAACCAGGAGATCAAGAACCCTCTCATTTACATCAGTGGCCAAGTTTAATGCTCATAACTCAAGGTGGAAAGTTCGCTATTGACTATGTAGATGGCACAAAAGAAGAAGATTTTTGGCCTAAAGGTGTGTATGAATTGCCTTCGGATAGCCAGCCAGCTGCTTATACAAATACTGGTACAACAGAGTTTCGCGCATTCCGCTTCGAAATCAAGCCTTAGGTACAGTGCAAAACAAAAAGAGCAATGAGAACAGGATATGCATGATCGCCTTTGGCGAACAGGATAATCACAATGTTCATATGGTTTTTAGATGGTAGTAATAGGAAAATTCTGGCTAAAACGATCTTCCTAGCTTGCTCATCTTTCACAAGCTTTGGACTTTTCCTGTTTGGGAAAGCGGTGGCAAGCCACCGCACTCCAAAAGCGAATTAGCGATTAAGGAATGTCCTTAACAACAAGAGCTGCTGCTGCACCACCAAGTAGGTTTGCTACAACATATACCCAGATGTTTGACCAAGCACTAATGTTTAAGATTGTAATGCCTAATGCCACTGCTGGATTAAAGGCTCCTCCAGAGATAGCACCAACGGCATAAGCTCCAACAAGAACAGTAAATCCAATTGCTAAGCCAAAGTAGGAATTACCTGCTGTTGCACGTGCTGTAGCGACATTCAGTACAACAAAGCAAAGAGCAAAGGTAAATAGAAACTCTGCAAGAAGTGCTGGCAGGTAGTCTAGCTCCATTGGAGCTGGTTCGCCATTACCTTTAAGGTACAACGTTACCATTGCTGCTACAACCCCACCCAAAAGCTGAGCTATCCAGTAAAGCCCTAGATCCTTTGAGTTTAGTTTCTTGCGCATGAAGGCAGCTAGGGAAACAGCAGGGTTATAGTGTCCGCCAGAAACGTGGCCTCCAGCAAATACCATTACAGCTAATGCGGATCCAATTGCTAGTGGTGCAAAAGGGCCTACACTGCCAGGATTTAACACAGTCATACCGACTGTTAAAACTAAGAAAAATGTGCCAATGAACTCGTATAAATACTTCATAAGATCTCCTTTTTAAAGAAAGAGATAATGAAGTTTTTATTTTGTTGTCAATTTATATTTTTCTATAACCCGCATCCTGGTAAAAGGGGGTACATGTTCACCATGGTATGGGATCAGTCCAATGGTCTAGTTTTTTGTCTGCCAGGCCGAGGCCTGCCTGTTTTTGCAGGGCGGGACGCCCTGGTTACCTTCAGGCCGAGGCCGGCCTGGTTAGTACGTGAACATGTACAAAGAGGGAACGAATTGGAAAAAACGAGGAAATGACGTTGCAGCGCATTGTAGGACTAAAACAGTTAGAAGAAGAAATTCGACGAGAGCGTGCCATGCTTGCCAGTGGGGAATTTCCTTGGGTGATTCCGTCATTTCCTAGCAAGCCTACATGTTTTGATGTGGTGATTGTTGGTGCAGGCATGGCTGGATTAGCGGTTGCTTTTCAGCTTCAACAGGCAGGAATTTTCAATTTTCGCATTATTGATACGTGTATGCCTGGTCTAGAGGGGCCATGGAATACGTATGCACGTATGAAGATGCTTCGTTCTACAAAAGATCTTGTGGGTCCTGCATACAATTTCCCCCTCCTTACATTTCAGGCATGGTATGAAGCGCAATATGGTGAATCAAATTGGCAGCATTTAGGAAAAATCCCCACACATCTTTGGATGGAGTATCTGGGCTGGTTTAGAGAAATGCTACAACTGCCTGTGCAAAATTGTGCCCATCTTGTGCATCTGGAACCTGTCGAGAATCTGCTAAAGCTATCCGTTATTCATGGGGATATGCCAGAAGATTTTATGACGCGAAAGCTTGTGCTAGCTACAGGAAGAGGGGGCTTTGGAGGAGTTGATCTACCTGAATTTGTTAAAGATTTGCCTAAAGGGTACTACTCTCACACGTGTGAAGAGATCGATTTTCGCGCGCTAAAAGGAAAGCGTTTGTGTGTTTTTGGAGCAGGAGCCTCAGCGTTTGATGCTGCTGCTGTTGCGTTGGAGGCAGGTGTAGGGAGTGTAACACTCCTGTTGAGACGCAAACATGTTCCGAAAGTTAATAAATTAGCAAGTCTGACATATTACGGAATGAGTGCAGGCTTTTATCACCTGTCTGACGAAGAGCGTTATGCTTTTATGGTGGAAAGTTGGGGTGCAGGAGGGCCTCCTCCTCATGAGGCGTTGGATCGCGTTCAGGGCTACAGCAATTTTTTCGTAAAGGGTGAAGCGCACATTCAATGCGTTTTTGTTGAAAAGGAAGAGTTGGTTGTTCTGCTTACGCAAGAAGAGTTGCGCTGTGACTATATGATTTTGGCAACTGGCTTTAAAGTAGATGGTACCCAGCAACCGGAATTGCGCGATGTAGCAGATAAAATTTTGTTTTGGAAGGATCGAGGAACATTGCCTAAGGATGCAGCAGAAAAATTTGGCTCCTTTCCCTACTTAGGTCCGCACTTTGAATTTTTAGAAAAAAAGAAAGGCGAAGCCCCCTTTTTGAAACATCTTTATTGCTTTAACTATGCCGCTACTCTAAGTCACGGATTAATTAGCAGTGATGTGCCCGGGATCGGTGTGGGAGCACATCGTGTTGCTGCAGGTATTGCTGCGGATCTTTTTATAGAGAATAGTCGAGCTAATTTTGAGAATTTAGTTCAGTATAATCAATCTGAGTTTGATCCTAGGGATTACCCCTTTTTACCGTAGGTTTAGCATGCATTCAAAAAAGTTAAAGTCTTATTGGTTGCTTCCCATTTTGGTAGTGATGGGACTCTATCAAATGGCGTTGATTGCACCTACTTCTGTCCCTGTCAATGAAACGGCAGCTGAATTAGCTAGCTTCATTGAAAAACAAAACATTCTTCCTAGATATGTAGAAGCAGGATATTCACCTTTAGGACGTGCTCCGGCTGTAGATGCTGTTTTAGGAGATCCTTATTATTTGCCTGTGTATGCTCAACAAGTCTCAGAAGAAATTAAACGCGTTTCTGAAGAAGATCGCTTGCTTGCTTTATCAGAGAGTGTATTTAGAGCAGGGGGCATTCCTTTTACAGTAACACAGGAGACAATTTCAATTGATAGTGTCCCAAAAGAGTTTTTAAAGGCGTTTGGAGAGCCCTTAGGCAAAGCAATTTATCGTTCTTGGAAAACCTTTATCGCGGTTTCCCATAAGTCTGAGCGTGCATTATCGAAATTGACTGAAGATGAGAAAGAATGGCTAAGAAATAACATCGATTCGTTCTTTTTTGGAAATCAAGAGAAAGCCAGCGAGTATGACTTCTTTACCACAAGCAGTTCTGCCCCTTTCCAATTCTTTTTACTCGCATCAAAAGTGGATCTACCCAAATTGACAGAATGTGCGTGTCAGCTAGGAGCTATTGTCGATGACTTGCATCAACTGGAGAAGGATCTAGCAGTTGTGAACCTTCCAAAAGATTTTGTTTGGGAGGAAGAGGGATTCACATTCATTACTTCAACTCGCGATCATGTTGTGCACAATGAAAAAGCTGACTTTTTTATTGATTTAGGGGGTAAAAATATTTTTCTCAATGGTGCTGGCGGTAATGAAGGCAAACGGCCCGCAGCATTACATGTCGATCTCTTTGGAGAAAATACCTATTTAGGACAGCGCTTCGTACAGGGTAGTGGCATTTTAGGGGTTGGAGTTTTTGCAAGTTTCGCTGGACAAAACACTTTTACTGCTCAGGCATATTCTCAGGGATGTGGATTTTTTGGCGTTGGAATGCTCATGAACCTGTCTGGGAAAAATCGATTTGAGATGAACTTTGGGGGTCAATCGTTTGCAACCTTTGGGGCTTCACTTCTTTGGAATAAAGTGGGTAACAACGATTACGTTTTGCATGAAGGAATGGGACAAGCCGCTTCTAGTACACTTGGAGTAGCCTTTTTAGTGGACTCTGCAGGTCATGATAGCTATCGATCCGGGATCCAAGGACGCGGAGGATCGCGCTACGGAGGGATTGGACAGGGCGGAAGTACTGGTGTACGATATGATCCTTGGGAAAATAATCCTAGCCTATATGGGGGCGTCTCTTTTTTATATAATGGGGGAGGCAACAATCGCTTTCAGACTCCATGGTTGGGTCATGGCTCCGCTTACTTTCTAGGTTTGGGAGTACTGGTTGTGGAGGGCTCTGGGAATACCTTTTTGGCCGATTTCGATTCTCAGGGACAAGGATTGCATCTATCTGCTGGAATATTGCTGAGTAAAGGTGGAGAAGATGTTTATAAGGGTGGGTGGGGCTCTTTAGGAGTAGGTGGAGATCGTTCTGTTGGAATTTTGATCAATACCGGAGGTAATAACCATTACGAAGGAACTGACCAAAGTGTAGGAACATCGCGCAAACCAAAAGCGTTGGGAATCTTTATCGATACTAAAGGTGGAAATACTTATGCCTTTCAGAAGACGAGTAATACGAATTTGCAGTATCCACAATCCCCTTTGGAATGGTCTTCTGGATTGTTTTTAGCGTGTGGGTCTAATAACACCTATCCTCAGCATGTGGATATGTTTGAAAGAGGACCCGGGCTTCAATGGGGAATTCCTGGTCATAGTGCCGGTGTTGAGCGTGCATGTAACGTAGGAAACGTCAATGATTTCCTTAAGCAATTTCCACAAACAGCGCGCATTGTATTTCCATTTGATCCTTTAACTGGATGGAAGAGCAACACTGCATACATGCCTTTAGAGATTGCTAGCACTCAAGAAGAAATTCAAAAGCAAGTAAAAGAAATTTTAAGCGCAGATTACGAAAGGCGTCGTCAGCTATATGAAAGCATAGATACATTGCGTTTCACGTATCCCAATTTCGCTATCGATCTTTCGGAGTTGTTGGCAAACCCTGCTGAAGCTCCAGAAGACCAATTCAATTATGCAGTGCTTTGGGCGGTACAAAGTCGACAAACCCCTTATCTAAAAGAGGTTTTAGAGGCACTGGATCAAGGCAAAATTGCTTCAAGCTATGCGAGGAAGCTGGCTATTTACTATGTAGGAATTTTTGGCGGAGAGGAGGCAGATGCTGTACTTGGAAAAGTGATGCTGTCAGATACCTCTGAAGAGAATCGAGCGATCGCTGCTGGAGCACTTGCCAGAAGATCGAAGATTTCTACGATGCATTGGTTAGAAGCCGGATTACATAGCGATTCGGAGATGGTGCGCTATAAAATTGCACTAGGGCTAGAAGGACGACCGCTTCCAGGCGTTTTGGAATTGGTGCGTCCCCTTTTTAATGATCCTAGCATGTATGTGCGACGTGCAGCTGCAATTACGGCTCTTTCACTTGGGGACAAGCAAGGCGTGACAGTTCTTTTGGAGACTCTCCAGTATGAAACGTTAGACACGGGTGACAATTACGGAAACAATTTGTACAGTGTACTGGCAAAGTACCTGGGAGTAGATTTCGGATTAGATCGTCAGGCGTGGCTCAATTGGTGGCACGAAGCAAAAGAGACGTTTGTCTTCCCTAAGGGGACTCTGTCCCCTTGAACTCCTGATTGTGATTTCTAATGGGACAGATTCGAGTTCTTTTCCTCTAGGAACTCGCAAAAATAAGGAGGTAATATTGGCTAATATTATCTCCTTATTTTTGCGCCGATGGTGCGAGTTCCTAGAGAGAAAATAATCTCGAATATGTCCCGTTATAAATCGCAATCAGGAGTTAACCCCTGCCAAAGGGTATGAACCCTCTGGACTCCCATTATAGTGGAGTTTCTTAAGAAGAACAGTCCTGCAGAGGCCTCAAATGCAAGAAAAACTTAAAATTCTTTAAGTGCCTTTTTTGCTTTTTTTGCCTAGTACAGTGTGTAATAAATTCGTAAAAGCATCTGTAACATTGCTGAGGCCCGAATGGGCCGGAATTTCACAGCGAAGGCCAAGCGAAGCGCAGGCCTGGTAAAGTTGAAAAAAACTCAAGAGTCCTGTAAGGACGACATATTTTTGTATCATCCCAGATTATGTCGCCCTTACAGGGCTCCTACACATGTGCGGAAGGTTACCAGGCCTGCGCTTCGCTTGGCCTTCGCTGTGAAATTCCGGCCCTGCGGGCCTTAGAAAATAATAAAGATGTCAGGTGTGATTATTTTTTCGAATTTATTACACCTGTACTAGGTTGATCTTGCAATTGCCTCAATCAGTCCTACTCTATCATTAGCATTCCAAATTTGTTTATTTTAATTGTCTTATTATTTATAATTTATAGTTCATAAATTATTGATTGGAGGAACTAAAATGGCTTCGTTATGTACACGTCTTTCAAGTGTTATGTGTTGTCCTGTGAAGGAAAAAGGTGAAGAACTTGTTTTGTCGATGGGAAGTGATGACTCAGCTCTTGCTTTGTCGATTAAGGTTGTTATGCCTGAACATTCATTAGCACCTAAGGCTGTACAGGTGCGATTGGAACGCAATAAAACTCCCATGAATCGAAATACTTGGAATACAGATGTTGCAATTCCTGTAAGTCAACAACTTCAAAATATCGGACGAATATGGACTGCACAGGGATTAGATTACCTCGTACATGGAACGGTAAAACGCGATGCACAACGTCAAGAACAAGCATTTCATTGGGAAATCGTACCCTTTAGCAAAACACGTCTTTTCATAACACGCTTTTGGCAACAATTTAAAGTACTCTGGAGGTTAACATTTGGAGGCATTTACACACCTATTGTTACCCGTCGCACCGTGGCTACTCAGCTAAAGGGAGAAATGACAAAAGCGACACAAGGTGATAGCAAAGCAGGAGCCGAAGCAAGAGGCAAAGAATTCCTTTGCGATGTAGCAAAGTGCAGCAAACAGTTAGTGTTTACAAACAATAAGATGCGTTTACTGCTAGATGAAAAGCCCTTAATCCCGCGTGATCGTGGAGTCCACTTTTTAATTGCTCCAGAAAGGCATGTGGAACGTTTTGAAGAGTTGACTCAAGCTGAACTTGAAGGAATGTCTGCGCTGCAAAACCACTGCTTGGATCAATATAAGGAAGCTCCTGAAATAACCATCTTTGATAAGAGCGGTAAAGAAGCGGGGCAAACGGTGCCTCATTGGCATCAACACCTTGTGGTACAAGAACGCCCTCTGGGTAAATGGACAACGTTGTGCCGTCTTGTGCGCAATATGCTTTTTGGCCTACCAAAGCTTTCGAAAGAAGACATGTCACAAGCAACACATGAACTACAAAAAAAGTTTGGAGTGGAGAAAAACTAATTCAACACAAATGTACAAAAGGTCTTGTACGGTTATCGAAAACAAGTTTTAGGAAATTTGCAGGATGGGTAGGATCGCTTTATCGTTTATCTTGCTCATAGCAAAACAACAAAAAGTGAAAAGGAAGTAGATTGGTAAAGAAAGCTGTGCTAAAAAGTGGTTTTCTAAAAATTACTTTGAGCGGGGTCTTTTATGAAACAGGCTATAAAATTTCTGCTTCTTCTGATTTGTTGTGTCACTGTACAGCAAGTCTTAGCTGTGGATTCTCCGTTGTTTCACGATTACATCTAGACAAAAAGCGCAAGGAGGAACTGAATTCATTACGCGAGAAGTTAACACCTTGTACAATTGGCAATTACGTAGGGAATCCAGATCTAGGACACAAAAATTTCATGCAAGAGTATTATGGAGGTAATGCAGATCGTTTGCGTTGCATCAAACGCAAATATGATCCGCATAATGTGTTTCATTTTGAGCAAAGCATCCTACCCGCACCCCTATTGTGGCGTTGTTTGTAATATAAGAAGTTAGAATGATTGACAATACACGACGTCTGTTTTTTGGATTCGATGTGGCATCCCCATGGCCAACAACATATCCAAACGGACGCTTAATTGATCCTGCTTCAAGACATCTGACACTTGCATTTTTAGGAAATGTTTCGTTCAAAAAACTTGAGGATATTTTGCCAACAATTCCTCAGGTGATGAAAGTTGGTCCGGTCGGGATGTTTAACCACTGTTTGTTTTTGCCAGAGAAACATCCACATGTGGTGTCATGGAACATTGATTGGTTTGATGAAAGAACGATTCAAAATTTTCAGGAAGAGTTAGTTGAATGGTTGCGCCATCATCAATATCCCATCGAAAAACGTTCATTTTTATCTCATGTGTCCGTTGCGCGTGCTCCTTTTGAGCAGCAGGAATGGCTTCAAGCATTTGCACCTCTTCCTGTCATTGTGCAGGGATTTCATCTTTATGAAAGTGTAGGAAATCTTACCTACAATCCGGTTTGGAGTTTTTTTGTTGAAAAACCATTTGAAGAGTTAAGTCATACAGCCGATGTGGCGTATCTTGTGAAAGCTGAATCCCTGTCCACGTTGCATCTCAATGCGCAACTTGCATTAGCGTTTACATTTCCTCCGTTTTTAAAATACATCAAAGAAATCCCTTTAAAAAACAGCTTAGATGATATTGTGATCGCATTGAATGAACTGATTACACAAGCTGATTGTGATGGTGGATGCCCTTTGAAGGCTGTGAGCTTTCATGGGGATGTTGAAGAAAAGGAAGGAATATTTAGTTGGGAGATGATCGTCGATGTCTAATTTAAAGAAGATTGCACCGGCCACTTATGAGCTTCCGCAAGAAGGAGGTATGCTTGTTCCAGGACTTATTATTGCGAATGAAGAACTGTTGCAGGATGTCAGTCTTGCTGAGCCTTTGAATCAAGTTAGAAACGTGGCGTATTTACCAGGGATTGTTGGGCACAGCATTGCGATGCCAGATATGCATTGGGGCTATGGCTTTCCGATAGGTGGTGTCGCAGCCGTTGATGCAGAAGAGGGTGTTATTAGTCCAGGTGGTGTGGGCTATGATATTAATTGTGGAGTGCGCTTGGCAATCATTCCTGAACGGTTTAAAAATTTATCTTCTTCAGCTAAGCAGCAGATATTGAGTCACATTTTCCAGCATGTTCCTTCTGGAGTCGGTGGAGGACATAAAGGACATCTATTGACCGATGAAGATTATGCGCAAATTGCGGTAAAAGGAGCGCGCTGGTCGATCGAACATGGGTACGGTTTTCCGTTGGATCTTGAGCACATGGAAAGCCATGGAGTGATTGAAGGAGCAAACATTGCCAATGTATCTGCAGAGGCAAAAGCGCGTGGACGAGCTCAATTAGGTTCGATAGGATCAGGAAATCACTTTGTTGAAATAGGTGAAATTAGCCAACTCTTTTTGCCTGAAGTGGCTGCTAAATGGGGAATTGAACAAGGACAGACATATGTTCTTATTCATTCGGGATCGCGTGGGTTTGGTCATCAGATCTGTCAAGATACGTTGAATATTTTTGTCAAAAAGGGATTGGACCAAGGATTGCCCGACAAGCAGTTGGTAGCTGCTCCGATACGAAGCAAGGAAGGGCGCGATTACTTTGCTGCAATGGCGACAGCGGCAAATTTTGCTTTCAACAATCGTCAACAGATTTTGCATGGAGTTCGCAGAGCGTGTCATCAAGTATTAGGCATTCCAGCTGAATCGATTCGTCTCATTTATGACGTATGTCACAACATCGCTAAATTTGAATCTCATCGGGTGGATGGGAAGTTGCGACGTTTATGTGTGCATCGCAAGGGAGCAACACGAGCGTTTGGAAAAGGAGCAAAAGAGCTTTCTTCTCTATTTCAAGAGACAGGTCAACCAGTTCTAGTTCCTGGTGACATGGGACGTGCCAGCTATTTAATGGTGGGATTGGGAAATGCTCTGACGTGGAGTAGCGCTTGCCACGGCGCAGGTCGGGCGCAGAGTCGCCATCAAGCGTTGAAAATGTGGTCGGGAAAAGATCCGATCAAACACATGCGTAGCGTAGGTGTAGAGGTGATGGCGCATTCTGCGCGTTCAGTTGCTGAAGAGATGCCAAATGCATATAAGGATGTTGATGTGGTCGTGCAAGCAGTTCAAGAGGCACAATTAGCCAATATGGTTGCGCGTTTAAAACCGCATATGGTGATAAAGGGATAAATTCTTATGAAAATTTTTTATGCATTGTTTGCTTTTTGTTGTGTGTTGACTCAACTATCTGCTTTGGATGTTGAGAAGAATAATCTTTTGTGTGTGCTTTACGATGCTGGAGACACAGGGATCATGGTGCCTGTCTTAGAGCGATTGGACAAGGAAGGAATAGATTTTCACGTGTTGGTGATGGCCACAGCTGAGACAATTGTTAAGCCTGGTATGTTTGGAAAAAAACGGATCACATTAAAAGATTTAGGAATTGGAACGGTTGTTGATACGACGACAGCCAGAACAATGGGCCTAGCTTCATCTGAAATGAAGAAAGTTAACAAACTTAATCCGTCTGTGGTATTGGTGGGGACAGCTTCGAAAATTCAGCAGCAAGTGCTAAAAGAGTATTCTGATCGAGTGACAGTGGCCTTTGTTGACAATTTTAGTTATGATCCATGCCAGGAGGCGTTTGCTACTGTAGAGGATGTTGTGTCGGTAGCAAAAAATGTGTTGTATCCTTCTGACCAAACGCGAATGCTATTTGAAAAGGTTGCAAAAGGTGCTAGCTATATTGTCGGGAAGCCTTCATTAGAAAAATGGCAGCAAGACATCGAGGCCGTGGATCAGCAAGAGGTGCTGCAACATTTGGGATTTAATGAAGAGCAACCGATTGTGACACTGATTGGAGGTTATGGACCTGGGTATGAAGTGATCGATCCATTGTTTGATTCCTTTGTAGATTTTTTTCGAAAAGAGGGATTTCAAGTCATTCGACAGCACCATCCAAAAGTGGCACCTAATAAAGTGAAGGTAACAGAGGCGTTAGCTGTTTCTCAGTATGCTGTTGGGTATAATTCTTCAGTAGTATTGGATGCGGCAATTTTGGGAAAAAAGTCTCTGTTTTTTATTCCTGATGATCCTAGAACATCATTTAGACATCTTGCAATTGCTAAAGGATTTATTCCTAAAGTGACCACTTATGACGAGTTAGTTAAATACATAAGATCTGAAGGGGTTTGCTTAGATGTTAGGAAAGCGTTAAATCTTCCAGAACATAGTACAGAACGAGTAGTGAATTTATTGGAAATGTGGATTGCAATGACAAATTGTACAACGGATGTTGTGGTGTATGAGTAAAGCCAGAGAGTTGCCTCTATTAAGAGCTGAGGCATTGTATATTCCTTTTGTGGGAGTGATTATTCAGAGGATGAATAACGGAAAAAAAGAGATTCTTATTCAAACCAGACAAAAGAGCTCCGACGGTGTCTATAGTGGGACAATTGAGATTCCTGGAGGAAAATTAAGAGCCTTTGAGGATGTTTATGAGACAGCTAGGCGTGAGGTCTTGGAGGAGTGTGGATTAGAAATTACCTTTATTGATGGAGAGAAGAAGAGAGTTGATTATCCGAATACCAATGCAGATGTCTCTTCGTTAATTGAGCCTTTTTGTGTCACACAGATGCAACAAGGACCTTTTGTTGGGTTGATTTTTCTTTGCGAAGCACGTGGAGAGCCCCTACAGGTTACTGAAGAGACATGCAATGCCCGCTGGATCGATTGTGAAGAGTTAAAGCTTATTGTTAATAATAGTCCAGAACGCATGTACACGGCATTTTTAGCTCCACTAAAAAAGTATTTGAAGATGTGTTAAAATCTGCTGTCAATTAATAAGTGTAAAAGTGAAAATACTAAATTACTTTTTTTTGTTTACTAAAATTTAAAGGGATAATAGGATCTCAACTAAAAAAACTAACCTTTAGGAGAAAAGTATGTCATCAAATGTAAATAATGACTGGGCAAATGTTGGGTATGTCGCAATAGGAGTAACGGTTGCTACAATGGGATTGCATACATATACGCCCTTCACAAAGATGGCAGCAGCAGCAGCTTCTGCAAGTGTAATGGGTGTGGCTGTGGTGATCATAGGTATTATAGCTGTTATTTGTTTCACCTGTAATTACCACCAACCAAGCGATGGAGTAATTGCTGCGGGTGCGTTGGGTATTGCAGCTGCAACCCCGTTTGCGTTCAGACAAATTGCGGTATGGACAGGACATAGTTTTGTGGCAGCAAATGCCTTTTTGATTACAGGTTGGGCTGCTGGAGGACTAGTTGCTGGATTCATGATAGTGAAAATGATCAAGGGGTTAGCAACTGCAGGGTGATTGATTGAACGGTTGGACATGGACTAATTGAGGCAATTCCATAAGTCAAAGCGAGTCATAGAAAAGCGCAGAGGCGAATGTGCTATTTGGAGTGCGGTGGCTTGCCACCGCTTTCACAAACATCGGCTTGCCGATGTTACAACGAACTGTGAATGGGGCCGGCAAGCCGACCCCTGTGAAAGC
>JACDHD010000068.1 GCA_013821265.1 Parachlamydiaceae bacterium | reverse complement strand
GTGGCTTGCCACCGCTTTCATAGGGTTCGGCTTGACGAACCCATTACGGTTCGTTGTGACATCGGCAAGCCGATGTTTATGAAAGCGGTGGCAAGCCACCGCACTCCAAAAGCGAAGAACAGTCGTTTAGGTCCTTGTCATCCAGTACAGTTCTTGGGCAGTGAAATGCGGTAATGCATAAGAGGCTACCACATAGGGACGACTAATGCAATTTTTCTCAATCAGTCCAATTCTCCTTATTTTTTAGAACAGAAAACAAGGTAATCAAAAATTGGTTCATGATTTATTCGTTATTTATAAATTAACATTTACATTTTAAGAGTTTTATGATAAAATTTATAGAAATAATTTAATTGTTTACCCCTTTATGAATGTATCAGAAGCAAAAGCACTTTTAAGTACATTGGTTCAGAGACGTCAGGTTAAGCGCACTCTCGAGTCGGAAATGACCAAATTGTTTGTCCCCAAACTATGGGGTTTCGGGGTTGTGCCCTTCGATTCCCTACACGGCCGTCTATCCCTCATTTTACATCGCAAAAAGCAGCGCAATCAGAGACTCAATCACGTCAAATTGGCCTTTGCAAGAGCCGTGGCCACTCTCCAGAAAGATGCAAAAACGTTTAATGCCTTATTTTCTCTCGACGATGGCTTAAAACTTATTGATTTCGCACAGAAGCATAAAGGACTGCAAACCCTTCCAGCAACTAGCATTTCCTATCCTGCGGCTGAGGAGGCTCCTTCCTTTGCTTCGGCTGCTACCGATCTAAAACGCGCAAGGGAAGCTAAGCAAAAAGAGGATGAGCTGCAAACAGCAGAGATGCGAGAGTTCTCCCTGCTGCATCGTCAGGATAAATCGCCGGCGATCGATCTCGATGCCTTTGAAATTCTATTTGCTCAGAAAAAACGTCCTGAAGCCTTTTTTGCCGCCCTAACCAGATTTATCGATGCTCACCCCAATGCAGAATACGTTGCTAAACATCGACATGAATGCATGGAGTTATTGGAGAGGGGAAAAGCAATAAATGACATTATTGATAGTCACATTTTTCCTGGAAAAGCGGCTCTAGAGCCTGCTGAACACCATGCTGCATTAAAACGGGTGGCGCATCAGTGCTTTTTAGATGTCCTGGGTCTTAACCCCGGAAAAACGTGGACTTTTACCGGACGCTACGGAAGCCAAGCCCCGGTTTTGGAAACGATGAAATCCTTGTTGCAACGCATTCCTAAGGAAATGACAAAAAAACTCCCTCCTTATGTGATGAATGCGCTGCAAAGTGGTGTCCTTCCAGAAGTGATTCCGATGATTCAAGAAGCCCTGAGAACTGGTCTTGAGCAGCAATGTGAGCAATTGCCTAAGGAAGCAGCAATATTGAATCGGATGTTTACTTCTGCTTTACTTCCCGACGAAACACGTTCACTTGGTCGTGTAGGGGCATTGATGCCGAAAATTGTGCGAGAGGGGTTGGAGAGCTGGATACAAGCTGGGTTTGTAAGTGCTGCTGCAGAATTCCAAAATGACGACACCAGAACAGCCTTGTTATTTACGGCGCAGATAGCTGCTAAGATGAAAAAAGATGGAGTTCAAAAGTCAGTCAAAAAGGCTGCCGGTGAGATTCTAGATGCATATGTCGAGCAGCCACTTGGAACTGTAAATGATCGCATTTTTGGGGGGCTTACACAATTTTTAGAGGGGTTTACTGAGCTTGTGCCGCGTCCACTGCTAGATATGGCGGGCTTATCGGGAGGTCTTGCATCCGGACACTATGTGTTAGAGGTGGTTGCACAAAGTGATGGGGATTACACGCTATTTGTGTATAGCACTGGTGATGCCTTGCAGTACCATCCGCGGGATGCGGAAACTGGAAAGGTTCAGTGGCCCATGCGGATAGAAGATATTCCTGGCGAACTGATGGCGTCTTCAGACTTCTTTTATCGCTTGTTGACGTTTCACTCTGAGCCTAGACGCAATCCTAAATTTGTTTCTCGCGCGGAAGATATTTTTGGAGAAACCGGATTACTTAGTACCCTGAAGGGGAAGAAAAGTAAACCACAAGCTCCATTGCGTGAGGTGGATGTCACACAAACTTCAGATATGTATTTGCGTCAGCTGATGGTGTTGAATAGCGATCAGGAAGAGCGCGCTATCTTTGAGATGCAGCTTGAGGGCTTATTGGGTTTATGTCGTCAATTTGTCAATCAAGAGACACAGCTGTTGACGATGCCGGATCAGGCAACTTGTGATTCTGTGGATGAGGCCTTAAGTAAGCTGCAAGAAAGTTATAATGAAGTCAAAGGAAAGCTAGCGCTATCTTCTCACGAGCCGATCGAAGCCACATTTACAGAAGTTCGACTTGCAATTGAGGCGTTTAGAAAGCAGAAGAAACAGGAAAGTTTTATTGGGCAAATGACGATACAAACCAGCCAAGCCCCAGCGTCTATTGCTGAGAAATTTGCTCAAATGTTAGCTGAGAAAGGTGTGTCGACAGATGTGTTGATCGAGCATAAGGAAACATTGTGCTGGGCACTGGGATCGGAGTTTGAGGAGTTTTTGGAAACCATTTCTGATGCTGCACAGGTACAGCCAAGAGTGGCTCCGAAGCCAAAGTCTACAGAAAAACCTGGAACGCTTACTCCAACGGTAGCTCCAAAATCTGTCTTGGGTAGTTTAGTTGTGACTTCCAAGCGTGGCTGGCTTGGTACGCTAGTGATGAATGCCTATGTGCAGATTGCGCTGTCGCTATTCCAGCTTGTACTTCTATTGACGGATGTGTGGAAATTTGGCTTTAAGATCTTGTTCAACCCTGCTTTGAGATGGGCTGTGAGATGTGTGACACCTGCCTTTATTCAGAGGTGGTATGTGGCCTTTATGGGAGAGGTGCAGAGATTTCTGGCGGAAGTTACCTTTAACATCTTGTTGAAGTTACTGTGTAATCCAGAGGATGCCACTGCGTTGAAAGCAATGATGGGTACGTGGCGCACTTCGGTTCACGAGTGGACCAAGGCGTTGACAGGCAAGCAAGAGCTGCAATTGGGATTAGATAAAGCGCCTGTGTGTGAGAGCACTTATTTTGCGAATCGGTCACATTATACATTAGGCTGGGGAGCTCATCAGAATAAGTTAGAGACAGATATGATTGGTGCCTCCATTGACACACATATCGGAGTGCCTTCCGTAACTGATCGCATTGCACCCCATAAGATTGTTGATATGCTTCAGATGTGGGTTGAACAAGCCGAAGAGTTAGACAAGGACGAACGGGCTAGGAAGACAATAGAAATTTCCGTCGTTGCGCACGTCGTGTGTGCTCAGGTTAAGTGTCTGTTTGAGCAAGGAGATAAGTTTTGGGATGAAGTGGCAGATCCAAAACAGTGTTTGGATTCGTTGATCAAACTGAGTATTTGTTTAAATGATTCAGGACTTCATGCAAGTAAAATTGGAGCTGTGGTGGTTGCAAACTATAGTTTGGTAGCCATTATGGATCGCTTGGCGCGACGAGATCAGGGGTCGGGTTTAGATGGATTTTCCATCAATATTTCGCATTTGCTCCAGTGGATGCAGCGGATACCCATTTTGCAAGATCCTATTCTTGAGGAGCATTTAAGACGGATTTGTCACTATTTTGTTCCACAATTTGATTTGAACAATCCTCCCGATCACGCAGAGCTTTTGAAGTATGCGAAGAACTGCTTATTTGACTATTCAGATTTTGATCGCGGGTCTATCTCACTGAATTCCCTAATTCACGATCTCCCAAAGGAATTTATCTACCTTAAGCGCTGTTTGCAAGATCCTGAGGTGTATAAAAAATTAATGCAAAGAAAAGTCCTTAAGAAAGGGAGCGGTAATCTAGAAGAAACAACGGATTCCCAAAAACTGCATCACTTTCAGCTTTTAGGAATGCTATTTGACGAATGCTTATTTTTGACGCATAAGGATCCTGTTATTAATCGCTCCTATGCGTTATTGCGCTTTCAAGTGTTGCTTTCTCAAAGGTTTGTAGAGAGGACTCGAAATCAGCCCGATACTGCAACCATTGCTAAAGCAGATAAAGGGGAAACGGAAAAAAACTCTCTGTTCGGTAGAATCCTCGACCCATGCTTATCTGTTGGTGACTTTCATGATCTTGCCGCTCCTACTCTTCCTGAAATGGTTCTTAATGTAGTGACGTTAAATGGAGGGAAGCAAGAGATGCAAGAGATTGGTGAGCGTTTGTTTAAGCGCCATCAAACTAAGGCTAAATTTTTTTTGCATGAGTTTTTCATAAGCAATTTTACCCATTACCATAAAGAGAAATATCAAGATCCCACACAGGCAAAGTTAATTGAGTTAGAGGCCAATTATTCTTCCTCAGTGCGCATGCACCACGTCAAACGTGGTTCTATCTTTAGTGAAAAAACAGATGATATTATTCATGCTCTTGTTTTTTTCAAGAAACACCCAAAAGAATTTCATGCTCATATCAGTTCCTTTACGTTGAGTGTCTTGAGGCCACTAGCGCTACAAAGGCATTTAAAGGTTCCACAATTTGGGCAGGCAGTTGCGGAGTTTTTCGGCGATCTGCTGGCTGCAAATGAACAAACGCCCTGGATGTTTTGTTACGCTGTGAGATTTGGTTTAATTGTTAAGCGCTACTGTGAACGGTATTGCCGCGAAATGCCCATCTTTCCCGACTTTAAAGAACAGGTAAGGAAGGTGATACGTGCGGAAAAAGATACGAACTGGCATGCCGATTTTAGGGTTCTGTATGCGTTAACGTTTGATCAGGAGCCGACTCAACAAGAGGGGCAACTTGAAGCGGCAATTGCCATTTGTCAGGCGGTATTTTCATACAATGCACATGGCGTTTCAACAAAACGCGAATTTGGATCAGTAACTTATCCCTCCTTCAACAAAGATATTGGTGGGGAGTTGCGTACCAAGTATCTGCAGTGGTTGCCCACGATTTTTGCGTTGCTACAAGATGTGAGAATGCGTACGGCAATTGCTAAAGGCATTTTATCACTATTCAATGTTCCCTGTCCTAGCAATGTGGAATGGGTAGATGTTCCGGAAGGTTTAGGATGGGAATTTACCTACAATTCAATGGTATTGAATTTTAAGGATGGCGTCCTCGATACATGGACGCCCTTACGAGAAATAGGCAATCCTCGTATATATGAAAAAATGAGTGTTAACTCCAAAAAGACTGTGACCACGCGCAATCTTCGCAATTTAAAGGAGCAGTTGGAGCACGCAAGGCTAAATGCAGACAATCCTGAGCAAGTGGAAGTGGCAGGATTAAATCATTATCGGACAGCCGATCGCAGTTATTCAGCTCATTTTATTCCAAATCAACCAATCACGTTCAAGCGGATTGTAGATGGCAAAACATATGTAATGTTGACTCCAACGTGGCCCAAAGGGATTCCACCTGGTTTGAAAGAACTCACACCAGCATGTACAAAACGGGGCGATTTGAATGTTCCATGGGACGTCAATCACATGAAGTTTTGGATTGAGGAGACCTCAGCTACAGATAAGGAGATGCTGTGTTACCGCGAGTTTGATAAGGCGTTAATTTATCGATTTTCTGTGAGAGAGGCGCAGGATGGAGCTCTGACCATCAAGCAATCCTCTTCGCATATGTCTTTAGATAGTGCCGTTGTTAAAAAGGTGCATTCCTCACTGTATCGATTTTGTCCTGAGTCGGATATTCGCTGTTTTGCTCAGGAGCATGGAACGCAGATTAAAGAGATCGTGTTGGTCTCTTCAGGATTAACCTTTCATGTCGAAAGACAGGACGAGCATTTACGTGCCTATAGCACGCGATTTGCAGGGTATTATTTGGTTCCTCAGCAGGGGAATACCCATCTGCACTATTACGCTTCCTATTTGCTGCTGACGAATCGTTTGGGAGAGTTTAAAGTCGTTCTTCCGGCCAATGAATGGCTTCCTACTGCCGCTTGGCAATTCCTGAATGGTTTTGGGGTATTTGGAAGCATGATCAACAACGCTTTCATGAAGCAAGAGAGCACAGAGTTTGGCAAATTGTCCTTTTTCGCTTACGACATGGATCCGCAGACAGGGTATTTAACCAGCGATGATCCTGTGGCGTTGTCGTATTTGCTCTCATTAAATTTGGTGCAACAGAATGCTCAAGCTGCGGATCGAGCGTGTACTCAGCTGGAGCTTTTGTGTGCACGCACCTATGTCCCGCAAGATATATTGAAGCAGCTCTATCCGCTTTTTATTCCTGGTGCTATCCAAGGCATTGCCGTGATTCGTCAGAGAATATTAGCGGCTCTTGAGCAAAATCGCGTGATCCATGGTCAAGAAAAGCAAAAAAAAACTAAGAAAGCGGAGTCGCAAGGACCCAAAAAAGAGCCTGAGAAGGAAGAATTTCCGTTTTTTGAACTTTTATCGTTGCTCAATTTGTTTATCGATTGTACGGCTCGTATACGCAATCCAGAAGCGCATCAGCAGATCACCGAATACCAAGAGTGGTATCTTTACAAGCGCTTGATCTATTGCACAAAGCGGTTGCTAAAGAGTCAAAACCAAGAAGATTTGCCTGAAGCGATAAAACTGTTGAAGGATGATTCACAGATTGAATACCTAATCTTTTCGGTTGGTCCCCTAAAAATACGTTATGAGACGTTGAAGAAAAAGTTCGGCAAGGTATCGCTAGCGCAACGCTTTGTAAATTTTTCAGCGAAAGCAATTGAAGCTCAGGCAACAACTCTTCCTGGGTTTTCTCTACATGTGACGACTCCTGTTTCTGTGCATACCGGATTTGATAGGGAAGCGGAGTTCGCATCGACGATACAGGTATTAGGAAAGCACTATCTCTATGATATGCGCTCGATGCCGAATTTAATCAAAGAGATGAAAGAATTTGAAAAAAATGGGATCGAGAAAGAACCCCCATTGACAGTAGAGACTGTGTCAAAGGACAGCATAAAGAGACATTTCCGTTCCTATTGCCTTATTGCGATAGGGGAGGAAGTGTCAAAGCAGCTCATGTCATTAGGAAAGGAAAAAAAGCACAGACAACTCATTCAACTACGCAATCTATTGCCCTATATTCAAGGTGGATGGGATGAGGAGAGTCGGCTTTTGGTGCGTTGGCTGCAGGCTATAGAGCAATTTCCATTTCTATTTTGGAATGCCAAGCCCATGCGTGCCGCATCTACGAAAGAGCTTCTTGAGCACGTGAATGGGATCTTTATGGCGCGGCACGCCCTAGGAACCTTGGGTAGCGTATTAGGACAAGGTATTTTGGATTGCGAAGTGCGTTCATCGATGATTAGCTCCACACCATTATTGAGCTTTTTCCCTGTGACGCCTGGAATGTTGTCGCCTCTGTTATACTGGGGAAGTAAGGCCGTAAGAGCATATATGAAACGAGATTCCATTGCCGCGGCTACAGTGGCAATTCCTACTGTTAGCACAGCGGAATCGTTTGCTGCATTGGAATCTGTTGATCAGGAGGCAAATCGCGTTTTAGATAGTTTCTTTGATATTGCCTTTCAGGAGGTGCGGAGAGAACAGGAACAGAATCAGGTCGTCGCTGCATTTACAACAGTAACAGATTCAGCAGCAGAGAAAGAGCGTGTTGCGCGGCTTAATGCAAGCATTGAAGATTACTATGCAAGAGATCGCTCGCAGGTATTCCTGAGATTGAAAAGTTCGGAGCGTTTGAGCGTTTTATATGTAGAAATGACGCTGACGCATAGCCAATTGGAACAGCGTTTGAAGGAAGAGCGACAGCAGATCTTGCAAGCGGTGAATGGCTGTTTACCCGAAGGATCGCGAGCAGTGTCCTTCGAGGATCTATTGCTCTTTTTCTTGAGGGGAAATTTAAAACATTGTCCAGCATTGGCCAAGTTGCCATTAATTCTCTTTCAGCAGCTAGACATGCGTTTAGCGCGCTACTTGGTTTACTACACCCGTTTTCAACAGTTAGGTCGTGCATTAGGTCATTTAAAAAATGTGAGCCAAGCGGTCAATCGATCATCGCGCGAGCAATGCCTTGAGCAGCTTGCAGATGAGCTTAAGGGGCGTCGCAACTATAGCTTGACGGAGACACCGTTGCACATCCTGCGTCGCTTGATGATTTTTGAATTCAAGACTGACAAGATGTTGTGGAAGAAGCAAATCTCTGCTGTAGTGCAGATGACAGAGGATTCCATTGTTGAATTGCTAATGTCTTTGGGTAAAACCTACTTCTTCATTCCCGCAGTGACCTCTATCTTGGCTGCCGATGAAAGAAACATCGTGTTTAATATATGGCCTGCGAGCATGTTTGGGACAAATGTGCGTCAGGGCAGTGCGCAGAGTCATCATGTGTTTGGGCAGATGGTGCATGCGCTGTCGTTTAATCGCGATGTGGTTCCGACGGTGGCGCGTTTTCAGGCGATTTCGCTGCTGCTGCGTCGTGCGCGTGAGGAGCAGCATCCGATTCATATGCGCAGTACCGAAGCAATGGCGTTGCGCTTGCTTTTTATCGATCAGCTGTATCAGGCGAGCCAAGAGAGCTCGGAAAAAAATCTTTTTGAGCGCGAGGAAGTCATTTTAGAAATGGCGTCTGTGTTGCGTGCTATGCGTTTTGAAGGAGGAATTGCGATTGGCGACGAGGCGCATGAGCTTTTTAATAATATTCAGGAGTTGTGTTTCCCGATAGGATCTCCGTCGCAAATCCCATTGCCAATTTACCAAGCTGTTGAAGCGTGTATGCGCCATGTTGCAGCGCATAAGAAATTGCTGGAATTAATACGCTCAAACAGTGTTTTAGGCATAGATAAGATCTACGAAAAAGAAATTATACCTTATCTTGCGGAAAAGATGAGTGGTTACTGGAAGTTTGGAATCACAGCGGAGAAAAAAGCTGAGTTCATTGCCTTTGTCACAGGTAAGGCAACAGTGATTCCTGATTGGATATTGAATCATAAGCATTATGCTGAAATATCGATTGTGAAGGGCGTGATCACTGTTCTGCTGCCTATGGTGTTCAAGCGTGTTGTCAATGTAAATTTTGGTGCGTCAAAGCAAAAAGATGTGTTGGTTGCAAAGCCGTATAATGGGAATGACAATGTGCGCGAGCAATCGTCGATTAGTGATCCGGTTGAAGCGCTTATTAAGACCATGGTGATGCTGTTGCATAATCCACTTAACTCATTTGAACCAATAAAGATTGTTGCTGTTCTATTACGTAAAGCCCGCCAGGAGGCTAATGTTAGGCATATTCCTATTGAGGAAACGCGTGCGCAGAAACTCTTCGAAGAGATAACTGGAACTAAGATTGTATTATCGCGATTTGATGATGAACCATTAGAAGTAAAATTACGTCTTTTGACAGATATGTGGATTCATCCTGCGGCAATATTTCTGTATACACGCAATTTTGTTTGGAAGGAAGTGAAGTATTATAAAGATAGTTTGCGCTGTGACGCCTTAAACTTTGCGGCGATGTTCCACAAGCAAATTCACGATACGGGGACTCCATTCAATGATGGATCGTATCCTGATCATTTGAGGATGCTGTGGGATCGAGGCACAGCTGGAGAGGCTCTTCACTTGATGAAGAAGAAATGCCCAGCAGACGGCATGCACATTTTAACCGAAAAAGAACCGAAGAAAATTTTGAAGGAAGTATTGAGTAGTCACTTTGGTCGAGGATCAAAGTTTAGGGCGCTGATCGATGGGGGAGCACAGCTGCGTGGGTTGTCGAATGAACAAGTGGCAACAGAGATGCTGGAATATGCTGTAAGCGATAATTCTCACATTCAGGCTGTGGATTTCTTTATGCAAAATCCTGCGGAGACAGAGAGTGGTAAGGATAAAAAGGATGTTCCCGAAATATTGATGACCATGATGATGATCAATGGGGTGCGTCAAATTGTGCCTGCAGATCAGTGTACACTGCCTCTTTCGGCTCGTTGGGCATACTTTGACCAAGTGCATGGATACGCTGCAAACATCCCTCTAGAGTATGATGCAGCTGCTCTTTGCTTAGTGGGTGAACAGCATATGTTGTACCGGTTGCTGCAAGAGATTTTCCGTATGCGGGGCATCAAGTTCTTTAAGCGCTTGTTGGAGGGGAATCTGACGCAACAAGAGTTAGATCAGGTCAATTTAAACGAGCGGCAAACGATCCATTTTGCCATGACGCGCGAAATTGCCGACTTGATCTCTAAAGGGAATATCCCCACTTTAGAAGAATTTGTCGCCTTTACAGCGCGAAATGAAGCACAGGAAATTGCGAAAGATAATTACGCGGGTTATCGCAAAAAGGTGAATAATCTTGTTCAACAAGCAGTCTTGGACAAGATTTTGAAGGAAACGCGCGCTTCAAAAATGATTGAGTTCTTTAGGAAGGGGATCGGAATTTTAGTCGCGATCTACCAGGATGATCCGCGAAAGGTGTATGGATTGCTTGATGTGATGATCCCCACCGAGCAAGCTTTAGAAGCGTGTCGTAGCAAGGCTGTGGCGCAGCTAGAGAGCACTGGAATCTTTTCGCAAAGAGAGATGGAAAGGCATAAAAAGGAGTTAGCCGGAATAAAAAAACCGCCAATGCCTGAGCAGATTCACGCCTATTCTGATGGAAAACAGGTGCATACCGATCGATTAGATCAATTGAATTTGTCGCAAGAGCAGGAGTTAGCGAGCGAAGAAGAGCAGGAGCAAGAGCAAGAACAGGAATTGGAAACATATAAGCAGACGAATGTTGCAACAAGTGGTGGTGGTAAGTTTGAGGAGTGGGGATGGGAAGGGGCGTTGCGGGTTCGTTCTACGGAGTGGTTGAAGTTTACGGATACCTCACCATTAAATCTTTCGTTTTTGTCGCGTGCTATGGCAAAGGTACGGCAGCAATTTGATAAGTTGAAACGCATTGCAGAGATGCTGCGGCTGAAAAAGAAGAATGCTGGGGCTCCTCCATTATTTAGGGTGACCGATTTATTGAAACATGCTTGCAATAAGTTATTGAGAACGGTAGCTGACGCCTTTGATACGCGTATCTATGTCACCAATAATTTCTTACCTAGAGTGACAAGTCGATTGGGAGAATCATCGGTAGAGATTGGAAGCTTTGGCCAGCGCGAATTGCAGCATGTGTTGATTCATTTTGAGGAAAGAGATGGCGATATAAACATCTTATCAATGGGATGTTTGTCGATGAAGGATGCGGTCGTATTACGCAAGCAGATCGAAGAAGAGCAAAAGACAAAGCGTACCTCAGATACCGTGAAAAAGGTGATGCTGTACAATCCAGTTTTGCGCGTGCGGGTTGCAGGGGATGAGGTGGACAGGAAAGTGTTGCTGAGCAATCCAGACTTACTGAAGTTGGAAGCGCAAGTGAAGTGGTTGAATGGCGATGTGCAGTTCCCAAAGGAGCAGGCTACTGGATTAGCTGAGTGGATGGAGAAGGCTGGCGCGGAGAGGCTAGAGCCTGCCTTTGAGTCGATTCAGGACGCTAGGGGAGATATCCTATTGCCGATGGCGGGTTCCGATTACGAGATGATATTGTCAAAGATAAAGAAGATCCCTGTTGAGGAGCAGCTGTTCTAAGGGGACTCTGTCCCCTTAGAACCCCTGCCAAAGGGTATGAACCCTCTGGACTCCCATTAATGTGGAGTTTCTTAAGAACAGTCTTTCAAATGCCTCAAAGCTAAGAACAACTTAAAATTCTTTATGTGCTTTTTGGAGTGCGGTGGCTTACCACTTAGGGGACTCTGTCCCCTTAGAACCCCTGCCAAAGGGTATGAACCCTCTGGACTCCCTTTATTGTGGAGTTTCTTAAGAACAGTCTTTCAGATGCCTCAAAGCTAAGAACAACTTAAAATTCTTTATGTGCTTTACGTTCTTAAGAACAGCCTTTCAGATGCCTCAAAGCTAAGAACAACTTTAAACTCTTTATGTGCTTTTTGGAGTGCGGTGGCTTGCCACCGCTTTCACAAACATCGGCTTGCCGATGTCACAACGAACTGTGAATGGGGTCGTCAAGCCGACCCCTATGAAAGC
>JACDHD010000109.1 GCA_013821265.1 Parachlamydiaceae bacterium | reverse complement strand
ACATGAATGTTAACGACTTTTATCAGGCCGGGACGGCCTGGCTACCTTATAGGAAAAATAACTGTGTGACTCCACCTACTTCTTCGGCGGTTGGTCGTCCGGTCTCGCTATGGACTCACGCATATCGGTATCAGCCTTTAAATTCTGGTAACGCTGATAATCCATTATACCCAAATGCCCCTTTTCGAACGCTGAAGCGATTGCCAATGGGATCGACGCTTGCGCTTCGACAAGTTTGGACTCCATAAACTTAATTTTCGCAACGTTTTCTTGCTCTTCCGCAACGGCCATTGCACGGCGTTTTTCCGCTTCTGCTTGCGCAATCTGCTTCGCTGCTTCCGCAGTCGCTGCGCGCAATTTAGCTCCGATGTTTTCTCCCAAATGCATCTCAACGATATCAATCGAAAGAATCGTAAAAGCTGTTGAAGAGTCCAATCCCTTCTCCAACACTAACCTGGAAATCCTTTGAGGTGCTTCAAGTACTGATAGATGTGTTTCAGAACCCCCGATAGCCCCTACAATCCCCTCACCAACGCGAGCAATGATTGTCTCTTCAGTGGCTCCTCCAACAAGCTGCGCTAGGTTGGTGCGCACCGTTACACGAGCACGTACGTGGATCTGAATCCCGTCCTTTGCAACCCCAGTCATGTATTCACCTTGACGCGGACAGTCGATAACTTTTGGATTAACAGACGTTTGCACCGCTTCGCGAATATTGCGTCCTGCTAAGTCAATCGCTGTTGCTTGGCGCCAATCTAATGCAATATTTGCTTTGTCGGCTGCAATCATAGAGATTGCTACGTCGGTTATGTGCCCTCCAGCAAGGTAATGCGTTTCCAGATCGGACACGGTAATTGTTTTGAGACCCGCTTTGAAAAGCGTGATGCGTGCGTTTACGATCGTTTGAGGAGGAATTTTACGCAGACTCATTCCAATGATGTTGAAAAGAGGAATTGGAGTTCCCGACACAAATGCTTGGAACCATAAGCTGATGAATTTGCCTACGATGCTTAAAATGATGATTAAGACGATGGCAAGGAGGATAAATAAAAACGAGAACTCCATGTTAAACTCCACTCCTAATAGTGGCTGAATCAGGTTCATAACTCTTCCTTTTTGGTAGATGTGACAATCAAATTATCTTCTGTTCCCCCAATGACAACAACTTCTTCTCCCTGAGGGATGTAGTTGTTTTGGGAAATGGCTTGGTACTTGCGCCCTTCAATTTGGATATAGCCCCCAAGCTTGAGGTCGGAGACCACAATCCCGCACTTTCCTATTAATGTAGGATCGAAGCTAGAGGCGCGATATCCTTCTTGGTCACTGTTTAAATAGATGCTGTATTTACTTGTGCTGCTTTGAATATGTTTTAACGTCCAGCGTATCATAAGAACAAGCAAGCCTATGACTACTGCTACATAAACAAACGTCAACAATGGATCAGCCGTTTCGCCTGCAAACATAATCATGCTAAGAGCGATGAGAATGCCGCCAATGGTTCCCATGATGGCTCCTGGAAGGTAAAATTCCAAGAAGACAAATAAAAATCCAATCAAGACAATAATAAGGATTGTTGCCATTAGCTAACCTCTCTATCTACATCTACGACAATCACGCTTCCATCCAAGCGGGAAACAACAATATTTGTTCCGCGTTCAATAAAATTACCTGATGTGATGGCATCGTACACGCGATCCTCGATGATGACTTTGCCCGCAGGTCGCAGTGTCGCTAATGCTTGCCCCTTTGCTCCAGGCTGAGGTAGCTGCTTAGGATCATCCCCTGCAATATAGCCACGATCGGCATCTTGTTCATCGCCAACTAACACCAATCGACTCCACGCGGCAAACTTTGGCGTCACATAGCGCGCGGTTAAAAAGATTAAAAGGAATCCTACAACTAACGTCGCACACAGCCATGCTAAATGTGTCAGGAGCGCTTGCCCTGCAATGTTCCACGTTTTCGTGTCGACATCATAATCGACACCTTTTAACTCGGGAAGCAACATCGCAAAAAGCCCTCCAATGGCCATGACAATACCAATAAAGCCCAATAGTCCAAACGTAGGAAGGACAAAAAGCTCCACAAGAATAATTAAAATACCTGTTAAGAGGAAGATCACCTCCAACCAACTTGCGATATCTAACGAGAGTGTTGAAAGAGCGATCAGAAATAGGCAAAGCAAAGCAATTGTTCCAGGAATGCCAAATCCCGGAGTATTCATCTCCAAGTAAAATCCCATCATTAGGCCCAGCATGAGAATCGATGAAACCACCGGACTTGCCAACAGCACAAAAAATTGTGTTTTCCAATCCATGCGATAGGAATCGATGGTCGCCTGAGGAATTTTTGCAAAGAACGGATACTGAAATAACAAACTTTTGTTTGCCGGCCATTGTCCCTTTGCTAGCTCGTCCTCTGAAATGGCAGGTAGTTTCGCAGGAGGTAGCAAAATGTCGGCGACTTTGTACTCCATGAGCTGTTTCGCATTAAGGGTAAGTAGCTTTCCCTTTGGTGACACAAGAATATCTGCATCTGGAGCTGTGGTCTTAATTTGCGATTCACTATCTAGCTTAATGATTTTTCCATCGCGCATTACAAGTATAAGGTCTTTATCAACCATCCCTTCGGCGATATAGGGATTGCGATCAAAGAAGCTGGCGCGATTAGAAAAATCGCTACGTAGAGCAGAATTCACTTTTTCAGAGGCTGTTTTCAGTTCACCGGTTTCACTGGCTAATACCGGCTCGGCAGCTCCCATGCTGGCATCTTTAACGATGGTAATGAAACGGGTTGAGTAGGCAAGCATGGCTCCGGCAGAGATCGCCCAATTATTGATAAAGGTGACGACGGGTATGTCGTTCTGGGTGTCTAGATCCTTGAGGGCATCGGAAATTTTCTGGGCAGGGTACACTTCGCCCCCCGGAGTATTAAGTTCCAAAATCACAAAAATCGGCTTTGTCTCTTTGTAGTGATCGAGAGCTTTTTTTACGTAGAGCCAAGTGGACTGCGAGATACCGGACGTGCGATCATCGATGATGATATGGCCTACTTGATTGGGTCCCGCTTCGTTGTATTTGATATGAGTAGCCAGACGTTCTTCGAGGGTGGGTTGCGTTTCCGCTGAAACAATAGGTAGGGTTACAAAGAGAGAAAGTAGGAGGTAATAAAAAAAAAAAGAAGCCATAATCACAGTCTTACCACAAACCCCAAAAACGTTGATAGCACAAAAAGGCATATAGGACGTAAAGAGTCAGTTGTAGAAGTGTGCGTTTTGTTTTTTACCACCGAGACACAGAGGCACAGAGAAGCACAGAGAGCGAGGAGATTCTCTAGCTTGTAAACAAATAGTGCTAGCCTTTCCGATGTCTTTTTAAAAACCGGGCTCTATTAAGCAATTACTTATCAAACATATATGTATTTATGTTAACGACGAAATTCGAACCTAGTTATGACGTAACGAGTAAGATGAAAAAAATATTCCGCTTGTGCGATAGCACATGCGGATGCTGGTTTTTTAAAAGCCTCAGCTTTTAAAAAAAGTAGAATAGCATAACATAGAACAAATTAAGGCTTTGCAAACCCCGCTTGCTCTCTGTGCTTCTCTGTGCCTCTGTCTCGACTTTAGCATTTTTTAAGCATAGGCCATCATCCTACAGATTTCTTGAATGTCTATTTTTCCACACTTCTGTTTTTTACTAGACTGAGGAAAATATTTACTGTTGAGAATCAACAACCTAAGGT
>JACDHD010000067.1 GCA_013821265.1 Parachlamydiaceae bacterium | reverse complement strand
TTAGCAAGTCGGGCACGGGCACGCTCACGGGCACGGGCATGTTTCAGCTGTGTATAGACGTGATTTTTGTTGACATGTGTGTTGCTTATATGTAAAAAATTGTCCTTTGCGTCCTTTGCGTCCTTTGCGTCCTAAATTAAAATAGATCCCACATTATGCACACGGGCGGGACGCCTGGTTACTTTCAGGCCTAACGGCCTGTTTTTTTTACCAGACCGGGACGGTCTGGCTACCTTCTTGAGGTATCTGAAAGGCTTTTCTGCGAAAACCTCACAATTATGGGAGTCCAGAGGGTTCATAACTTAGATAAGAGTCAGGAAGTCTCATACCAGTACGAGCCCAATGGGCTCTCACAAGTCGTGTTAAAAATTCCGGATTGCTTTGGTCTATGTTGCGATAGAAAGTAGGAGAAGGCACAAAATTCAATCCAAACGTATTGGCTGCTTCAAGCACCTCAATCATCGAATGACTTTCTGAATCCTTAAAATGCAGGATACATGCATTGCGAAGAAGTGTGATCTCCTCAGGACTATCAAAACCAATGATATGAGCAAGAGACATGATTTGATCTGACGAAGCAGAAATACCGGAAATTACTTTAAAGCCGAGCGTATCGGTAAGCTGAGGGTAACCTGTAAAAAAGAAAGTAGCCAGACCGTCCCGGTCTGGTCATTTTACTCTCATGCTGGGACATGTAATTACATTCAGGCCGAGTCCCCTTAGAGGGAAAATTGCTGAAACAACTCAGGGTTATAAGAATACATCGGCTTTTCTTGTTGCGTAAAAAAAATATTATAACTATGTATAACTAAATACCAGTGAGAGCAACCATGACCACAAAAATCTCATGAATAGTTTTCAGAGTAGTAACAAGTAATCTTTATTTTAGGAGGAACGTATGTCAATTGTAAAAGTCATTGAAGTCATCAGCGAAGGGGATTCAGTTGATGCGGCTATAAAAGCTGCTGTTCAAGAAGCCTCCAAGACAGTGGAAGGGATCAAGCAAGTTAACGTCGAGCACATCGAAGGCATAGTAGAAAACAACAAAGTCACCAAATTTCGAATCAACGCTAAAATTAGCTTCCTTGTAAAGCATTAATTCGAAGCTCGATGAATTGGACAATGGACTGATTGAGACAATTGCATAAGTCAAAAAGCTGTCGTAACCCAAGCTGCTGCCCTCCCGTGCCCGTGAGCGTGCCCTGCCCGACTTGCTAAAGAGCTACGTAAAATTGTAGTATTTTTACGGTTTACGTCATTTTTTTAGCGAATCGGGCACGGGCACGGGAAAGGACGATGGGACTTATGCAATTATCTCATTCCGTCCATGTCCAACCGCCTAATTTATCAAAATTTTCCATTTTTTCATTACTAATTTAAAACTAATTGCAATTAATTATTAATTAATATATGATTGATTTTTTATTGCGGAGGTTTTATGAGTTATACAACAATAGGTTACGGCTCTCGAGAACAAGCTGATTACAGTTCGTTTTGTGGTGCAATTGCAACTTGTATTAGCCAAAAAGATTATGCAAAGGTTGAAAAAGATATAAACAGGGCATTCTTTAAAGGAGAAGCATTTCAAGCAAAATCCTTTACTCAGATATTTTCGATAACGGTTCCTACATGTTCTAAAGGGACTTCTCCAGATAACCATTCCTATGTGGAAATCAAAGGGCGCTATTCGTTTACTGGTGTATTGGGATTTTTAGAGGGAATTCCTATCCTAGGATCAGCTATTGCCGTTATTCTTTGTATAGGACATTGCTTTGGGCTGATGGAAGCCTCTTCAAATTTGGAAACTGCTGTCAAGCATTACGGTCAAATTACAAGCGACAAGATATCTAGGGGTATTGAAAATACTGAAGAGAATGACCGTGTGATGCATCAGATTTTTGAAAATGCTGTTGCTTATACTGTGCATCAAAATCGATTGATCTCTTCGATAATATCGCTTATACCTTTTGTTAAACCAGCTACAAGAATCGCGCAGGGGATAGCATACCACTGCAGTAAGCAAAAAAATGATTAAATTTAAGGAAAAATAAAATGAATACAGCTATTACATACGGAGAAAACTCAGCATATAGTTATTTAAAATTTGTTGAAACGGTCGGTAAGAAGATGGAATCGTCTGAATGTGGGGCGGTTTCTGAATATGTAAATGGTGCTTTTTTTCGCCTTCCAATGGAATCAAAGCCTTTTAGTGAATTAGCCTCACTTACCATTCCAACCCCGCCTTTTAAGATGCTTTTGAACGGAATCAATGGCAAAATTGAAATAGGCCAGAAAACGTATTTGAGAGGCGTGGTAGGATTTGCAGAAGGTATTCCTGTCATTGGAACCGCTATTGCGATCATCAACGGTTTAGCTCACTGGTATCAAATGGTTAAGGAAAGAAGTGCATTGGAAAAGGCTATAAAGACATTCAACGCTTCACCAAAGAACAATGACTATGCCGTCGATATCACACTAAGGTTTACAAGTGCAAACGCGGTTTTTTACCACGCCATTGCCCATACGGTACATGCGAATCAATTGTTTGGCTCAGTGTTGGGACTTGTTCCTTTTGTAAAACCGATTGCAAGACTAGCGCAAGGGATTTTATTTAATTACAAAGTAGGAACTTTTAGCTGTTGTTCGAAAAGAGGTCGTCGAAACGCTGTTGAAGGTTAGTGGGCTTTGCTCTAGGTCCTTTGCCTAAGATAGAAAACTCTTCACAGAGGTTGTTTTTTTCGCGATCTGCAACGTAATCCGTTCCTGGAACCAGGCAGTCGTTAGGCTGACCTGGTTTATAAAATTTGCAGTTCTTGCAGCAGTGTAAATCCGTAAAGCAGTAATCACAGGTAGCCCGAAACGAGAGCTTACCAGATTGAGGCATCAGTAACGGTTTTCCACACGACCAACAAAGCATATTCACATTATATAAAATTGCCGATTTTGGTTTAAAGGTCGAACTAAGGGAACGCCGTCCCCTTAGGTTAGCAGAATGCATGTTCCTTCTGCTGTTCCGGATTTCTCAACAAAACCGCCTGGAATCGGAATAGAATGGTTTTCATTGTTAGAGTCAGTAATAGAAACGATGCCCTTTTTTAGAGAAGCAATGATCGGAGCGTGGTTGGGAAGGATTTCAAACTGCCCCTCGGATCCTGGGAAGATCGCTGAGAGCACATCTCCTTCGAAGAGAGTTTTTTCTGGGGTGGCGATCAGTAGATTAAACGTTTGCATTTTTCATTTTCTCAGCGTTGGCGATTACCTCTTCGATGGAACCTGTCATGTAGAACGCTTGTTCGGGGAGATCGTCTAATTTTCCTTGGACTATCTGTTGGAAGCCGTGGAGTGTATCTGAAAGCTTTACAAATTTTCCTGGTTTGCTAGTAAATGTTTCGGCAACGGAGAAGGGTTGTGATAGGAAGCGTTGAATTTTGCGGGCGCGGCTCACAGTGAGCTTGTCTTCATCAGAGAGCTCGTCGATGCCTAGGATCGCAATGATATCTTGCAGGTCTTTGTAGCGTTGCAAGATCTTTTTGACCTGATTTGTAAGATCATAATGTTTGTGTCCAATAATAGAGGGATCTAGAATACGTGACGAAGAAGAAAGAGGGTCTACTGCCGGGTATAGACCAAGTTCTGCAATTTGGCGTGAAAGGGCTACAACACCGTCTAAGTGAGCAAATAAGCTGGCAGGGGCGGGGTCGGTGTAGTCGTCAGCAGGAACATAGATTGCTTGTACGGAAGTAATCGAACCAGATTTTGTGGAGGCTATGCGCTCTTGCAGTTCACCTACTTCGCTGGCCAGATTTGGTTGGTAACCCACTGCCGAAGGCATGCGTCCAAGTAGTGTAGACACTTCGGAACCCGCCTGGATGTAACGGAATATGTTATCGACGAAAAGTAGAACATCTTGTCGTTCCACATCGCGGAAGTATTCGGCCATGGTTAATCCTGTCAAAGCAACGCGGAGACGTGCTCCAGGAGGTTCATTCATCTGTCCAAACACTAAGCACGTTTTGGCTAGTACACCCGATTCCTTCATTTCTAGCCAAAGGTCGTTTCCTTCGCGTGTGCGTTCGCCTACTCCACAGAAGACCGAATAGCCCCCATGTTCAGAAGCGATATTGTGAATTAGCTCCATAACAATTACCGATTTGCCTACGCCTGCACCGCCAAAGAGGCCCACTTTGCCTCCTTTGGAGAATGGACAGAGCAAATCGATGACTTTTATTCCGGTTTCAAATTGTTGGTGAGATGCGTCTTGATCTTCGAAACTAGGAGCTTTTTTGTGGATAGAGGCTTTTTGTACCGATTCTGAAAGAGGTTTTCCGTGGTCGATTGGATCACCTAAAACATTGAAGATACGCCCCAAAGTTTCCTCGCCTACAGGCACAGTGATGGGACCGCCTGTATCGACTACATCCATATCGCGGGTAAGACCATCTGTGGATGAGAGCGCAAT
This sequence comes from Parachlamydiaceae bacterium, assembly GCA_013821265.1. Taxonomy (GTDB): domain Bacteria; phylum Chlamydiota; class Chlamydiia; order Chlamydiales; family Parachlamydiaceae; genus JACDHD01. The sequence goes on along the minus strand of JACDHD010000067.1, from coordinate 8,321 downwards.
GCAGCGTACCATGTTGTCACCTAAGTGGATGGCCACTTCAGCTGTTAGGTTGACGCCACGAGCTGGATCTTTGACTTCAATAGCGTTTAGGATTCCCGGAAGTTTATCTTGTGGGAATTCGACGTCGATAATCGGACCGATGACCTGTCTTACTTTTCCAATGTTCATCTTGCCACCTCGGCTCCAGCGTTAATCTCAAGGATTTCTCTCGTGATGCTCTGTTGTCTGACTTTATTTTTGATCAGAGTTAGCTTTTTAATCATCTCTTCAGCGTTCTTTGTTGCGGCTTGCATGGAAACCATGCGACTCGCTAATTCGGAAGCTTGAGACTCAAATAGCATTGATAGGATTTTTGTGTAAAAGAAATAGGGAATGATCTGTTGGTAGATGAGTTCTGAAGAGGGCTCAAAAATATATGAACCACCTGTTTCGGTTGATGTAGATTCCATTTTATGAAGTGGAAGAATTCTTTCTATCTTAACTGATTTTGTAAGAACGCTGTGAAATTGCGTGTATACAATCCACAATTCATCGAATTCATGATTCAGAAAACTTTTTGTGTAATCTTCAGCCACCGCTTTAATTGTACTTTCGTTCAACTGAGCACTCACGTGGTTGAGTGAACTGCGGATTGTCCACTGTTTGCGCTTTTTAAAATGGTCGATGGCCTTTTGTCCCACTAGGATGAGCTCCACCTGCTTTGGACGGTACTTTGAGAGGAATTCATTAGTCTGTTTGAGAACAGTGGTGTTATAAGAACCAGATAAACCCTTATCGCCTGTGACAACGATAACAGCAATGCGGTTTACTGCAGGACGCACACCAAAGAATGGGTGGTCTGCACGGCTCTCAAGATTTAAAATCATTTCAGACAGCTTGGAGACGTAGAAACGCAGATGTTCCATCTTGCTTAACAGCTTGTGGAACTTAACACTCGCGATCTTTTCAATAGCCTCAGCAATATTCTGTATGTTTTGAGTTGATTGCAAACGTTTCCTCAGAACCTGCTGATTAGACATCTTCGCCCCTTAAACCATGCTTTTTCATGAATTGTGGCTTAAATTGTGTGACAGCTTTCTCAATCTCCTCCATCGTCTTTTGGTCCAAATCCCCGCTTTGATTGATCGAATGCGAAATAACAAGATATTCCGTTTTAATGAATTCGAAAAATTCTTTCTCAAATTTATGTATTAGGTTGAGAGGGATATCATCGAGATGGCCTTTTGTACCTACGAAAATGATGATCACTTGCTTGTCAAGTGGATAAGGGACATATTTATCTTGTTTCAAAATTTCCACCATTCGCTCTCCACGAGTAATCTGTCCTTTCGTCACATCGTCGAGCTCAGATCCAAATTGCGTAAACGCTGCCAATTCACGGTATTGGGCAATGTCCAGGCGTAGGTGTGAAGCCACCTTTTTCATGGCCTTGGTTTGAGCCTTGCTACCAACGCGTGAGGCTGAAATACCGGGATTGATCGCGGGGCGAATGCCAGAGAAAAAGAGATCTGCTTCTAAATAGATCTGTCCATCAGTGATGGAAATAACATTAGTCGGAATGTACGTCGTGACGTCCTGCGCTTGCGTTTCTACTACAGGCAGAGCTGTTAAGGACCCTCCACCTAATTCATCGCTAAGTTTGGCAGAGCGCTCTAGTAAACGCGAGTGAAGATAAAAGATATCCCCAGGGTATGCTTCTCGACCTGGGGGTCTGCGCAGCAGGAGCGATAGTTGACGGTACGCCTGAGCATGCTTGGAAAGGTCATCATAAAAACAAACAGCATGCTTTCCTTGACGCATGAAAAATTCGCCCATTGCTGTTGCAGCATAAGGGGCAATGTATTGCAGAGGAGCTGGTATAGAAGCTGAGGCGGCCACAATGATCGTGTGTTGAAGGGCTCCATGATTTTTTAATGTGTCGGCAATAAGTACAATGTTAGATGCTTTTTGACCGATTGCCACATAGATGCAAATGACGTCTTTGTCTTTTTGATTGATGATTGTATCTAAAATGAGAGTTGTTTTGCCGACTTGTCTGTCACCAATGATCAATTCACGCTGTCCTTTTCCAATCGGAATCATGGCATCGATAGCCTTTATGCCGGTCTGTAGAGGTTGGTTAACAGGTTGCCGCTCGATAACATTTGGGGCTGTGGATTCAATAGGCAAATAGGCTTCTGCGTGAATTGGTCCCTTGCCGTCGATGGGGACTCCTAGTGGATCCACAACGCGTCCCAAGAACTCATGTCCGACCGGTACCGATACGATTTTGCCTGTGCGCTTGACAATGTCGTGTTCTTTGATTCCCTCGTCTGATCCAAATAAAACGACTCCCACTTCATCTTTTTCTAGGTTTAAGACCATGCCTAGGGTGCCGTTAGGAAATTCAACAATTTCAGAAATCATGACGTCGTCTAGTCCCCAGATTCTGGCGATACCGTCTCCAATTTGTAAGACACGTCCCGTTGATTGAAAGTCATGGGATTCTTTAAAGTTTTCAATTGCCTCTTTGATTATCCAAGAGATCTCTCCAGATTTCAGAGTCATGGTTCAACCTTTAATAATTGCTTTTTTAGCTGCTTTAACCGACCACCTAGGCTTAGGTCGAGGTGCTGATTGCCTACTTGGAGTGAAAAGCCCCCCAGAAGGCTGGGTTTCTCCGTTTCGTTTAGGCTAATTGCTTTACTTTCTTGCTGTTCTAACTTTTGGATGAGTCGTGAGCATGTTGCAGGATCAAGAAGAGTAGCCGCTTCTACTTCGACATCCAGCTGTTGGAGTTGATTGCGCACCAATTTATTGTAATCAATGAAGATGCGCTCAAGGCAAGGAGAGTGACGACGCTTTAATACTAAATGCAAAAGGTTCTTGAGATGTGGATTCAATGGTTTTTGCAAAAATTTAGAAATGACTTCCAACTTCGCGTCTATAGACACTTCTGGGCAACTAAAAATGCGTTGTGTCTTAGGATGTTCTCTCAAAATAGCTGCCAAGGACTTTAATTGTTCTTGACGCGCTTGAACTTCTTCAGTGGTTCCTGAAACTTGAAAAAGCGCGTTTGCATACTTGGCGGCTACTTTTTGAGATCGCATAATAATTACCTCTCATCCATCAGTTGCAAGCTTAGCCCATTGAGCTCTTCGGGAGTCATTTTGACGCGAACCAACTTTTCAACTGCAGTGCAGGTGAGGTTGACGATTTCATTCTTTAACTCGCAACGCGCTTTCTCTTTATCGCGTTCGATCTGTTCACGTGCTTTTTCTATAAGCTCCATAGTCTTTCGCTGAGCTTCTACATGTAGGTCATGAGCCGCTTTTTGACCTTTTTTGATAGCGTGATCGATTATCACAGCGCCTTCTTTTTGAAGCTCTTGAATTTTGTGATGGTACTCCTCTAAGCGTGCATCAGCGCGATGATTTTTTGTTTCAATTTCTTTGAAGGCAGCCTCAATTTTATCTGTTCTTTCCTGCATAAATTCCAGGAGGGGTTTCCATGCATACCGTTTTAAAATCCATAGCATAATCAGAAACGCTAGGATCTGAGTGATAATCTGCTTTAGTTCAAAGGTCATTGCTGCCTGCTACTGCATTTTGTTTAGAGAGATGAAGAACACGATCAAAGCATAAATTGTTAGAGCTTCGATTAAAGCTGCGCCGATGATCATAGCTGTCAAGATCTTGCCAGAAGCGTCAGGTTGTCTTCCGATTGCTTCTAAGGCACTTCCAACAGCTCTTCCTAGACCGAAAGCAGATCCTAAAGCCGCCAAACCTATGGCTAAGGGTGTTGAAAGGGCTAACGCTGTACCAAGATCCATAAAGCACTCCTATGTATGAGTCTCACTTGCATGAGGTTTTGATAAAAAGATATAAACCGCGCTTAGCAGGGTAAACACAAGTCCCTGAATAAAGCTCGTGACTAATCCAAATAGCATTGCAGGCACCTGTATGGGCAATCCGAAAGGTAATTTGTCAAACGAGAAAAGGATGACTGCAAAGAGTGCCGAAATGCTGATTAACACATGCTCACCCATCATATTTCCTGTTAGACGCAGTGCGAGAGTAATAGGACGCGAAATTTGCGTAATAATTTCAATAGGTAGCATTAAAGGCACCAGAATCCAGCCAAGGAGGTTTTGGGGCGAGCCGCACAGATGGTGCAAATAGCCAAAAAAACCCATGTTCGTAAAGGTAAGATACTGCACATAAGCAAAGACACATAAGCCCATGCCAATCGAAATGCTAACACTTGAAGAAGGCGATTTCATAAAAGGAACTAATCCAAAAGCGTTCATCACAAAAATATAAATGAAGAGTGTCGCTAAAAAGGGTAAGTGTTTATCGACATCCTTTCCTAAAATGCCTCCAACCAGTTTGCGCATACTGTCTACAATTAACTCAAAAAAATTTTGGATGCCGTGGGGGATCATTTCGCGTTTACGGGCTCCAAAATAAAAAAAGAGTGAGAGTAAGATGGCCACCAGCCCAGAGAACAAAATGTCTTCCCAATACAATAAAAAATGGGCGTATCGCGCAAATAGAGGCTGATCTCGAAATAATTCGACAAATGTTGGCACTTCAGGAAAATCTGAGGCTCCAAGGATAATCATACGGCCTGCTCCTGACTCCACCACCATGCGTGGGTACCGGCAACGGGAAGTAACAAAGAAAATCCAACGGTTGCATATAAGGGGTCGACAAGATTCAAGAGGAAGTAACCTAATCCATACAGTACTGGAAACTTGATTCCCAATAAAATCCAGCCGGTTCTTTTTTCAATCAGCAACATTTCTAAAACTTTGCCAATAAGGTATAGGTTGGTTGCAGCCCAGAATGCTCCTGCCAAAATTCCAATGTTCCAAAATGCAAGGCCTGTTGCTAACAGAAGCATGCTTTTAATGATTTGATTGATCATCGTTTTTTCCAAATTCTTTTATGAGTTTATACAGTTCCCTTACGCAGGCTGCGATTCCGAATCCTAAAAAAATGTATGATAGGTAGGGCGCAGTCCCAAACATTCCATCTAGCCAATAGCCCAATAAAAAGCCGCATATAGGAGTGGCTATAATTACAAAAGGGATACCGATCAATCCTAAGTAACGGGCAAATTCTTTATCTTCGGAAGGCTCGGTCATGCCAGTTCCCCTTGTAATGGCCTATATTACCTTACTATCAAAAGGATAGGATTTTGGGGAAGAGAAGAAAGAGAAAAGAGTTGTCCTTTCCGTGCCCGTGCCCGTGAGCGTGCCGGTGCCCCCATCCTATTGAATGGCGCTTTTCAAGATTATGATGATTAATAATAAGGTTCAGTGGACACCATGTTCCGTGCTATAAAAGCACAATAACGCAGAGACGCAAAGCGTCTCTGCGTTATTGTGCTAATTCAGTTTAATTTGATTGGTGATAATCTATTTGTTATCTTACATAGTCTATTTATTCACACTTCCTCTCCAGAAAAATGTAACAAAAAATTTTACTTTTATAAAATAGTTTGCTAAATAATTACATATTTGATATAATTAATATTTAAAAAGGAGAAATTATGTCTTTAAAGCTAGAACGGTTTGCCACTTTAACTGGAGAGCAAGCCTTATATCATATGGGGTCGGTTGATAGAATTCCTAATGAAATAGGTGGTTCGGAGAGTATAAATTTAAAATATCGAGCAGAAAAGAGAAATCTCGTACTGCTTAGCATCGTTACTATCGGAGTCGCTGTTATTTTAGGGAAAGTAGCTGTATTGCTAGTTTTAATTGTCCCTGTAATCGCTTACGGGCGTTACCGCCAAAAGCATAGCGATGCTTTGGGATTACTGGAAAAACCTTTTATACCATTAGCGCGTACACTATTGTCTGCTAAAGCACATGTGGAAAAGATGCGTAGGGATCAAGAGCAAAGAGAAGTAGATGATAGAGATAGACCTGATGATGGGTTTATGGAACCAGCAACTGCTCGCCATCGTGCCAATAGAGGGGTAGTTGATCGTTGTATAGAGCATTTGAAACCGTTCCAATTAGCGAAGCATGAAAAATCATTTGATGCAGCAGTGCACGGTTTAGTTGAGGCTTGTAGTGATTACCTGGAACCGGCTAGAAATGTTAAAAATGGAGATTGTGATGGAATCTATTATCGCGTTGAATTTGACGAAGAGGGGATTAATGAGAAAGGGTATTTCTCCCACGTTGATGGTAGAGAGATCGTCAAAGCAAAACAATAGTTAAAACTTTTCCTTTTTGGAGTGCGGGACCTTGGTCCCGCTTTCATAGGGGTCGGCTTGACGACCCCATCTAAGTATATTCACATCCCATTTGTAATACATCTTCTAAATGACATCGGCAAGCCGATGTTTGGTCCAAAAGCGAAGAAAAGCCAAGATTTCGTACTTCAAAAATTCTTATTTCCCATCTTAATATAATAAAAGTTGTTGATGTTCGTTGCAAAAAGTGTTATTATCTAATCCATTTAAATTAAACGGAGTTTGTAATGTCAATGAGCGTGAAATCGTGTCAACGGCAAGCAATTTTTTTAACAGATAATTAATAAATAGGGGATCTTATGTTGTCCTTATCAAGAGTAGGAGAACAACCATTGCTTACACATACCATGACTGGACCCGAAGTGCTTGAGGCGCTTGTAAAGGGTGCTGCAGCGGCCACACCAGGCTTGGTAAAGGTTGAACATGATATTGAGAAGTTAGGCTACAAGGATAAAATGAGCTATGCTGTAGCTGCAGTTGTCGCTGTGGTGGCCATAGCGGCTATTTTAGGGAATATTGTTGTTGGTGTTGTTGTTGTGTTTCCGATGGCATATGCGTGGAATCTTCATCAAAAACAAAATGGGTACTTGTCTCGCGAACTAAATGAATTTGGTGTTGTTAAAGGACTTATTTTCTCGGCAAATTTTTATGTTTACAATCAAAGAAAAGCGCGTGAACAAGCATTGGTTGATTTAGGTATCTATCGTGGTAACATGAAAGAAATGTATGATCACAGTGCACGACGAAATCAAGCAACCATTGACATGGTTCAGAGAATTATCAATATGCAATTTGTAAAGCGAAGCGAAAGGGATAATCTAGCGACAGCTTTCTATGAGCTGAAAGAGACATGTAATAAATATATAACGCCGGGTGCTAGCTCTGAAGATGGATATTTGATGCTGTCTGCGGATACTGTAAAAAATCAGCGGGATAGTCGCGAGCCAATCCGGGCACTTCTCATTGCATCTCATATTGAGGCTGGAAAGATATTGCCGACTAAAAGGAACTAAATGCACATGGTGTAGTGCGTCCTGCGCCGATGGAAGACATATTCTATTAATAGGAAGAATAACAGGATGGGCATGATCGCCTTCGGCGGTAGGATAAGCAGCATTAAAATAATCTATACGGAGTAAAGCGATGAGTGCTATAGAAGGAAGATATTTATTACCGACGGATCAGCCAGCGGTAACGTTAGAGAAAATCGGAGAGGGAATTGTCACCACGCAGGCATTAGAAGTAGCCACAAAAGCGGTTAAAGATTTTGGTTATGAGGAAAAGAGGAATATCGTGATTGCTGTGGCCGTTGCGATTGTTGGAATAGGAGTTCTTTTACATAAGGCTGTATTAGTTCTGACAGTGATTCCAGCAGTGATTTTTTGGAATTACTATCAAAGAAAAAGTGAGCTTCAAAAAGCAGAACGCGGTGCTTTTTATATTGGATTGTATTGTTTATTAAGTAATGCTACGGATTACGTTAATAAGGCGTTAAGAAAGCCATTAGAGAAACAAATAAGACTTTATTTGAATGAGGATAATAGCAATCTACCATTCCGGCATTCATCCGAAATGGAGCGAAGTCAACAAATGATGGAAAAAATGCAAAAAAGCAAAAATGTACTTGAAAGATTGGATTTCAGTGAAGAAGAAAGGACTGTAGCAACACATCAAAGAAAAATGCTTCTTGGCGCTTTAAAAGATTATTTGAATCCTGGGCACAGAGCTACTGGAGAGGCAGTTCATGATGCAAGTCTCTATCTTTATCGAGATAGAGCAGGAAACGTCCGCTCACATATCGAGCTGGAAGACATTGGCGATAGACTGTTAAGACGTTAGTCCATTCCTTTTTGGAGTGCGGGACCTTGGTCCCGCTTTCATAGGGGTCGGCTTGACGACCCCATCTAAGTATATTCACATCCCATTTGCAATACATCTTCTAAATGACATCGGCAAGCCGATGTTTGGTCCAAAAGAGACATCGCGTACATTTTAACCCAAGGACATCGCGAACACTTTGGGTTAAAGTTTAAGTTACTAAGTTTAATGAAACAATCCTCCTCCCCCATGGG
>JACDHD010000066.1 GCA_013821265.1 Parachlamydiaceae bacterium | reverse complement strand
ATTTTATGAATTCTGACACTACAAATTCATTTTCGCAAAGGCGGACCTTCTTTTGTCTCGTAGGTGTTTTGAAAATAAAATTATCAATATTATGATTTTATGATTTGATGGGTGAACTTGGGTCAGCGTCTTCGCGTCTTTGCGTTGAAAAACTTCTTCCAAACGCTAAAACCTACCCAAACCTAATTTAAAAGAGTATTTTTCAACGCAAAGACGCAAAGGCGCAGAGATAAGCTTACAAGCCAGCCCTAAGCACCACTAAATTTTTTGCTTATCCTGTCGAAACTCTAAATTTATCTTTCAGAATAGTTTAGGTTGGGGACGACAACGATGTTGGGGTGGACTTTAGCGCGCAGCATTTGCTGGATATACGATAGGGTTGTGCCCACAGATGAGTAGCAAGAAGTACAAGAACCTTGGTAGGCGATGACCAGTTCCGTGTTGTTTAACAAATTGAGAACTTCTACGCCACCGCCGTCTAGCGCGATGTAGGGGCGAATGTCGCGATCCAAAACCTCTTCCACAACAAGTAACTTTTGATCAGTCGACATTTCTAGCCAACCTGGGTAGCCTCCTTCCAAAATTTCGCCCATTTCTAGAGGCATTGGAGGGGCGACATAGGTCATGGCGAGGGGAATGCCGGCACACTGTTCTGAGGCTGCTTCCATTGCTTCGAGAACAAGATTCAGGTGAGGTAAGGTTTCCTGAGGAAATGCAGCACAGCCTGCCTTATCCTGAACTTGCTGATCAATTAAATTGGAGCTAATGCGTTTTGCTTGATCGTAATTTTTGCCGACGACTAGTTCGCAGGCAATTTCTGCGGCCCCTAACAGTGCTGACTGACCAAACGCTTGGAATTTTGCGTCGACGATGATTCCATCGTCTCTATCCACGAGCCAGTAGAGATGAATCAGGTTGCCATCTTCCAAAGAGCCCGCGACACCTTCTGCGAGGTGCATATCGCGTGCTTCAGATTCACTGGCTGTGAAAAGTCCCATGCAGCGCAGTTTGTCGATGCGAGCAGCTAATTTTTTGCTGTAGCGCGTCCAAGGAAATGTAAGAGTTAATGCATTCATGGCGCCGCGCTTGGTATGAGTTGTGTAGAGGCTTTGCGAAGGCGTGTAGCGGTTTCTCCAATTATTTCGCAGGCGCGATCAATCTCATCTTCTGTGGTCGTGCGCGATAGACTAAAATTGATCGCTGTTTGAGCGAGTTGGGGAGCAATTCCGCAGGCAGTTAAGACAAGTCCGATCTGTTGGAAGCTGCCTCCACCGATACTTGCAAAAACGTTTTTACGATTTAATGCAAACAGGAGAGCTTCATTTGAAATGCCGGGAAAGGCAATTGTCGTGCAGTGTGGGAGCCTTTCTTGATTTTGAAAGAAGAGTTTCGATTCGGGAAATCGATCTTGGATTCCCTGTTCAAGCAAGCGGCGCAAGCGCGCTGTTTCCGTGCAAACATAGTCACGACTTTCCAATGCCTCTTTGGCAGCGGCCCCAAGAGCCACTAATGCAGGCACATTGATACTACCCGCGCGTTTGCCTGCTTGTTCCAATCCGCCGACAATAAACGGACTGCATGCTTTACCTGATTTGATATAGAGGCCTCCGGTGCCTTGTGGAGCGTGAAATTGCTCTCCATTGAAGGCGATGAAGTCGGCGCCGATTTCATCTAAATTGAAAAATAGCTTTCCTAGCACATGTGTAGCGTCTAGGACAAAAGTGATTCCACGATCGGTGCATAGAGCGGCAATTTCTTTAACAGGATTAATGACACCTGTGAGGCCATTAGCCCAGGAGAGGCAGAGCATCGCTGTGCGGGGCGAGATGGACTCGGCAACCATTTCAGGAGTAATCATGCCATTTTTGTTAGGTTTAATGAGCTTGCTGACACAACCCAATTGTTCTAGGCGATGGAGAGACATCAATGCGGGGGCTTCATCGATTTCTGACGTAAGAAATAGGTTTTTTCCATTTGAGCGCGTGATATCGAAGTAGGCGGAAAAAAGGGCGTGATTGATCGCTTCTGCTCCGGAAGAGGTGAAGACGAAACCCGCTGACGAACTAGCTCCGAGCAGAGCGTAGATGTTTTCTAAGCTTTCTGAGATGTGAGGAAAGAGCTCTTGACCTTTCTGATGGGGAGCAGATGGGTGTCCCCATTTTTCTGTGAGAAAAGGAATCATGGTGCTGACAGCTTTTTCCGACGGTTTTGTCGTTGTGCTGTTGTCTAGATAGATTCCGCGCGTCATGTTACTTCTTTCGTAAATTTTCCTGAATGACAATTATAGATGATTGGCATTCCCGTTGCAATTTCTAGATGCAGTACTTCGTCTTGAGTCAAATTATCGAGGAACATGCAGATCGACCGCAAGGAGTTCCCATGAGCCGCAATGAAGACGTTGCGACCTGCTTGTAGGTGAGGAAGAATTTTTTCTTTGAAGAAGGGAATTGAGCGAGCTGCGGTCATTTCTAAGCTTTCGCCTTCTGGAGGAGCCACGTTGTAACTGCGGCGCCATATTTTGACTTGTTCGGCGCCAAATTTGGCAGCTGTTTCAGCTTTGTTAAGACCTTGCAGTTGACCGTACATCCGTTCGTTTAGCTCCCAGCTGTAGTAAACGGGAATTGTATCGGCCTTTGTTTCTTCGCTGTAGATATGACTCCAGCTGTCTAGTTTCCCTTGTTTTGGGTGTTGGACAACAGGGACTTTGCCCGAGTGATGGAGGCTCATGGCGAGAAAAAGGGTCATTTGGGCGCGCACGAGTGTAGAGGTAAAGATGATGTCGATCGGTAGGTTTTGGATCACTTTTCCTGCTGCTAGAGATTCCTCAATGCCTTTTGGTGAGAGGGGGACATCGACCCAGCCTGTAAAGAGGTTTTTTTTGTTCCAGCACGATTCACCGTGTCGCATTAAAATCAGTTTACCCATAGCAGCCTCGTATTGTAATGAAGAACGGCAGAATAATAGGAGTGTGTCTCAAAGTCAAATGCAAACCTAAAAACTTGACTTTTCGCCAGTCAAATGGCGAAAAGTCTTGACTTTTTTCCATTCCACTGGATAATAGTCAATATGGAAAGAGCTCAAAAAGAACCTATTATTCGTGATTTATACAAGAAAATGGTGCTCCTGGCTGGTCCTCGACAGGCTGGCAAGACCACACTGGCAAAATCAATCGCTAAAGACTTCACCTCTTCGTTATATCTTTCATATGACCGACTAGAAGATCGAAAAATCATTCAAGAAGAGTCGTGGCTTCCAAGTGTTGAGCTGTTAGTTCTAGATGAAATTCATAAAATGAGTAATTGGAAAAATTACTTAAAAGGCATCTACGATACAAAGCAACCCAATCAAAAAATCTTAGTCACAGGAAGTGCAAGGTTAGAAATCTTCAATCAAGTCGGGGATTCTCTTGCAGGCCGATTTTTCCTTCATCGATTGATGCCCCTCTCTCCTGCAGAATGTGAAAAGATGGATGTGTCCTACTCAATTGATCATTTTTTAGAAAGAGGAGGGTTTCCCGAACCCTTTTTTTCAGAAACGCTTGTTGATGCCAATCGATGGCGTCTTCAGTACGTGGACAGCTTGGTTAGGCATGATGTGTTAGATTTCGATAACATCCATAACATACGCGCCATCCAATTGGTGTTTGAGCTGTTGCGAAAACGAGTAGGATCTCCCATTTCGTATAAATCGATCGCAGAGGATGTAAATATTTCCCCAACGACTGTTAAGAAGTACATTGAAATATTGGAAGCTCTCTACATCATTTTCCGTGTGACGCCTTTTTCAAATAATATCGCGAGAAGTCTTCTTAAAGAGCCTAAAATTTACTTTTTCGATGCGGGCCTTGTGAATGGAAATGGGGGAGCTCGTTTTGAAAATTTTGTCGCAGGATGTCTCCTGAAGCATGTTTTTGGCAAAATTGACTATGAAGCGGAAAGGTATGCTCTCCACTATCTCCAGACGAAGGAAAAACATGAAGTGGACTTTGCTTTAGTGCGAGAGGATGCCATTGAAAAAATCATCGAAGTGAAGGAATCCGATTCTGTTACAGCAGTCGGATTAAATTATTTTCATGCAAAGTACAATTTTGAGGCCATTCAAGTGGTCAGGAATCTAAAGCGAGAGAAGCGGGAAGGAGCAATTGAGATTGTAGAAGCAAGAAATTTTCTTAAGTCTCTCTTCTTGTAAGATTTGGGAGAGGACCGTGCTCCTTGTCCGAAAGATAACGCGGTTTTTTGCAGGGCGGACGGCCTGGTTACTTTCAGGCCGAGGACGGCCTGGTTACCATCTATTTGATAAAGCCTTCTGTTTTAAAAATAAAATAGCAATTTATTTAATAGTATGTTAAAGTTTCTGTTTTTATAACGGAGATTTATGAGTGTTAAATTAGATCTTTTTACTAAAACCAATCAGCAAGTGCAGGTTAAAAGACGCTGTTGTTCTATAAAACTAGTTTTCAATGTTTTTCTCCACCTTGCAAATTTCTTTTTGCGATTGATGCATTGTCGTCTTTATCAACTCTATGAAAACCTAGTTCCTGTCACACGTATTACATTGCCTGCTCCGACAATTGCTCCTATGGAAAAAAGAGATGCTGGCGGAAAAATTCTTTCCTCTCCTCAAGAAAAAGAGGTCTCTCAAGTTGCTGTGGTTCAGGTACCGGCTGCGACAAAAGTTTTAGAGACATCACAGTTATCTCTTGTGCTTACAGAGCCAGTTGTGAAGATGCCTTCATTAGGAGTTGCACAAACGACAGAATTGGGCAATAAAGGTGCGGGACTTGTTAAAGTAGAGGAGTTACTGAAAAAAGAAAAATTAGCGGGAGTTAGCATTCCAGCGAGAAGTGGGTTATCACATCAGCAGGTGGAAGCCTTTTTAAAGCAAACCATTCCCGAAATATTTGTTAAATGGGATGAATTAGCTGAGGAGTGTGAAAAATTACGCAAAGAAAATCAAGAGATACACTTAGAATGTATTCAAGAGACTTTGGAAGACATTCAAAAGAAGATAATAACACTGTTTGACAAGGTCAGCAAACAGCAACAGGGGAATCCTTTTGAGGGAATCAATGAATGGCTAGAGGGGATACGCAAACAGGGATCCTATCTCATGGTGCGGAGTTCTGGAGTAGAAGACTCAGTTGAAGTAGTGAATGCTGGTGGAAATCTAAGTGAAAGCTACGTTGAGCCCCGCATGGAGGCTATTTTGTCTTCTTGTGGACGTGTTATAGCCTCTTATTTCGGGATTGCTTCCTTGAAAAATCAGCTATTAGCCAATACAAATCCCTTTAAGTCCTTAGCTCTTTCAGTTCTATTTCAAGAATTGGTGGGTGAAATACCAGATAATAAAGATGCATCTAAACTTCCAGTCTCTGTTGTGTTATTCACAACGGAACCGAATTTTTCTGAACCGGGATTTTCAGTGACTACGATCAGTTGTTCGTTTGGACATGGAGAAGGTGTTGTTAATAGCAAAAATGTTAACTGTGATACTGCATACGTTGTTGCCTCAAGTGCTGATCGTACTAAGATGGTAGAAATGTATCAAACTATTAGTAAACCGCTGAGATTGGCTCCAAAAAGACGTTCAGAAGTTTCTGTTGCATTGGAAGAAGTTGCGAATGACTTAGAAATCGTCAGAGAACGTGCTCTGAATCCCAAAATGGTTCAGCGGCTTGTTGAATTGGGTCGTTTAGTTGAAGCGCACAATGGCTTTCCTACTGATATGGAATTAGTGATTAAAGGAGAAGAGATCTACATCGTTCAAGCGCGTCCTATCGTTCGTCCAAAAACAAAACCCAATCACTTGAGTGATCTTCGGTTAAGCGAATTAGAGCAGGAGAGAAAAGTTTCTGTGGAAGCGGGATATGTCACTATGTTGACATCAGGATGCAATTCTGTAGAGGAGATTACGTCATTCGATCAAATCCTTTTTTGCAATACTCTTCAAGACGCATTACGGGAATACAAAAAAAATCAGCATAGATTTATTGTAGTCAATACAAAAGAGCCCGCTAACTCCCATCCAACAATCATGTTTCGTAGCATGGGGATTATTTCCGTTTTCCATCCCGAATGGCGTGATATGAAAAAAATGGCCAAGCAACTGGATAAAACAAATGTTCTTCTAGTTTGTCCACAAAGTGGACGATTCTGTTTGATGCCAAAACAGGCAGCTGGTGCAGTGGTGCAGAGAGGTTATTTCTCTCATCCTGCAAAAATGAATTTGTCAATGGAAACTCCTCGTTATCCTGTCAGGCCCCTCTACGTATCTAAAAATAGTGAACCCGAATTGGAACTGCAAAAGCTCATTCGTGCCTTAAAAGAATCAACAACGGGTCAGATGGCTGCTGCTGCCTTAAAACAGATAAGAGAAACTCATTTGACCTCAATAGAGAGAAATCTTAAAAGTCTTTATGAGAAGATCGCTAAGTCAAAAACAAATCTTCCTCATATTCTAGGGGCATTAGAACAGTTGGAGCGCATTCAAGCGTGTGTGCAGAAAGCGTTGCTTGAGATTGAAGCATGCTTTAAAGAATCGCGTTCACGCATGGAAACGCTATTTCATATCGAAACATTGTCTGCATTGTGTACACGTCCGCGTGAAGAGACGCAATATGCGGTTTCGCTTCTACATGGAGAACCGCTTCTCCTTTCAACGAATAAGCTCTTAAAATATCAAGAGCAGTTGGCGTTTCAAACGCAACTAGAGGGGTTAGTGCACATCGGTGAATATGCGTTGACGAGAGAGGATGAAGATAAGTGGGAGAGCTTCCTCATAGGGTTGGAGAAGAGTATTCAAACGAAAGAGTTATCAGCAGAAGAAGTAGGGAACTTTAGAGAAATTTTAGAATGTCTAGAGCGCACAGAATCCACTGCATTGTGGTTTACTTTTCATTTTATGATAGCCGAGGCGACAGAAAAAAGCCCTCTGTTAGTGCTCAGAAGCTTATTAAAAGGTTTTGATCAAGATACACGCAGTGTTGTGACTCAAGCACTGCACATGAAACACTCCATAGATAGCCTTAGAACTCGTCTCAATGACTTCGCCCATCCACAGACGTTTGAATCCGCGTGGAAACGGTTACAGGGACTCTCTTTGTTTTTTAAAGAGAATGCCGATTTTCTCAAAACAATGGACAAGGGATCGCATTTTTCTAAAATGATTAACACCCTACTCATGGGATCATATGTTGAAGTGATGGATCAAGCTATCAAAACCATGCAAGGCAGTAGACTTCACAGGAAAATAGATAAGGGTAAGTTATTCGGTCAGATGCTTCAAGTGAATTTGTCTGTTTTGAAGATGTGGTTGTATAAGATTCTGAAAGGCCATTGTGACATAAATCACAAGTGGAAATGGAATTTGAGAAGATATGTTGAGGAAGTGTTAGAAGCCTCTTTAAAAACATATGGAGATTATCCGAGCGAAGACTTCAACGTACTAGCAACTCGCTTAGGGAGTCTTGTCGACTATGAACGACATATGCCACGAACTAAAGGGGACTTGTTCACGCTAATCCATCAAAACCAATTGTATGTGCTTGAGGTCTTAACGTTATGGTTAATGCCGTCAGAAATTTCATTGCCTACAGTTATGCAAGTAGCTCATCAAAGCTACAAGACTTGGTTAATAGGTGCAGAATTTGGACGCAATGGTGCACGTTTTCTGTACAACACCCCTCTTGCACATCATAGCGTGGCAGTACAGTTGCAATGTAGACGCTCCGAACAAGAGGTCGGTATGTGCGTGCAGTTTTACGGTGAGAATAGAGATAGGTGGGTAATAATTTCAGAATTAGTACGCTTATTTAATGATTCACAGATTCTCTTATCGCGTTCGCCTCCACAGTATGATAGATACGCACTCTCTTTTAATTGGAGAATTCGAACTTTAAAAGAACAAGAATTAGCTTTTAAACTTCTTGAGGCATTTAAAGAATCGACCATTGATAGTAGAAGTAGTTCATGGTTGGAAGGTCAACTGCGAGGCATTTTGAGAAAGAGCAAACAGATGCCATACTTAACCAAGTGGCTTGTCGTAACAGCTACTCAAACTGCTAGAATTGGCTCAGGTTGGTTTCATCGTGAGGTTGAAGGGTTCTTGATTTCAGAAGAGGGCAAGTCCTTATTGAATACGATTGCTGCCGAGTATGGTCATTCAGACCGTCATGATGAAACAGAAAAAGAATTTCAAATGATAGAAAGAATTGCGGATTTCATTAAATCGGTTCCTATAGAAACAGCAACTTTAGACTTGAATGCTACTGACGATATTATGAGAGTCATGCATACGACTCTTCCTCGTTTTATTGAAAAATTAGGAGAAGCAAGGACGAAAGTTGCTGTGAATATTCTGCAAAAAAATATTAAAGCGATGGAAGCCAAGCAAAAAAGAAAAGCGGAAAAAGAAGCTAAAAAGAAAGCAGAGGCTCAAAAAGAAAAGACAACAGATGCTTTGTGACGTGCTATGGTTCATGCCTGCCCATAATGACCCCCATTTTTTGTATCGCCCAAAATTTCAGATATCTTTTTTTTTCTACATCGCGGCGCGATGGCTGAACTGAGCCCCGCATGAGCGAAGACCAAAAGGCCGAGCGATTTGTGGGGTAACTAGCATCCGTAAATGGTAGCCACGGCAGTGGCGTAAGATCATATCTGGCGCTGCTACCGCAGCTACGATTTCTATTTGCACTTAACCCCACATTCCATTCCAGGCCTTCGGCCTTTCATTTCATGCGGGGCTGCTACAATATCAGCGCTGCC
Source organism: Parachlamydiaceae bacterium (assembly GCA_013821265.1). Taxonomy (GTDB): domain Bacteria; phylum Chlamydiota; class Chlamydiia; order Chlamydiales; family Parachlamydiaceae; genus JACDHD01. The sequence continues at coordinate 4,151 of JACDHD010000066.1, read as the reverse complement.
GCGCTTTAGGACAGCACTATACTTTAACTCAGCTTCGGACTTATGCAATTGTCTCGATTGGATGGATTAGTCAAAAAGTAATGTTAAACAGTGTGTAATGTAATGTTTGTTGACGCGTTTGCTGTGTTTCTATAATTTTGAGTCGCCCTAAAGGGCTCTGCTATTTTTTCGGATCTTTCCCACAGTTCCCTTCGGTCACTGTGGGAAAGTTGCCCTCAATGACCTGAGCCCTTTAAAGCGACTCAAAAAGGAAGAAAGTAGATTCAAAAAGGACTGTTAAAAATCATCGACTTTTATCCATTTGACTGCGAAAAGTCAGCAAATTTAAGTGTAATTTCGTCATTCTGAAAGGATATTAGAAGCTATAGAATAGGGGCTAATGTAAACAGGCCGAGATGGCTTGGACTTCGAAACAAAAAAAATCAGAGGGGACAAAGCCCCTCTGATAAGACGAGATTAAAACGCTTACGCTTTGATCTTAATATCGATACCCGCTGGAAGAGTTAACCCTTTCAACGCTTCGATTGTTTTACCTGTTGGATCTAAAATATCCATCAGGCGCTTATGCGTACGTGTTTCGAACTGCTCACGCGATTTACGGTCGATGTTAGGCGAACGCAAAACGGTGTAGATCTCACGCTTGGTTGGCAAGGGGATTGGTCCCGCTACGCCAGAACCTGTACGCTTTGCTGTGTCCACAATATCTGCTGTTGCGCGATCGAGAATACGTTGGTCGTATCCTTTAAGGCGAATGCGGATCTTGTTTTTTGACTGTTTAGGCTGTTTGGGCTTGGCAGTCGTTTTTTCTTGTTTTGCCATTTGCTACTATCCTTACTTCTTAGTAATTTCTTCTTGCATTTTAGATGGAACGCGCTCGAATGGACTTGGAACTTTTCTAGGTTCCATCACATAACTTGCACGTCCTGAGGTCATCGACCGCAATGTGGTCGAATATCCAAACATCTCACTCAAAGGAACTTCTGCGTGTACAATAGCAGCACCCTTGTGACTTTCCTGACCAATGATCTGGCCACGTCTGCGGTTTAGGTCTCCGATCACATCCCCTACACTTGCTTCTGGAGTTGTGACGTCTACCTTCATGATTGGTTCTAGAAGAATTGGCTTCGCTTTACGGGCCGCTTCTTTGATCGCCATCGATCCGCAGATCTTAAATGCCATCTCGTTAGAGTCAACATCATGGTAGGATCCAAATACAATCGCCACTTTGGTATCGATGAGGCTGTAACCTGCGAGAACGCCTGTTGCCAATCCCTCTTCAATCCCTTTAATGATCGCAGGAATGAATTCTCTTGGAATAACGCCCCCAACGACCTTACTGACGACTTCGTTACCTTTACCTTTTTCATTTGGCTCGATCTCAAGTTCCACGTGAGCGTACTGACCACGACCACCGGACTGCTTAACCAATTTTGTTTGGCAAGAGCTTGGAACAGTGATTGTTTCTTTGTAGGCTACTTGTGGCTTACCGACGTTAGCTTCGACGCCAAATTCGCGTCTCATGCGGTCGTGGAGGATCTCTAAGTGGAGTTCTCCCATCCCTGCAATAATCGTCTGACCTGTTTCTTCGTTTGTGAAAACGCGGAAAGTTGGATCTTCTTCTGAAAGAGCGCCTAAGGCTGTCGCGAGCTTTTCGCGGTCTCCTTTAGATTTCGGCTCGATCGCCATCGAAATAACGGGTTCTGGGAACTCCATTTTTTCAAGGAGAATCGGGTGGTCTGGCGAGCAAAGGGTGTCCCCAGTACTTGCGCGCTTTAGTCCGATACAAGCAGCAATGTCACCTGCATAAAACTCATCGCGCTCTTTACGCTGGTTGGCGTGCATTTCGAGAAGGCGAGAGATGCGTTCTTTACTGTCTTTTGTACTGTTGATCAATGCCATTCCCTTTACCAACGTACCACTATAGATACGAATAAAGGTTAAGCGTCCCACATATGGATCTGTCATAATCTTGAACGCTAACGCTGCAAAAGGAGCGTCGTCAGCTGGTTCTAAGACGATTTCTTTATCTGTATTGAGGTCATGCGCTTTGACAACACCACGGTCGATTGGCGAAGGCATCCAGTTAATAACAGCGTCTAGAAGCTGTTGAACGCCTTTGTTTTTGAATGCGGATCCACACAAAACTGGTGTAAACTTGTTTGTGCAAACGCCTGTACGGATCACGGCATGGATTTCAGCTGGTGTGAGCGAAGCAGGATCTTCAAGAACTTTCGTTATGAAGTTGTCGTTGCTATCGTCAATCGTTGCGAGCTCATCGAGGAGCTCGGTACGCAGCTGTTGGCATTGTTCAAGCATGTCTGCAGGAATGTCTGTTTCTTCCCAGTCCGCGCCGAGTGTTTCGTCGTGGAAGAAAAGAGCGCGCATTGTAATGAGGTCGACCATTCCTTTGAATTCGGACTCTGCTCCGATTGGGCAATGGACAGCAATCGCGTTCGCATGAAGCTTTTCGCGCATTGTCTTAATTGCTTCGAAGAAGTCTGCACCGGTACGGTCCATCTTGTTTACGAATGCGATACGAGGTACACCGTACTTGTCGGCTTGGCGCCAAACGGTTTCTGATTGAGGCTCTACTCCAGATACGGAGCAGAATACTGCTACAGCACCATCTAAAACGCGAAGGGAACGTTCTACTTCGATTGTGAAGTCAACGTGGCCTGGGGTATCGATGATGTTAATTCTAGCACCTTTCCAGAATACTGTAGTGGCGGCGGAAGTGATCGTGATCCCACGTTCCTGTTCCTGTTCCATCCAGTCCATTGTGGCGGCGCCTTCATGCACTTCACCTAGGCTGTGTGTACGGCCAGTGTAGTACAGAATGCGTTCTGTCGTGGTCGTTTTACCGGCGTCGATGTGTGCCATGATGCCAATATTACGGACGTTTTTGAGATTTTCTTCTTGAGGTCTAGCCATGTAAGTTTATCCTCCTACCACTTGTAATGGGCGAATGCTCTATTGGCTTCGGCCATTTTATGGGTATCTTCTTTCTTCTTAATGGTAGTCCCTTGGTTGTTGAAGCAATCAGATAATTCTGATGCGAGTGCTTCATCCATGGCACGGCCTGGTTTAGCTCTGGAGTAGTTAATGATCCAGCGCATCGCCATTGAAAGGCGGCGGCTTGGGGAAATTTCTACAGGCACTTGGTAGGTAGCACCCCCGATACGGCGTGATTTCACTTCGAGAGATGGCTGAGCATTCTCGATCGCTCTTTCAAACGCTTCGATGGGGTTTTCAGATTTTACACGACTAGCAAATTTCTCTAGTGCATCGTAAACAATTCTGCGTGACACGGATTTTTTTCCGGACAGCATAATTTTGTTAATAAATTTAGCAATTAGGCGGCTTCCGTAAATCGGATCTGGTTCGATTTCTCGTTTTTCCGCACGACGTCTTCTTGACATGTTTTCCTCGTCATTTTTTTTGAATCATTTCTCAATAGAAAGATCTTAAGGATTCACCTGGTTTCTGTTACACAGAACCTGTGCGTGAGTTGCGTTTTCATTAAAAACGCAAATCGCGAACCAGGATATTCATTTTAAGAATATCCTAGTGTTACTTCTTAGGACGTTTTGCCCCATATTTTGATCTTCCCTGCATACGTTTCTGTACTGCAGCGCAGTCCAAAGTTCCGCGTACGATATGGTAGCGAACCCCTGGTAAGTCCTTCACACGACCACCGCGTACAAGCACGATGCTGTGTTCTTGAAGGTTATGACCTTCTCCACCGATGTAGGCAATAACCTCTTGACCTGTGGATAAGCGAACCCAAGCTACTTTACGAAGCGCAGAGTTTGGCTTCTTAGGTGTCTTAGTTTTAACCTGTAGGCATACTCCACGACGTTGTGGACATTGCTTCAAGGCAGGCGACTTGCTACGTTTTTTCTTAGGTGAACGTGGTTGTCGCACTAGTTGGTTAATCGTTGGCATTGTGCCTAACTCCTAGTTTGTTTCCAAAAAATTATGCGTGCAAGCAGCGCCATCGGCGTGCTCACGTAGCAACGTCTAGGAATATTAGAGGAAAGCAAGATTTTTGGAAAGGGGAAAGGAACAATCGTAAAAGTTAGTCCTTTCCCGTGCCCGTGCCCGTGAGCGTGCCCGTGCCCGATTCATAAATATTAGAATGAGTATATCAC
>JACDHD010000065.1 GCA_013821265.1 Parachlamydiaceae bacterium | reverse complement strand
CGCTTTCATAGGGGTCGGCTTGACGACCCCATTCACAGTTCGTTGTGACATCGGCAAGCCGATTGTGAAAGCGATGGCAAGCCACCGCACTCCTGAGTAACTACAGTTATTTTTCCTATATGGTAGCCAGACCGTCCCGGTCTGGTCGTCTTTTTTTTTACCAGGCCGGGACGGCCTGGCTACCATATAGGCAGTCATCCCGACAAACTAAAGTTACTTTTTCGATGTTAGAGGCCTTAGCCGCTTGGGCGCTCCAAAAAGGAATTACACAGGTGGCGCATCGAGTCGTGTTGGATTTTCTGCCAACCGCACTTGAACCTGTGACGCTCCAAATACCTGATCAAATAGCTGAGGTAACGCCTGTGTCGCGTCTCCTGGCGTTTTAATAGGCCTAAATTGAGTTGGAGAACCCGCTCTTCCTCTTTTACTATCTTGTTGGGGTGATGCTGACCTTCCAGGAACTGTTCCTCCTAGGGACAATACTTGAGCCTCTAGTGCCTGAATTCTTTTTTCTTTTTGCTCTAACAAAAGTGCAGAACTAATCGTTTCTCTAGCACTTGCAATCCCTCTTCCTGCCGACCCCAATTTGTGTTCCTCGTCAGCCTTTGCTTTAGCCTCTGCCTTATCTTTTTTCTCTGTTTTTTGTCGCTGGATCCCCACAATTTCTTGATGACTTCTGTAGATACGCTGACAAGGGCGCAACACCTCATCTAAGTATTTTTTCCATCTAAAATTCCAGTCAGGTTTAAGCCATCCGATAAATAAGGTTCCCAGTATCCCTAAAATCAACTTAACGATTTGTACAAGTTCTCGCAGTGGATGAAGTTTAGAATTCCATCTTTCGATGATGGGTAGATCATACATACGCGTCAGTGGAGTAGCAATCATGACAGCAAGGAGTGTTGTGGGGAAATCCCAGAATGTATTTTTCAAAAGAGTTACACCCTCTATTAAAAGAAGAGGTCCTGCAGCTACACGTGAAATAACCACCCAAGTCATTGTGTTATTGGATTGATTGAGAGAGTGGGAAACCCACAGCATATTACCAGCACATGTATCGATTGGAGACATAACATCCTCTTAAAATTAGAATTGATCTAACTTTCTTTTAGCAGATTGAGGATTTAAAAAAAGACTATTCTTGAGTACTTAGATTGTCTACGTATTCTAAAATCTTGTTAACGATTTCATCGATACTAAGATCCGACGTATCCACGGGATAGGCATCGTCTGCTTTTTGCAAAGGAGAGTGCTCTCGTGTGGAATCATAAAGATCGCGTTTATTGATATCTTCTAACGCTTTTTCAATAGTTAATGTTTGGGTTTCTCCTGGAAAGCGATGACGCAATTCTTCAAATCGTCTGCGAGCACGCACCTCAGATCTTCCCGTTAAAAAGATTTTTAAGTCAGCATTTGGAAATACCACCGTTCCCATGTCACGCCCTTCAAAAACGGCATTTATTCCTTGAGAAAGATCGCGCTGTAAAGCCACTAATTTTGTGCGAACTAGCGAAATGGCAGAGATTTCCGAAACGAGATTCGTAACGGATTCTCCGCGAATTTTCTCTGTAACGTCCTCATCAAATACGATATACTTCTTCACACCATGGTGAATTGTGACATCAAAGGAAAAGGTATCCAGAAATTCTTTTAACTTAACTGGCTGGTTTACATCGATATTGTGTTGCATGATACCGTAGGTTAAACAGCGATACATCGCACCAGTATCAAAGTAAATAAATCCAAGCAGTTCAGCTAAACGCTTTGCAATAGAGCTTTTACCAGTTGCAATAGGTCCATCGATCGTGATGATCATAAGCAGCCTCAAAATTGTTGGAGTGAGCCAATAGGCCACCTAAGTTTATCCTAATGCTAACTTTGCATTTTGAGAAAGAGATACATTAATGGCGAAGTAAAGATTAGTGAGTCTACGATGTCAAGGACTCCGCCTAATCCAGGCAAATGACTGCTATCTTTTACTCCTACATCTCGCTTGAGCAAGGACTCTGCAAGGTCTCCAAATTGTGCTGTGACACTAATCAAAGCACCCAACCAAAGGCTTTGCAGAAGCGATAAAGCTAATGGTGCAGTTGCAAAAAACAGATGAAAGATAACATAGAATAAAATGCTTGTAATGATCGCTCCTACTAGTCCTCCGGCAGCCCCTTCCCAAGTCTTTTTTGGGCTGATATAAGGTGAGAGCTGTCGTTTTCCCCATAGCTTTCCTACAAAAAATGCTGCGGTATCTGTCATTTTCGTTACGAATAGGAGATAAATGAGACCCCAACGTCCATCTACAACTACACTAGACGAGAAATAGTTAATGTCGATAAGGCAGCTGAGCGGAATGGTAAGATAGATTATACCAAAAAGCGTGATCGCCAAGTTGATAAAGGGATCTGTTCCTTTAATAAAATAGTAAGTAAAAGCACTAATGAATATTAGCCACAACACGATTAAGGGTAGTAATTCGGCTCCTAGCCATTGTGTGCGGGCAAATGATGCAAGAACATATGCCACTGAGCCAATGATTCCAATTTTTACCAGCGGATGACAGCCATTGGCTTTTGCAATAGTATAGTATTCATAGAGAGCGAGACTGATTACACCTGCCGCAAAAAGAGCAAAAATGGGCTTAAACATTTCTATGTGCGAGCATGCGATCATGATTAAGAGTCCAAGGACCCCTATTCCACTAAGTATCAGTCGTTGCTGAAGTTCACTCATTTTATCGAGGATCATTTTCCTCCTCCTAGTCTGCGTTCGCGTCTCTGAAATTCCAAAATGGCTTCTAGCAACTGTTTAGATTGAAAATCGGGCCACATCAATTCCACACTATAGAATTCGGCGTAGGATGTTTGCCATAGTAGAAAGTTGCTGATTCGCTGTTCTCCACTGGTGCGAATTAAGAGATCCGGATCTGGCCATTTAGCTGTATCTAGATAGCTAGCGATCATACTCTCCGTGATTTCCCCATTAATTTTGCCTTGAGCTTTTTCTTCCACAATTGTTTGAAAGGCGCGACGTAATTCATCACGAGCCCCGTAGTTAAGCCCAAAGACCATATCAATATCGGTGCAATGAGCTGTCGCATTTTTTGTCTCCTGAATGGTCCGCTGGACACTTGTGGAGAAGCGAGATCCATCGCCAATTGTGTGTAGACGCACTCCGTTTTCAATCATTGTGGCGCGCTGATCGACTAAATAAGATTCCAATAACCACAGTAAGGCGCGCACCTCTATAGGCTCACGTGCCCAGTTCTCTGTGGAAAAGATGTAAAATGTGATGGTTTTAATCCCTAACGCTTTTCCCGCTTTGACAATTTCAATCAAGTTATCGGCGCCTTGACGGTGTCCACGCATAACTGACAGGTTATTATTTTTAGCCCAACGACGATTGCCGTCTGGAATAATAGCAATATGTGCGGGAATGCGACCACGATCTAAACTTTTCAACTGGTCGACAGTATAAATAGCAGTTTCTTCGTTTGAAGTGAGAGAGGATTGAAATTGCATATTGACCTATTCCGCCTTTAACACTTCCATGAAGGCACTTTGTGGAATATTTACTTTTCCAATTTCCTTCATGCGTTTTTTACCTTTTTTCTGCTTTTCCCAAAGTTTGCGTTTGCGGGTAATATCGCCCCCATAACACTTTGCCGTCACGTTTTTAGTGATCGCTCTAATCGTCTCACGCGCAACAATCTTGCCACCGATAGCGGCTTGAATAGGCACTTTAAACAATTGCATTGGAATCACTTCTACCAGTTTTTCGCAAATTGCTCGTCCTTTAGACTCGGCTTTCGTACGATGCACGAGACAGGAAAAAGCATCAACAGGTTCTTCGTTTACGCGAACTTCCAATTTGACAATGTCGCTTATTTCGTAGCTATCAAACTCGTAATCAAAAGAGGCATACCCCTTTGTGATCGATTTCAGTTTGTCATTAAAGTCTGTAATGATTTCGTTAAGAGGCAAACGATAGGTCAAAAGAAGACGTCTGGCATCCATCGTTTCCGTTTTAATGCAAGTTCCTCGTTTATCCATCCCAAGACTCATAATGGCCCCTAAATATTCTGCAGGGGTAATAATATGGATTTTTACCCACGGTTCTTCTACCCATTCGATCGTTGAGGGGTCTGGATAATGGCTAGGATTGTCAATTTGCTTCACCTCTCCATTACCAAGCGTAAAGCGATAGATAACGCTGGGGGCAGTGGAGATAATATCGATGTCGAACTCGCGCTGAATGCGTTCAAAAACGATCTCCAAATGCAACAACCCAAGGAAACCGCAGCGAAAACCAAAGCCTAATGCCAAACTACTTTCCTGTTCGGTGTGCAGAGCTGAGTCATTTAATTTTAACTTTTCTAACGCATCGCGTAAGGCTTCGAAATCACTGGAATCAATCGGATAAATTCCCGCAAACACAACGGGCGAAATGAGCTTAAATCCAGGTAAGGCTTCTAGGGCGGGGTATTTTTGCATGGTGATGGTGTCGCCGATCTTAACATCTGTAGGAATTTTGATGTTTGCGATCATGTAGCCCACTTCACCTGGACGCAAGATGTCCACAGGACGCGAGTTGGGAGTAAATATGCCAACCTCTAACACTTCAAAAGCTTTATTCGTTGCCATCATGCGAATTTGAGAACCCTTTTTGATTTCTCCAGACATCAGACGAATATAAACCATGACCCCACGGTAATTGTCATAGTAGGAATCAAACACAAGAGCGCGCAATAGGTTGTCGACGGGTTCTGGTGGTGGTGGCACTTTTGTTAAAATTCTTTCTAGGATTCCATCGATCCCTATCCCTGATTTAGCAGAACAGCACACCGCATCAGAGGCATCAAGACCAATAACTTCTTCAATCTGTTGACGTACACCCTCGATGTCAGCAGAAGGTAAATCGATTTTATTGATGACTGGAACAATTTCTAAATTACGATCTAGCGCTAAGTGTACGTTTGCAAGACTCTGCGCCTGAACGCCCTGGCCTGCATCTACAACTAATAAAGCGCCCTCACATGCGGATAGAGAACGAGAAACTTCATAAGTAAAGTCTACGTGCCCAGGCGTGTCGATGAGGTTAATTTGATAGGTTTCTCCGTCATTCGCCACGTAATACATTGTAACAGGATGAGCTTTAATAGTGATTCCGCGCTCGCGTTCTAGGTCCATGCCATCTAATAACTGCTCCTGCATATCGCGTGGAGCCACAGTATGCGTTAGTTCAAGGAGGCGATCGGCAATGGTTGATTTTCCATGGTCAATATGGGCGATAATGGAAAAATTTCGGATTTTTTTTCTGTCATAATGGAACATGTATGTACAACCTAAACTATTCGTATTGAGCCTCAATAATTTACTTCATTTGGGATAACTTTTCAAGGCTATTCAGGACAAAGGAAGGGTCTTCAACTCAACTTTGTACAGATTTCCATAGATTGAGTTGATCTGGAGTAACTCCAAGGCCTGCAAGGCGACTTTCGTCTATCTCTTTTAAATCTTCCATTACATCTTCAAAATAATAGGCTCGCTCCTCTTCTTTTATTTGTAAAGTTTCTGAGAAGATGTATTTTTTTAAAAATTCTCCCTGCAACTGGTTGAGGATCACATGACGAATAAGAGCTCGCCGTTGTTGGCGATAGCGAACACGTATTTCATCAAATCCAACAGCCTTAACAGTGACATTTCTACTGTTCGAATACGGCCATTTTTTGGCCGGATTCGCTTAAAGATGGCCGGATTTCCTTCTTTTATAAAAGATACGGCCATTTTTTGGCCGTATCTTTGAATGACTGTTTTGAAAAGAGTATGAAGAAAGAAAATGCGGCCAAGATGACTCGAACATCCACCGAGTTGCCCCGACTAGAACCTGAATCTAGCGCGTCTACCAATTCCGCCATGGCCGCAAATGAATGTGGGAGTATAAGACATGGCCTCCATTTTACGAAACAGAAAAGGAGGGACATTAGCGACAGAAGGGAACAATTGCAAAAGCCCTTCCGCGCCGGTGCCCATGAGCGTGCTCGTGCCCGACCCTGCTAAAAACAACGTAAAAATATGTCATCTTAACATTATCTTTCCCTCATTCTAAGATTGTAGGAATCGGGCACGGGCACGTATATTACCCATAAGTCATTTATTATTGTTTTAGCATATGTTTGAGTGGTGCTTTTCAGATAAATTCTGGTTTATAATAACGAATAAGGTACAGTAGACACCATGTTCCATTCTATAAAAGCGAATCAACGCAGAGACGCAGAGTCGCAGAGAAAGAAAAGAGGGTTGACGATCTTGAGTTAGATAAATCTTTTTTTTATGAACAATAGCTTTAGTTTCCTCTCTGCGTCTCTGCGTTATTCTCCAAATTCAGTTTAATTTGAGAGGTAGTATTCCATTCAGTCAATTTATTTCTTATAATATTAAAGGTATTATACAACTTTCTAAATAGCTTCTAAAATAGTCTGTGGGTACGTTTTTGATGACTTATGGGTAATTGGATGCGGGCACGGGCACGGAAACATCCGCTAGGTATAACTATGTTTGTCGTTTGACAAGTTTGAAATAGCCTCCTATACTCTATCTACAATTCATTCATACAGAAGTAATTATGACCGTTTATACAAAAACAAATCCCTTTCTCGCCTCCATCAAAGAGCGCTACACTCTTTGCAAACCGGGCTCTGATAAAAACACACAGCACATTGTGTTAGACTTAAAAGGTTCGGGAATCACTTATCAAATAGGCGATAGCATTGGCATTTGGCCTGTGAATGATCCTGAGACGGTCTCAAAAACTCTAACCTGCATGGGTGCTTCCGGAGATGAAACCGTCTTGGATCGACATGGAGAACACAGTTATGTCTTACGCGATTTTTTGACAAATAAAGCTAACATCACGGAAATCAATCGCAAACTCGTAGCTGAAATCGGTTTTAGACAAACAGATACACAAAAAAAAACACAACTCGAGTCTCTCCAAGAAGAAAGCAACAAAGATACTTTTAAAAAATATCTGACCGAACGCTATGTATGGGATCTATTACATGAAAATCCTGAAGTCTGCTTCCCTGTACAAGAATTGTGCAACTTGCTGATGCCTATGCTTCCTCGATTTTACTCCATTGCCTCCTCCTCACATGTGGTTGGAGAAGAAGTTCACCTCACTGTCGCCCTTTTGCAGTACCATACGAATGGATACCAGCGGTTAGGAGTCTGCACACACTATCTCTGTAACTTGATTCCTCTAAATCATGCTGTCGTTCCTATCTACATTCAACCGCATCATGGCTTTACCTTACCTGAAGATACCCAGACTCCAATGATTATGATTGGTCCTGGCACTGGTTTGGCACCATTTCGCGCATTTATGCAAGAACGCATGTTTCAAAAAGCTTCAAAGGCAAATTGGCTATTTTTTGGCGAACGCCATCGCGCAACAGACTTCTTTTACGAAGAGTTTTGGCAAGATTTAGTTGCACAGGGTGCTTTGCGCGTAGATTTGGCTTTTTCTAGGGATCAAGAGTACAAAATTTATGTTCAAGATCGCATGCGGGAACATGGAGAAGAGCTGTTTAGTTGGCTCGAAAAAGGGGCTTTTCTTTTTGTGTGTGGGGATGCGCATCGCATGGCAAAAGATGTAGAAGCAGCTTTGTTGCAAATCATTCAGCTGCATGGAAAAATGGATGAAGCGACCTCTCGTCAATATCTCAAGCGGTTAAGAACGGAAAAGCGCTACTTGCGTGATGTCTATTAAGTATTATTTTCCATTGTTGTCATAATAACAAAGCATTGGACGCCATCGCCACAACCAAAATCGGTAAGGCCTTCCCCTGAAGTGGCGGTAATTCCTACTTGAGACACAACTAATTCCATGATGCGTGCAATATTTTCACGCATTTCCAACAATTTCCCTTTAAAACGCGGCTTTTTTGCTTCGATCGTCACAGCCACATGAGTAATGTGTTGGTTACCAAGGGTTTTGAGAGCTTCTTTTAAGTATACTTCGCTATCCGTAATTCCATCTTTAAGGCATAAATCATCTGCGATGGCACCTAAAATTAGTATTCCGGTCACGGAGGTAATCGCGTTGCAAATAGCATGTAAAACAACATCACCATCGGAATTGGCATTAAATCCTGGCGCGTCATCAAATATGACTCCTCCCATCACACAAGGTTTTGCAGAATCTGGAGAGAGAAATCGGTGACTATCTTGACCAATTCCAGTTCTTACAATAAAGGGAAGTGCTTTTGCCATAACGAATCCTGGTTGATGAAATATCCTAACGCAGCGCTACTTTTATCGCAATTGGACTTATGCAACTTACTAAGACCTTTTTTACCACAGAGGACACAGAGAGCGCAGAGTAAAATTTGTTCAACCTCAGGATCTTGGTAAAGCTGAAATGAAAAATTTTACTAGACATTGGTATATTTCGTAGTCAAAAATTCTTTCATCGTGGTATCTAGCTGAGCTCTCAATATTATCTTTTAAAAGGACCGTTTTGCATGCCTAGTCTTTCTTGCTGTACCGATCGCATCGACTCCTGCATTACAGACCTTCAACAGCGGCTCGATGTCCAACCTACTTTATATAAAGTCGTTGTGATGATTAACCACCTGTTCCGCATCGCGATGATGTCAGCTTTTATGCACGCATTACCTTTCGGTCTCGAAGTGAATTTTGCTTCTAGCTTAGCTGCAAGCGCCTTTTATAATGTGACGATTGAACGTCATTGCGCCTTTCGCTTCGCTTACGTCGCCTGTTTCGGAGCTGCTGCTTATGACTTTTCTAAGCCCTATGTAATAGATCTCGTAAAAGGAAAAGCATTTGAATCCCTATCCACAATAGGGCTAACACTAGCTGGGACTCTTCCCTTGTGCATTTTAGCAATTACAATTATATACGTTTCTCACAGAGACGTAGAAAATTACATGAAAAAACAATGTTGCGGTGAAAAAGACGCTGTCGCGTTGTAATCCTCTCGAGAAAATGAATAGCTCGACAAAAAGGTTCGATCGCTTTAAAGATATTGTTATGTTTGAAAAGGTTGCCCAACAGTAGTAATTAAGACGTAAATCTAAATAAGGAACTGAGAGCACAATGTTAAATTTTCGCAGGTTAAGACAAGACTACTCACCCGTAATCGTCAAAGAAGGACGCTTACTGCATGACAAAGGAATGGTTGTATCCAGCAAAGTGGTGAATCTTACACCCCACAGCATTCGTTTAAGCTGTCGCGTGCTAGGTAGTTTTGATAACACCTATACTTGTGAAATTGAAATTGATCGCAAGCAATCTACAACAATCGACGCTGACTGCGCCTGTTCCTATAAGTACGACTGCCAACATCTCTCCGCTGTTTTATTTTTCTTAGAAGAAAACCTAGATCAGATTTTGGTTACCTATTCTAAAGAGACCGATCTCGATGCATCTCCCGTTCTGGATGACAAGAGCAAAGCCAAAGTCAGGGAAACGCTTAAAGAAGCCCATACCAAAGAAGTTGCAAGACAAGGCAAAAAGCAGCAAAAAGAGCTGCTACAGGAATATTTAGGCGCTTCGAAAGTATTAGCTCAGTCACCTTATTTTGTTTCGGATGAACAGATCGGCCAAGATCAAGCAGAATTGGCGATCGTATTTAATCTACAACCTCAGCCAGCAGGGGCTCCATATACACCAATAGACCTCCAGCTAGCCTTACGTCTCCCCTATCGCTCTAAGCCATTACATATTTTAAATGCCCGATCCTTTTTAGAAGCTGTTCGCTATCAAGAGCCCCTATATATTGGTGGAAAGCGCTTTTTCTTCACATTGGATTCTTTTGATCCCGTTGGATCGCAATTGCTAAAAATGATTATCGACCTCTGTCATTATCCCGATTGCAGCAAGGACGAAAAGCAGCAGCGTTTTGCGCAGATTGAACCAGAAACTCTTGGCATCATTTTATCGCGTGCACATAACTGTGCAGTCGCTGCACAAGGGCATTCTAAGGATTTGGATCACGATAATCTCATTATGCCTTTCTTTTATTGTGGCTCTTTAGAGCAGCCCTTGCGCTACTCTCACAGCCCCGCTCAAATTTGCGTCGCCATTGAGTACTTACAAGTACCTGCACCGAAAATTTTATTAAATCCGACACTCAAGCTAGATCAAACCATCAACATCATGTTGGAAGAGGCTCATCTCTTTGAATGTGCGACACCTGGAATGATTTATCAAAATACCTACTACAACTTTTTTCCTCTCATCCGCCGCAAGCATCTTCGCAATTTGGCTTTTCTGCGCGATGTGACCATTCCAGAACCCCTTTTTGGAACATTCATTGAAAACTCCTTACCAGAACTAATGCGCCTCGGAGAAGTAACAAACCAAGATTTAATTGAACGTTTTGTCACTCTTCCATTTGTGGGAACCCTCACAGCTGAATGTGAGATTAGTTACCTTAATGGAGAGTTGGAAGCTGCATTAACGTTTATTTACGACAACATTAAAGTGCCTGCAGCACCCTCCAAAACGACAGTAGAAAACATTTTACCGTTTGTCACAAATCAAGGAATTTTGGCGCGCAATCTGGCCGAAGAGCAGCGCATCATCGATGCTTTGTTCCAAGACTTCATCTTGGATTCGTCTCAGGGTCTTTATGTCACAAAGACAGATAAGAAAATTGTCGAGTTCATGACAGAAGTGATTCCGAAACATCAAGACCGCATCACGTTCCACTGCCCAGAAAATCTGTTGGATCAGTTCCTTTATGACGATACGACCTTTGAGCTGTATCTGAAAGAGACAGATCGCATCGACCGTTACGAAGTGCAGATGAAAGTAAATGGGCATTTAAATGGCGTCACAATAGATCTGCTGTGGGAATGTTTATCTTCACGCAAGACGTTTATTGAGTTAGTGCGCAAAAAAGCAAGTAAGAAGAAAGGCTCTGTAGAAGAGAGCTCGCGCTCACAAAAGATTCTGGTGCTTGATCTCGAACGACTAGCTCCGATTGTGCATGTCTTTGATGAACTTGGCATCAAAGAACTGTCAGACCACCGTGAAGAGCGTCCTCTGTGGAGTTTAGCGAACATCGATCCTTCACAATTTGAAAATCTGCCTGTTAAATTTACAATGACTGCTCGTCTACAAGAGATTCAGCAGCAGATGTTGGGAACACTTCCCTTCAATTCCTCCAAAATCCCTGCAGAGATCAAAGCAACCTTGCGTCCTTACCAAGTGGAAGGGATTAGTTGGTTGGAACGTCTCCGTCACATGCATTTGAACGGTATTTTAGCCGATGACATGGGCTTGGGAAAAACGTTACAAGCCATTATTGCCATAACGCAGCACCGCAATGCAAATAAGGGAGCACAGTATCTCGTTATCTGCCCCACATCGCTAGTCTATAACTGGCAAGAAGAGGTAGCTAAATTTAATCCGCGCTTAAAAGCACTTCCTGTCGATGGAACACCGACCCAACGTAAGAAATTGCTGAATAATATCAACGACTTTGATGTCATCATCACCTCTTACAGCCTATTACAGAAGGACATCGACTTCTACAAAACAATTCCATTTGCTTACGCTATTTTGGACGAAGCACAGCACATTAAAAACAGAGAAACGCGCAATGCAAAATCTGTCAAAATGTTGCAAGCGTCCCATAAGCTCATCTTAACTGGTACACCAATAGAAAACTCTCTGGATGAGTTGTGGAGCCTATTTGACTTCCTTATGCCTGGTCTACTGAGCTCTTACGATCGCTTCTTGGAAAAGTATGTGCGTTCTCCAAGCCGTGGCCAAACAAAGAATTTGGAAGATCTACGCAGAAAAGTTTCTCCTTTTATCCTGCGTCGTATGAAGAAAGATGTTATCGCCGATCTTCCACCTGTATCGCATATTGTCTATCACTGCCATTTGTCAGAGACACAGCGCCAACTTTACCATTCCTATGCAGCATCTGCTCGCGAGGAACTCTCTCAGCTGGTAAAGAAAGAAGGATTCGACAAGGTACAAATCCACGTGTTGGCTACATTGACACGTTTAAAACAGATCTGTTGCCATCCAGCTATTTTTGCCAAGGAGCACCCAGAGAACGAAGACTCTGCGAAATACGACATGTTGATGGAATTACTGCAGACCTTAATCGAAGGGAAGCACAAAACCGTTATCTTCAGCCAATACACACGCATGCTCAATATCATGCGACAAGATTTGGAGCAAAAGGGCATTCCATTTGAATACCTAGACGGAACAAGCAAAAATCGCTTGGGCATCGTCAAGAAGTTCAACGAAGACCCAAATATCCCTGTGTTCTTGGTCTCATTAAAGGCTGGCGGATCGGGTCTAAACTTAGTCGGTGCGGATACAGTAATTCACTACGACATGTGGTGGAATCCAGCTGTTGAAAATCAAGCAACCGACCGCGTTCATCGCATCGGACAGAAAAATTCTGTATCGTCTTACAAACTGATCACACTCAACACTGTTGAGGAGAAAATTCTCGAGTTGCAAAGACGCAAGAGCACCTTAGTGACTCAGTTGGTTACAACAGACGAAGAGGCGATTGCCAAGTTGACATGGGAAGAAGTCCTCGAAATCCTACAAACCTAAGGGGACTCTGTCCCCTTAGAACCCCTGCCAAAGGGTATGAACCCTCTGGACTCCCATTATAGTGAGGTTTCCGAAGAACAGCCTTTCAGATACCCCGGTCTGGTAAAAAACAGGCCGTCCTCGGCCTGAAGGTAACCAGGGCGTCCCGCCCTGCAAAAAAAGAAGGTAGCCAGACCTGGGAAAAATCAGCTATTTTGAGAGCAAAAATTTGAATCCATTATTATACCAAAAAAAATTTAGATCTTTATTTTGTTTTTACTACTACTAAATTCTCTGCGTCTCTGCGACTCTGCGTCTCTGCGTTAGATAAAATCGTGTCATATGGTGTATATG
>JACDHD010000064.1 GCA_013821265.1 Parachlamydiaceae bacterium | reverse complement strand
AGATAGGATAGTGCAATAAAATTATCTGAAAATTGATTCGAAAAAATTTTTCGAATCAATTTTCAAAAGAAAAACTTCTTTTGTTTTTCATTTTTTCACAGCCTCGGACGGCCTGGCTACCATATCGGCAGCCATCCCGACCAACTAAAGATACTTTTCGATGTTAGAGGCCTTGGCCGCTTTGGGGCTCCAAAAAAGGAGAGAAATCACTTATCAAGTAGCCGGTAGTTGACTTTTCCTGATCCCATCAATGGGATCTCTTTCATCTCTACTACCGAAGTTACCTTCACAAGATTGCTAAAACCAGATTCTCGCAGCGTCTTATTGACATCATCCACATTCATGGCAAAACGGCAAAAGAGCGTTATCTTGGGTTTTTCTCCAGGAATCTCTTTTCCTGATACTGCCAAAATAGGTCCCTCATCACTATTCGCCCAACCATGCTTCAAGGCTGCTTGCGACAACGCCTCTTCAATAGAAGCCAAACTTACCATTTCGCCTCCAACTTTCAGAAAGCGCTTGAGTCTGCCTGAGATTGTGAGATTTCCTTGTTCATCTAAAGATCCTAGATCGCCAGTAACGTACCATTCTTGGTTATTAACAGTTACAAAAGGGGATGCAGGCCCTGGCAAGTAGCCTTGGAAGATATTTGGGCCGCGTGCAAGAATCAGTCCTTGCTGCCCCACACCTAAAGGAGCATGTGTATTGAGATCTACAATCAATAATTCTACGTTAGACAGCGGTCTGCCAACTCCAATGCGAGGTTTTCCAATCGGATTAAATGTTAATACTGGAGAACACTCTGTAATTCCATACCCTTCATATAAGCAATCGGCTTTACCTAAATGCTCCAAAGCGTGAATGAGGTCTGGAGGCATCTTTTCAGCTCCAGTGATGCATAGACGCATGGTAGCCAACTGTTCCCGAAATGCAGCTTTGATCATTCCTTTGACGAAGGAAGGGGCTCCACATATGATTGTGGCATGCCAGTGAGCAAAAGCTTGAGCCAATCGCTTAGCGTCTGTAGGGTCTGGAGAATAGGCAACCTTGGCCCCTGATAATAATCCTGTTAAACCACTGATGGTAAATCCAAACGAGTGAAAAGGCGGAAGAATACCCAATACAATATCATCGGAATAGAGGGCCATGCCCTCAAGCATCGCGCGTTGGTTGCTAAGAATATTGTTGTGGGAAAGCGGAACCCCTTTTGGAAGATTTTCAGTTCCGCTAGTGAACAGCAAGACCGCTTCATCATTCTTATTGATCTTATCTGCTTTTAAGGCCTTTAGAATGGATTTTGTTGGAAGCCTAGAAAGAATAAACGCCTTCACCTTATCTTTTAGGGTGATTTTGCTTCTCACATCTTCAAGCATCACAAGCATCTCTTCCATGCCTGTGAAATCAACGTTTTTAAGGCGATCTATAAAAGCCCAGGAGCTTAGGACAACTTGTACCTTTGAGAGATCGGCAACAGCTTTTAAGTGGCGCGATCCAACTGTCCAGTTCACCATAAGCGGGACTTTCCCGGCTAATTGACATGCTAAAATGGTCGTTGTTGCAGCAACACTAGCGGGCAATAAAATGCCCACGTACTTACCTGGAAGCGTCCGGATATATTCTGCCAAAATGATGGTGCGCAATTTCATTTGAGAGTAAGTGACAATGCCTGCGCGCATATCTGAGCAAGCAATTCCTTTGCCCATTCTGCTGCAGTTATTGAGAAATACTTCTGGAATTGTATCACCCTCGGCTAACTGAATTCTTTTCTTTGCAACAGGTTGTAGCCACGCAGAAATATCTGTAAAATCTTCTTCTGTTGAGCCCTCGGTTTTGGCAGCACCGGAAGCTAGGGCCATTACTTTCAACACACTCGTCAAGTCGTTTGGGGAAAGATGTGAAATGTCATATTGATCTTGTAAAAAGGCAAGCATTTCAGCGACATCCAAAGAATCCATTCCTAGATCGGTTGTGAGTGACATTTGAGGTTGAATGGTTTCAGGAGAGATGTTGAGGAGTTCTGTAATTTTTGCTTTTACTTTTCGTTGCACATCAGCAGGAATTTCTGAGAGTTTGAGTGAATCATCGCCAGCAGAACCAGGTTGCCACACTTCAGGAAATACATCACTCCATAGGCTGTAAGAAACGAGCACGAGAGAATCCCCAGGAGAGGTTCCTTTTTGAGAAAGCAGGCCATCTGGTTGGTTATACCAGGCTTCCAAGTAGCGGTTAAATTCTATGCGGCCCGCATGATAAGGAAAGTCGGCTGGAGCGGGCATAAATTCAATGATGACGCGACGGCGCGGTGTAAAAAACAGCAGGTTTTTGAAAACATACTTGGCTCCTTCTAACATCGTGGCGAACAAAGGAGGTGACTTGCCAATCAAGGCGCGTGAGAAACTGCTGCCCCATAAGCCTTTAACACGCACGAGAACCACATTTGCTTCGGGTGTTTCTTGAACAATGCGATGAACTGCGGAGGCACCATCAATCGCTTCATATGCGGAACTTTTGACATGGCCCGCAGGAAAAATAAGAAAATTTTCTTTGTTGCGTAGACCAGCCATCACTTCATTGAGCACTTTTTCTGCTTGCTTGCGTTTGAGACTGTTACTAGATTCTGTAAAACTTGGAATGGGTAAGGCATCTAGAAACTTCATCACCCAATTGACAATGGGGAGCTGGTACATGTATTCCACAATAAGAGGACGTAGGGGGTATTTGTTCCAAAGAGCAATGGAGATAGATGTGGCATCTACAAAGACAGTGGGATGTGTGGGAAGGAAAAGAACTCCTCCTGGCTTGTTCAACGTCTCTTTGTTTAATAGTTCTAACCCTTTGACTTCGATACGATAACGGAACCAGAGTACAATTCTCATGAAAAAAGCCATTAAGAATCGAAAAATTGTTTTCATGCAAATGCTCCTATTATTTATTACTCTATTATCATGCTAAACTCCTTCTAACTTGACAAGAGGAAAAGTAGAGATGAAGTGATCATCTCTGTGGTAGTCAATCTTGATCTTAATCATGATCTTGATCTTAATCTGTCCTTTTGCTCAACTTTTCTAAATTCGAGTTTTTTTAACTTCCACCAAAGGTTTATTCATTGTTGATTGGATTGATACGAACCAACTCTGAGCGAAATTGTAAAGGAAGATTAAGATCAAGATTAAGATCAAGATTGACTACCACAGAGCCCACAGAGAGCACATAGGAGATGTACTCCCCTCAGATTCCTCAGAAAATCCTTGGTCAATAGTTTCCAGTTTGAAAGTGTCCTCCCTGTTTGATTAATTCTTTTAACTTTTTTCTTTTCACATTTATTGGAAATGCGCTATAGAGATCGTTTCATAACAACGTAGGGAGTTTAAAATGCTTGCGATCCTGCTGAAAAAGACAAAATGGCTGCTAGTTGCATGTTGTATGTCTAGCGTGCTTGCCTTTGCTCACGATGCTCAAATGGGCTGCGGAGCAGACTGTACCTGTGGATGTGCCATGGGGTATCCTTGCCACTGTGGAGACCACAGTTCTAATCAAGTGATTAATAACGAGATGGAATACATTGAAGACAGCTATACAAATGCTGACAACTACACTGAAGAGGACTATCGCTACTATGTAGAGTTCATGAATAGTCCTTGGTATACTGCTGGTGGATCTTGGGAATATCCTCTCTGCTGCGGACAAACGGGCGTTTGGTTTGCGGAACAACCCGCATTATTCAAGCCCCTAATGGCAGATCCTCGTCAAATATGCTATTCAGTAGGATGGCGCTTTGATGACCAAGTTCTTCATAAAAATGTGATCGACGTGTCATTTGGCGATTCGCTTTCACTATATGAATGGACCAATTTCCAGATTGGTTCTTGGTGTGGTCGCCTGCGTGTTGAAGTAGAAGGTGCTTTATGGGCATGTTTTTCCCCTTGTCAAGAGTCGGCTCCTCTTTTAAATGCTGACTATTACGGAGGCATTCCAATCACATTTGCATGTGATGGATGGGCCTTTCGCTTACGCGCTTTTCACATTTCCTCTCATATTGGCGATGAATTTTTACTCTCTCACCCTCGCTTTAAAAGGTTGAATCCAAGTGCAGAATATTTAGACTTTTTTGCCTCACACGATTTTACCAACGACATCCGTATTTATGGTGGAATTGGTTGGATCGTACGTCAGGATGAAACCTTTCATTGCAGTCCTTTCTACGCTGCTGCTGGAGCAGAAGTTCGCCTACAATCGATGGGCAACATCGATTGGTGCAACATGTTATACGGAGTTCCTATCTTCGGAATGCATTTCCGCTTTAGTAAAGATTACAAACGTCACGTAGACGCCACATACGTTTTAGGCTACGAATGGGGCAAGTTGACAGGATTAGGTCGCAAAGTGCGCGCTTACTTAGAATACCACGACGGCTATTCTACAGAAGGACAATTTTGCCAACGTCCTACCAACTACTTAAGCTTCAGAACCTCTTATAGTTACTAGTTTACGTATAGCGGGACCAAAAGTCCCGCTTTCTTGTACTTCCGTGCCCGTGCCCGTGAGCGTGCCCGTGCCCGATTCGCTAAAAATGACGTACACATTAAAAACACTCAAATTAATGCTGTTATTTAGCAAATCGGGCACGGGCACGCTTAGGGCACGGGCACGGAAGAACTGAGAAGGAAGCCTTAATTTGGAGGCTTGTCGAAATAGTCTAGTATAATCATAATCACTGAATGCCTGAGCTAGATGAAAAAGACTTCATTCACGAAGAATACAGCAAAGACCCCTACCCATTTTGGATCTGGTTTTTGGTTGTGGTCTTTGTTACGGCTTTAGCGTGGTTTGGACGTTCTTGGTATGTAACTACTGTTGAAAAGCACACGGCCTCTAGTCCGTTTTACCAGGTGACAAATCGAGAGTTTTCTCTTTTTTTCTGGGATAATCCGCAATACATGCGTGCTCACGTTTCCTCTAAAACAGGTTATTTTCCTGCGTTTCAATATCCAAGTCGCGTCACAGTCGAACCAGAATTGGCAGATGAATACGTAGAAGGCCCACCCGAAATCATTTTTTTGTACCACGTATGGAATCGTTTGGTCGCACATGAATTTTTTCCAAAAACAATTTCTGTCACAGATTTTCGCGCCTTTCTTAAAGAAGCTGAGGAATGGCAACCTCAATTTTGGAAGGCGGCTCCTGTTGGGTATGTAGAGTTGTACAAAGATCTAGGACAGAAAAATGGAGAAGATAATTTGGCTGTAGAATCTGTTGAAGTACTGCCAAACGTTGTGCGTCAGGCTTTTCAAGGATGGCAAAATTACTTCAAGCAGGGCAAAGAGATTAATCAGGTAAAACCAACCCACGAACAGATGCAGGCGTTTTTAATTGCTCATCCACATTATGGAAGGTCTTTTTGGCGTAATATCGTGATGGATAAGTATCCCAATTATCTTTTAATGGAAGAGGGGAATACATCTACACAGATGCCTGAAAAGGAAGTTTCACCATTATTAAGAGTGGCATTCTTTCGGTCTGAGTCCGATTCCTAAAGAGCGACGTAAAGTGCTGGCTTTTGTTCTTTCGTGCCCGTGCCCGTGAGCGTGCCCGTGCCCGATTGCTAAAGAGCAGCATTAATTTGAGGTGTTTTTAAGGTTTAAGTTTTTAGCGAATCGGGCACGGGCACGGAAAATGACGACTGGACTTTTACAATTGTATTAATTCGTCCTTTCCAAATCAGTCGACGATGACGAAGCCTTCAGGATGCACCGGTCCCTCAGGACCTATCTGCAAGGTTCCTTGGAAAAATTGACGATAGACTTTGATTCCTTGCTGCGCAGACTGTACACAATAAAAACAATTGCTAAGCCATTCAGAGCCCTTAATCGTCCCTGAATCCTTATTGCAGATAAAGCGACTCGTAATTTTCATCTTCCAGTATTCAGGAGGGCCAAAAAGCAAAACTGGAGTCGGAGGCACAGAGCCAATTTTCCGACGAACTTCCTCCAAGCAGTATTCGAAGTCTGTTCCCACACCCCCGACTAAGAAAATAGGAAAATCTAAATTGAATTCCGCCTGTCTCTCTACAAGCTTGTCGAGCCTGTATGTCATTTTTGCATCAATGTATTTATTCTGTTCCTGTTCTTTTTTAACCCCGGCTGTGCCACGGCGGAAATCGACAATGTTTGCGCAGGATAGAATGTGGAGTTCTTTTGCTACACGATTTCCCACTTCCATTGCTCCAGGGCCCCCGCCAGTCACAAGTGCAAGTGGTGTGCTTGGTAGCAAAAGGGGATGATTCATTTCAGGACGCATCGCTAAAATACCTTCAAGCAGTGTTCGCAATTCATGTTCGAAAGAACCGGCTAGTAAATTAGATCCATAGGTACCGAAAATTGTCGCTTTTAAAAATGTTTCAATTTGGTTGAGCGGTACAAAAAGACCCGAATCGCGATCGGGTTTTTGGATATATTGTAGGATCTGTTTTGTCACCTTATCTAGCCAGTAAATGGGAATGGCAAATTTATCTAAGTCGTGTAAAAGCGCGCGATCTTCAGCTGAAAAATAGTCCTGGTGAGCTTCAGAAGGATACTGAAAGTAAATGCCTTTTAGGCAGCGTTGCACTTGATCACTAAGAAGCATACGCTTCATAAGGGGAGATGGAAAGAAGCGGGTAAATAGCACGCCCTGACTTGTAATATATCCATCGTCGATCGCTTTTAGAAATGGATAGGCAGGTTGCTGTTGGATAAATCGCTCAACCATCATCGCTTTTCTAGAGTCTTGTCCATGTCTGGGAAATTCTTGAAAGAGAGATTCTCGCGCGATCCATTGATCGGGGGTAAGATTTAGAAGTTGCTCACTTTTAACGACGAAGACGGCGGCTTTGTTTTGTTCAGGTTTTGGGGCTGTTTCAAACGCCTTTTCAAGTAAATTCATATCGCTCAAACACGTTTGCAGCTGATCGCGATCGGAAAAGAAAACGTGCTCTCGATAAGGTTCCAGCGTATAAAATTCTAGAGGAATGTCAGTGACTTCTCTTTTACTGTTGCCGTATAATTCGTAGATGTCACCAGATGCATGTGTGTTTGGCTGCAATACAGATGCAGTTGTGTGTTGATAACCATGAGCAAGAAGCTCATTTACGACACGTGCAAATACGGTTCTAATATGCAAGGGGAGTGAACGAACAAGAAGAATGTCGTCGGACTCTATACTTTTTGATACATCGGGAATCCATTCCTGATGCAGCTTTACCATATTTCGCGTGTCTAGTTGTGCCACTAAAGCTTGTGCTAGTGTAGGTAAAAAGCCATATACGGATTTTGAGTAAACAACCCTTCCATTTTGCAGAGTTAAAAATGCAACTGTTCGTCCATCTACTTTATCTAGAATCAGATCGCTACTACCATGTAATCCGCCCAATGACAATAAAGGGCGTCCACGCCTATCTGAGCGACCAAAGTAACGTGCTAAATAATCTGGATCTCGGACGCGACGTCGTGCATCAGCTGCAAACAGCTTTCCTATATAAGCTCCCACAACTAAGTGCTTCAGCATCTCGACTGCAACAGGTCCAATGGCTTTTAGCAGTACTTTGACTTGTGCGCGTCGCGTTTTGGAATCTAGTTCGTATGCTTGTCCAATACCTTCAACGCCCAACTGAGCAAGTGTACTTTTAATATTAAAAAACACACTTTCAATTGGGATTTGAAAACCCATAAATTTAGGAGAGATGTTTTCGATGATAACAACAGCTTCTGCTGTTTTTTCGTTAATGACGCTTAGAGATCCAATGTAGCCATCCGGTGAAACTAAATCGTGATCTGTAGGAAGAAAATCATTCATGTAAAAACCAAGTAACTGCAGAGTTTGAATCTTTTTTTCCTTATGACACGCTTTTTTCTTTTTTTCCAGGAATGGCTTAATAAAGCGAAAGATTTCGTTCTTTATCATGATAGAATAAATGAATAAGGAGGTGAAATTGTGGAAAACCTTTAGTCTAACTTACGCCTTTTGTACGCCAAGAAATGGTAAAGTGCTGATAGTTAGGTGAACTTTTGGTGGGATCTCTGTTGATAATGTGGAAAAAAAGAAAATGGTTTTGTAGAAAAAAAACGAAAGAGAAGAAGCTTTTTCTCGTGAAGGCTAAACTTCTTTAGTAAGCGTAAGTTTTTTATTTCCAGTGGTTAAAGAATTTTTTAAGACAAAGAAGGATTTAACTAAGTTAATTAAAAAGGGTTCTGGAGGGGTATAGGCTATCAAGATAGCAGTGTGTTCATAACTTCAAATTTGAGTTTCAAGTTTACCTTTTTCCCTGCTTTGAAACTTGGACAATTGGACGATGGACCGATTGAGGCAATTGCATAAGTCAAGAAAATATCATTTTCAAAAAAAATTACAGGATGGGCATGATCGCCTTCGGCTGGAGGATAAGCAGGATAATATAAATATATGGTGGATTTTAGATACTATTAGATAGAAAATCCTACAAATCCTGCCGACGAAGTCGATCATGCTTATCCTGTTATTCTTTAGCAGTAACTTGATATTGATTTGACTTTTGCAATTGCCTTAATTCGTCTAATAAGTTCATTTCCAACAGTCCAATTCTCAATCATCTTTTACGAAAATACCTGTTCTGCCATAATCCGCGATTCTGTGTTTATTTCGAAATGGTATGGATATGGCTGCCCCTAAAAGACCGCGTAGTTTTGGAACTCATGATGGAACATTTCATGCAGATGAAGTGACTGCCTGTGCGCTTCTGCTGCTTTTTGGCTGCATAGATTTAGATAAAATCGTGCGTACACGCGATCCCACAACCCTTAATGCGTGTGAATATATTTGCGATGTGGGAGGGCAGTATAATAGCGC
Source organism: Parachlamydiaceae bacterium (assembly GCA_013821265.1). Classification (GTDB taxonomy): domain Bacteria; phylum Chlamydiota; class Chlamydiia; order Chlamydiales; family Parachlamydiaceae; genus JACDHD01. The sequence goes on along the minus strand of JACDHD010000064.1, from coordinate 4,272 downwards.
TCTTAAATTGTTTGATCACCATCAGGCGGAGTATCAAGGGAATTTGAGTAGTGCAGGTATGGTGCTTCTCTATTTAAAAGAGCAAAAGACCCTTTCACAACGCGAATATGATTTCTTAAATGATGCTCTTATTTTGGGAGTAGATGCTCACGACAACGGTAAGGATCCACAAATTAAGGGGTTATGTTCCTATTCTCACATCATCACTAGCTTTACCCCTATTCGTAACGATGTCGATGCGATCAGCTTAGATGCCGCATTTTTTGAAGCGCTGTTATTCTCTAAAAATTTCCTTAGCCGTGTTTGGGAACATGATAAATATAACCATTCATGTCAGCAGATTATCGCAGAGACAATGGCGAAATCGAAAGAGTGCTTAATCTTCGATCAAAATATTCCATGGCTAGATATTTTCTTTGAACTTGATGGCGAGCATCATCCTGCGTTATTTGTGATTATGCCTTCCGATAAGCATTGGAAGCTGCGAGGAATTCCTCCTAATTATGAAAAACGGATGCAAGTGCGCGTGCCCTTACCTAAAGAGTGGGCGGGTTTATTGGAAGAGGATCTCAAGCGTGTATCGGGAATTCCTGGGGCAATTTTTTGCCATAAGGGACGTTTTATTTCTGTGTGGGAAACGCGTGAGGATGCGATGAAAGCATTGGAAAAGGTATTACATCAACAAGGGGTTAAAGCATAGTGGCAACGATTTTTGAGCAGATCATTCAAGGTAAAATTCCTTCGGAAAAAGTGTTTGAAAACGAGCGTATTCTTGCCATTAAAGATATCAATCCCGCGGCTCCTGTTCATATTTTGATTATCACGAAAAAAAGCATTCCAAATATTCAAACAGTGACCGCAGAAGACCTGCCCTTGATAGGAGAGGTCATTACAGTCGCACAAAAGCTAGCCACACAGTTTGGCATTGCTGACGGATACCGTTTATTAACAAATAACGGCTCTTCTGCAGGGCAGACAATCTTTCATCTGCATTTTCATCTGATAGGAGGCCGTGATTTAGGCCACTTGGGTTAATCATTGTTCACTCACTCTAGTACTGTGTGTAATAAACTCGATAAAAAACATCTGTAACTTTGCTGAGGCCCGACTGGGCCGGGATCTCATAGCGAAGCCAAGCGAAGCGCAGGCCTGGTAAAGAGAAAAAAAACTAGGAGTCCTGTAAGGACGACATATTCATTTTGTTGGCGTAGGACATGACGCCCTGACAGGGCTCCTACATATTTGTGGATTAATACCAGGCCTGCGCTTCGCTTGGCCTTCGCTATGAAATCCCGGCCCTGCGGGCCTTAAGCAAAAGTAAGAAAAGATATGATGGTCTTTACGAATTTATTACATGCGATACTAGCTGTTATAGCACTGCTAATATCCACTACGGCATTTGGTATTGAGCCAAAAGACCAGGCAGTACGCACTGTTCGAGCACATCTAATCGTGCAAGACCCCTCTTCCGCATGTGAAGAGGCAAAATTCCAATTAGCACACTATTCAAAAGAGCAAGCGTTATGGGACGTTTACATATTTGCCTTAGCTAAGGCGCGACAAGAGCGTGCTCTATTTGCAGCGTGGAATGAATATAAAAAGCTCTTTCCAAATGCCTATGAACAGCGCGATGTGATCGAAAATATGGCTTGGGGGGTTATTGAAAATGGTACCCATTCTCCATCACCAATTATTCGGGCAATATCACTGCTTGGAGCCTTCTTTGGACAGGATGCCAAAGGGATTGTATTTCTACGACTTCATATGCAAGACAAGAATTCATTTTTACGCGGTGTGGCTGTTCAGCTAGCTGCTCAGTTGCGCGATGCGTCTCTATGCGAAGCAATTTTACATTTGTTAAAGCGCGAAAAGGTGTGGAGTGTACGTTTAGAAGCCATTAAAGCCGTTGGAAAGATGAAAATTCATTCCGCAAAAAACGAACTGATCGGAATCATTTCCAGCGAAGAAACGACTGCTGAAGAAAAAGCAGCAGCAATACAGTCTCTTGTTACCCTCTTAGAGGTGGCTGATCGCAACGAAATAGAACAATTAGCGCGCAGTAATCGTGCAGGATTGCGTCTACTAGCATGTGAAGTGGTTGCCCATTGCGAATTAGCTAATCAAGTAGATCTTATTCTACCGCTGCTACAAGATCATCACAGTGAAGTACGCGCTTCAGCGCTGGCCGCGCTAGGGTTGTTGCATTTAAAAGAGGTTCAGGGGCAATCGATTACAAACGTTATGCAGCGCATGACAAAAGATCCTGATCCAACTGTCGCAATCACTGCAGCATGGGGATTGACTCTGTTGAACCCACAAGAAGGACAAAAAGCCTTTGCTTCTTGGGTGACACACCCTTCCTCAGAAATACGTGTGCAGGCTTCTGCCGCATTGGGAGCTTGTGGAAAGTATGCAAATCCCTATTTGCTGAAAGCCTTTAATGAGAGCCAGGATCCCTATGTACGCATGAATCTCGCGATTGCGTTGATAGGACAGCGGATAGAGGTGCAGAGTGCTTCTCAGACGTTGTATCAAAACCTGATAGGTCGAAAAGAGCGCTGGATGTGGAAGGATTTTCACCATTTTCATGCATTAGCTCCGAGCACGCTTAAATTTGATGCGGAAGCTGGTATGGAGCATCCCGAGGTTGTAGATCAGCTGACGCGCTTAGAAATTTTAAATCTGCTTGCTATGCTTCAGGATAGTCGTGCGGAACGTGCACTGGTAGATTTTCTCCAAAATAAGAACTGGGGTGTCACCGGAGTCGCTGCCGCGCTTATGCTTACAGAGGGGGATGCCGCGTCTACGGATCTAATTAAGCAGCTGTTGACACATTCTGTATCAAAAGTGCGTATCCAAGCAGCGTTAATTTTGTCTTTATGGGGGCGTGGGGAAGATGCCATTGCCGTGTTAAGGGAATCTTATCCAAAGGCAGATCGCGAGCTTAAGGAGCGTATTCTAGAGGGAATAGGCCGCATTGGGGCGCCTTCTTCTATTCCTTTTCTTGTAGACAGCATGCAAGAGTCTTCGCAAGCGTTGCGCATTATTGCTGCAAGTGCCTTGTTGCAAAGTCTGTATCACTGACGAAAAGAACAGTTGCAGAAGTGTTCGTTTTGATTTTTACTACAGAGAACACAGGCTCGATTTTAGGCATTTTTGAGTCGCCCTAAAGGGCTCCCTGACTTTTCTCTACCAACCCACAGTTCCCTTCGGTCACTGTGGGCTATAATGAGAGTCGCCTTCGCTGCGCTCAAGCTCTAAAAACAAATGTCCTCGTTGATGTAGTACTATTTTCTAAAGTCCGAAGCGAAGCGAGGACGCCTCCCCATATAGCCCACAGTGAGCGAAGGGAACTGTGGGAAGAGTCACACCTAAGGTTGAGCCCTTTAGGGCGACTCAAAAGCCTAAAGTCGAGACAGAGAGCACAGAGAGGGCGTTGCAGACGTCTTCGACGTAGCGTATTTGCAGCTTTGAGGCTAAGGTGATAGCCTTTTTGTTATTGGGGTCAGACCTGACACAATAATGACAGGTCTGACCCACTGAGGGCCTTTATGATAAATAGTTCAAGATCAGTTTTGCATTTGTTGGTCCGAGAATACTCTTAATCAAGGTGAGCTCTTTATCCATATCTGCTTTTTTCATGATCTTTTCAGCAAATAATCCAAATTTCGATCCAAAAGCATGCTGAGTGCAGATTGTATGCGTCATTTGTAGCCAGGCGGATCTCATTTTACGATTTGTACGACTTCTATAAAAAAATGATGCGAGGGATTCGACATCAAAGCCCCTGACAGCTTGTGAAGGACGATGTGCGGCAGAAAACGATTTTGCAAGCTCTTGGTCAATTTGTGCAGCTTCTTCCAATTCCCGCATCACTCCATTTTTATGTGGAAGCATCTGATATCCATATCGCTTCACTCTGGCAGAAGTACACTCAGATAAAAATTGATCTCCTGTTGTTAAAGTTTCTTCTTCTGAAGCTTTTAATAGCAGCCTGACACTGCCAGGCTTCACAAAGCCCCAAATTATCCTCACAACCCGAGAATCCCCATCATTTAGAGTCAAATAAACTGGGTTTCTTGGTTTGCCCCCTTGATCCAACATATAAGTTAGTATAAACAAAACTAGGTAAAAAGTAAATAAACAATTTTAAATTGTAGGCGCAAAATAGAAATGTCGTAATTCTGCAAAATAGAAATGTCGTATTTGGCTTAAGAAAATGTTATGCAGCAAACCTTAACAACAAGGGGGTTTGTTCATGACTAAAGGAGT
>JACDHD010000108.1 GCA_013821265.1 Parachlamydiaceae bacterium | reverse complement strand
CACAAACATCGGCTTGCCGATGTCACAACGAACTGTGAATGGGGCCGGCAAGCCGACCCCTATGAAAGCGGTGGCAAGCCACCGCACTCCAAACAGGAAAATGACAAACATTCCGCGTTACAGTGCTTTTAAACGAATTTATCAAACGCTGTACTAGAGTGTTTTTTTAGTAACGACATTGCGCTTCCAGAGCGCTTATTAAACAAAAGTGTTTTTAGGAGATTTCGTTGTCAGCTGTTGCAAAATCCTATCTATTTCAACCAATACTGCCTATTCCCCTTCACGGCTGTGTTATAGACTACCTTACATGGAAACCTGCTGTCACTTGTTCTGTCGTCAATAAACACGCTCACGCTATTTTCTCCAATCTCGAAAACAACTCAAGACCACATGACAAGCGTCTAGTCGCTGCTATAGCATTTGAGAGGACTCTGCGTTCTATCCCTAAACCGATCTCTTGTGGTGATTTAGATAAACTGCACTTTCCTGGGTTTACTGCTCACTTTACTATTCCCTTTGTTAACGAATACTGTTCTGCGATTCATCATGACAATCAGATGCACCTCATTCCGTGTTCCGATACCACTCCAGTTCTTGTGCCAGGACGACTTCTTCTTGCAACCTCTGCATTTTCATTCTGTTGGCAACCAGATAAAGTTGCTTTAGTCAAGTTCGATGCAAAGACAGGAAAATGTGAAGTGTTGCAACTAGCTGCGACGGAGGCAGAGCAAAAATTCCACCAAAATCCTGCTGAATATCTGAATAAGACTGTAGGTGTTGCTACTTTCCAAAACATGCTCATCACGCTTTCTGCAACAGGAATTATTGGTCAGTTTGCCCTCTCTTCAAATACAATAACTCCCATTAAGATTAAACGTCTTTTTTCTGAGGACAAGCCTCGTAGCATTGTGTACGCAAACAAAGTAAGCGATTATCTTCATCTCAAGACACAGCAAAAGCACACAGTAAAAACCTGTTTTGTCGAGTTAGCTTCCCTAGAATTATTGTCTTGGGAGACTCCTGAATTACATTCATTTCATATTGCACACAGTGCAGCACACATCTTTGCATGTTCTGTAAGTGAAGAGATTTACTCCATTGCAGCTTACTCCTTTTCTCAAAAAGGCCCTCAAAAGCAATGGGAAACAAAATTGTCGCAACAAAATCTACCACGTTCCTCTTTAGCACCATTTAAAGCACGCTTAATTACAAGAAAAGATGTTTTAGCGATGGAATACTGCTGGCCTTCAAATCAGAATCCATGTCAAACGATCAATATTGAAGGATGGCATGTGCACACAGGCAAACAAATCATTGCGCCAATTACACATACAACGACAGCCTCTCCGGATAGTTCCTTGGGGATAGAACTGCATCCTACGGCATATCAAACCTACCTCACACGTGCTGAGGGAAACAAATTATTTGTTTGGGATTTTCATGCAGTTGAAAATCCTTTTAAGTTGGTCACTGGATTTGATGAAATGAGTCTCATTCAACGCGTGCGCATCCTCTCTCCAACTGACTTACGTCTCTTTGGAATGCGCAATGTTAGTCCAGCATTCCCACAAAAAGAATATCAAACAGCTATCTCACTGTTGCAACTTCCTAGTAAGCTGCACTTACCAAAAAAACCTAAAACTTCGTAATTAAGTTCAAAAGAACCGTCGTTTTCCGTGCCCGTGAGCGTGCCCGATTCGCAAAAAAACTTTACGTAACTCTTTAGCAAGTCGGGCACGGGCACGCTCACGGGCACGGGCACGGAAAGGACAGCAAGTCGGGCAACTTATACAAGTGTCTCTTTACGTCCCTTTTGTCCGTAAATGCTAAATGTGATATAAGAAAATTTTGTTCACCACTACTAGCATTCGAGATTTTTATGCACATCATTCACATCGCCTCTGAACTAGCTCCTTTAGCAAAAGTTGGCGGCCTCGCCGACGTCCTCCTAGGCCTTAGTCGTGAATTATCTTGGAAAGGCCACGATGTCGATATCATCATTCCCCGCTACGACTGCATCGACAGCAACGAAATTCGCGATCTCTCCATCGTCCAAAACGATCTGATGACCCCCTACGATGGAGGCTGGTTCTCTAATACTGTCTGGATGGGATGGGTCGAAAACTTACGGGTCTATTTTATTGACCCTCATCACCCGCGCTACTTCTTTAATCGCGGATGCTTCTACGGTTGCGATGACGACATCGAACGCTACTTATACTTTTCTCGTATCGCAATGGAATTTATCTTAAAACAACCTTTTCGTGCCGACGTTATCCACATTCACGATTGGCAAACAGCAATCATTCCCGTTCTATACAAAGAGATGTACAAAGAATTGGGGTTCCCCGATACGAAATTTGTCTTCACAATCCATAACTTCGACTACCAAGGCAAATGCTCAAGTTCCGATCTCGACAAAATTGGTCTCAAAGGCTCCGAATTCCTTACTTCTAGCAAACTTCAAGATCCCACAAATCCAGCTCTCATTAATCTACTGAAGGGCGGTATTGTCTACTCTGACTTCTTCACAACGGTCTCTCCCACATACTCTAAGGAAGTTAAAGGCGCCGAAGGGCGTGGGCTCGAAAAAGTTGTGATCCAAAATCAAAATAAATTCGCAGGTATCCTCAATGGCGTCGACTACTCCTTCTGGAATCCTGAAATCGATCGCTACCTACCTGTCCACTTCTCCCCTCGCGAAATGCCCGCCAACAAAAAAGATCGCAACACGATCGACAAAAAAGGCTTCGTTAAAAAACTGCTCAGAGAACGTCTCTGTATCTCCGAAGAACATAAACCAATAGTCGGTAGTATTACACGTCTTGTCCCTCAAAAAGGGGTCGAATTGATCAAAGCCGCCATCCACCATACCCTCGCTAACGGCGGCCAATTCGTCCTACTTGGTTCTACCTCCATTCCTGAAATATCCGACGAATTCCATGCCCTCAAACATCAACTGGCCGACAACCCCAATGTCCACCTACTCCTCCACCACCAAGAAGATATCGCTCACCTAATCTTCGCAGCATCCGACATGTTTATCGTCCCCTCCCTTTTCGAACCATGCGGTCTCACTCAACTGATCGCCTTAAAATATGGTTCTATCCCCATCGTAAGACATACGGGGGGTCTCGCAGACACAATCTTCGATGTCGATAACTCCGGCAAGCCCTTCGACGAAACCAACGGCTTCGTCTTCAACAACCCAGATAAACAAAGCATCGAGCTCACCCTCGACCGCGCCTTCAACTACTGGTTCCACCAACCCGACAAATGGCGCAAGCTAATGATCAATAGCATGTACATGGACTACAGCTGGAACAAATCCTCCAATAAGTACCTGGACATCTATCAATCCCTTATTAAGGGGGCTCTGCCCTAAAGGACCTCAAGAGACGATTGCAAAAGTGTTCGTTTTGTTTTTACCACAGAGACACAGGGGCACAGAGAAGCACAGAGAGCGAGAAGAGACTTTTAGGCTAATCGTGCAAGGCTTCTTGATATCTTTTTAAAAAGCTGAGGCTTTTTAAAAACCAGCCAAGACAAAATTGTCTGCGCCAATTTCGCACTTACTTTGCTTCGCAAAGGTATCATCATTACTTAGAAACCCGGCTTCTAGTATCCACTTTTAGCTGTTTGCGACTTCTCATAACAAAGAGCTCTTGACATATTCCAAGGTACAAATTAGTAACTGTAAAAAAACAGCGACGTTAGTACCTTTGCGAAGCAAAGTAGGTGCGGAGTTGTCGTCAGACAGCTACACCTGGCTGTTTTTTAAAAAGCCTCAGCTTTTTAAAAAGATATCAAGAAGCCTCGCCCCATTAGCTTAAAAGCCACAAAATCTTCTCTCGCTCTCTGTGCTGCTCTGTGCCTCTGTCTCGACTTTAGCACTTTTTAACGTAAGTTTTTAGTTTTGAGCAAGATAAGATGTTTAAGGTTGTTTCTTAAAAAAAATATTTTCTTTTTATTGCAT
>JACDHD010000063.1 GCA_013821265.1 Parachlamydiaceae bacterium | reverse complement strand
CTATTTGGAGTGCGGTGGCTTGCCACCGCTTTCACAAACATCGGCTTGCCGATGTTACAACGAACTGTGAATGGGGCCGGCAAGCCGACCCCTGTGAAAGCGGTGGCAAGCCACCGCACTCCAAACAGGAAAATGATAAACTCTCCGACTTTTGCAATCGTCACTTTAGGGCGACTCAAAAAACTGATGACATTGGGGCAGGGGATCTTTGTTACTTAGCGCTTCTTTTCCAACTGGGCTCCATCTTCCTTTCTTTCTTCAGATATGTCTGGGAGATGAAGAGAAAATAACACTGCAGTTAAGTTATGTCTGCTGCTTTTTTGACGCGATGCTAAAATTTGGAGGCGATCAAATGAAGGAGCCAGATTCACTGCGTGGATGCAGATGACGTGTTGACTTAGTATTCTGGCAATTTTTTTATTCGTTTTAAGATTTTTAACAAAAAGTTCGTTTCCACATCCTCTCACAAGCAAGTCATCCCACAAAAAAGCCTTTATGGATGCACCACTAGCTCGTTCTGCAGAGATCTTCATGGTTTCACGCTGGACACCGTTATTTGCATTGAACACATAGATTGGGATAATTCCATTTTCATCAGCCATTGTTTCTATAGTTAAGTAGATGTCATTAGCACTTGCATGAAATACTGAAGATGAATCATGAAATGGTGTAGAGTTCCATGCAAGTTTTGGCCCTTCAGCTGTAATTCGGAAGGCGAGAACCCTACATTGAAAAGACAAGTCCTGATCAAGAAAAAAACAAAACTCTGAATTTGCTGCCAATGGTTTGCAATGTTCCGTTAAATTGGGCTGTTCTTGATGTTTCACCTGTGTCAAATCCTGATTACATTTCACTATCCAGAAGTGTTGAGGAAGCCTTTTTCTAGATACTTGAGGAAGAATAAGTAAAAATTCCCCCATCTTAAATACTTTTTTAATGCCTGATTTCTTCTTTCTTGCTACTTCATTTTCCTTAAACAAATCTCTATCATTGATTAAGTTGCCATATCTATCCAAACAGCGAAGAAAGCCCCATTCACTGACACTAAAGATTAAAGAACCTTCTTTAAACAAACATAAAGCATTCAGCAGGGGAGGACATTTTTCAGGTTTAGGATGTTTTTCAAACGATTCGTTTGTTGGTCTAAAAGAGACGGCGCGATCGAAGTGCCAAAAATCGACAGTTTGACCTGTTGAACCTAACAAGCGACATTCATCTAAATGCGATATAGGATCTTGTGTAGCTGTTTTCAGAACTGAACGGCCCATTTGATCTGTACAAAATAGTTGGTTTTCTACTTTAGATCTTGAAGAAGAACGTTCAGTCGTAGCTGCCACAATTGATCGATTTGGTGTGCAGCACACAAAAGTTAATGCCGCATACGAGTTCACAGGGTGACTAAAAGCAAGTTTTTGCGTTTTGGAGAAAGCTAGCAGTTTTGTAAAATAATGGATTCTTTTGTTTCGCGAATATTCGTTTAGAAGCCTTTGGAACTGATGTCTTCCTTGAAGGGATGTGAGGCCAAGGATACCTGCAAAGGCTTTTGTGACACTGCGTAAATTGCCTAAATCTCTTGGAATACCGTAAGAGGCAACTTGCAAAATGAGAGGGCTAGGGATAACAGAAAAAGTAAAATGTGCAATTTTTTGTTTTAGAAAGGATTTAACTTTCTGGATTTCGTCTTGCACGGACTCTTGAGAAGAGTCAAAGCAGTACGTAAAGCTGTTTTTGTCTATACTACTTATGGCTTGATGAGTCTCTAAAACATATTCTCGACAATAAAGTGCGCGCTGTGCTGATCGGTTCAATCGGACAGTTCTTTGTGCATCGCGTTGTAAGAGTACTGGAAGGGGAGGGGATACCATAAAATACAATTCACCCTTTCTTTTTTCTCTCCAGGGGAGTTGTGCATCGACAATGATATTGTTTTGGATGGATTTAATTCTCTGATCTAGTGTGGCATCTGCAGTTTCTTCAGAGCACACATTTTGTTCGATCAGATCATCTCGATCGATGTATGTCCATTGGCTTCCTAGATCACTGTAGAGTGCTTGACCTAAAGTTGATTTACCGCTACAAGATGCTCCAAAGAGAAAGACAACATTATTCATAGGCTAATAGTTTAAGGACAGTGTGGCTCCTTGTCAAACTTTTTGAATCAGTCCTATCGAGACGATTGAAAAAGTCTTCGATCTATTTTTACCACCGAGACACAGAGACACAGAGCAGCACAGAGAGCGAATTGTAGATGTCTCTAAACATAACAGCTTTTTGCGCAGCAACGTAAATGCGAAATTGTCGTCAGACAATTTCGCCTTGCTGGTTTTTTTAAAAGCCTCAGCTTTTTAAAAAAAAGATCGAAAAGTCAATCCTCAAATAACCCCAAAGCCATAAAATAGCCTCTCGCTCTCTGTGCTGCTCTGTGCCTCTGTGTCTCGGTGGTAAAAAAATAAAAAGAAAGTTAATATAATCATTTGACTTATGCAATCGTCTCAATCAGTCCAGATTAGTAAGTAGATAAAAATGTACTTGATCAAAATAAACAAACGATATATGTTTATTTTAGTGGTCTCTTTCGCAAGGGCGAAAAATGACATCTAGTTCTAAACAGTACATTACAAAAAAGGAGTGTCACAAAATGTGTACACAAAATGAAGGATTGCTGAGTGACCCACTCAACGATCTTTGGATAAACAATCTTGCTTCTCTCTGTTCCTCTTTTCTTACGGTATCGTGGAAACACACGTCCTATCTCATTTGCCATAAGCGCAAGTAATTACACTTTTTTATAAAAATATTAGATAAAGCTGAATTTGCATCTAGCATAAGCTAACTTAAGCATCGTATTCTGCTGCTCTAGTTCGTACTTCTTGCTGCGAACAGTTTTACCTAATGATTAAATTTAACTAACTTTATTATCAGGAGTTTTTATGTATATTATGAAATTTAGATCTTTGACTTTATTTTACTCAGTTCCTGAGGCTTTACCCAGGAGTCTTATATGAGTAATGCAGTTAATAACAATCCCCCAGGGTATTTAACTGACCTTGGGCGCAGTTTAGGAGAGGAACTTGGTCGAGCAAGTCTCCCACTAATTGGTGGCTTAACTACAAGGGTTGTAGCTAACATAGCAAGACCTGTTTTAGGACTTATTGCAGCTAATGCTGCTGGAGCTGCTGCAGGATCTTATCTCATAGCAAGGGTTAGACCTATTATTGTTCAACAAGCCGGAAATGCGGGAGCTGCCTTAGTGACAGCACTTTATCAACGCGCTTTTGCTCCTTAAGAGCTAATAGTGATTAACACATTAACAGGGTCCCTCTGGATGGGGGACCTTTTATTAATATCTCCAGCGTGATATGCTTTTCGTCTTAAAGCAAGGAATATCATGGAATCAGAAATCATTGAGTTGCAAAAGAAAATTGATGCACTAACCGAAGTTAACGCGGAATTGCTCGCGTTTAAACAAGAGTATAGTTCTTCGAAGCAAAGTATTGCCAGAATGAGTGCGCGTTTGCGCAAATTGTGTAAACGCCTAACTCCTAATTCTGAAATTGTTGTCGAAATGCAAGCGATCGCCGATGAAATACGCGATCTTGTGAAGAGTTTTACGTAGTTTTAAGGAGTCGGACACGGGAAGGTCCTTATAGTCTCTATCGTCCCTAATCTTCCCCTCTCAATAGCTTTTAGGCCTCTCTTCGCGCCTTTGCGTCTTTGCGTTGAAAATATTGTTTTTGAATTTTTATTAAGTAGGTTTTTCCATTCTGAAATTTTTTTAACGCAAAGACGCAAGACGCGAAGAGAAGTGAGAACTGATTGTACCACCCACATCTTGGCTAGGATCAATTCTCAAAGGCCCTTCAGTTGAGTGAACGGCACAATTGGGGATTCCTAAGTTAACAGATTTTCCGGAAAGCGAACTTGCCGAATTTCTTTTGATGAGCGCACGAAAGGATAGATCGGTTGATCCAAACAATCCAAAAAGAACCACAAAAAGCTATCTAAGCCTGCTGCGATGCTCGCAGTGGAGGCTCCGCCAAATCGCGGATTGCACTCAATCACATGCAACGCGCCATCTGACGATTCTAATACTTGGAATACACAGTGACCCATAATCTCTAACGCGTGTGCCATTTTCAAGCACAAACTTTCCAATTCTGGTTTCATGCATGTTGTAGTGACCTGTGATTCCCCATCTACGACGACATCGCGACTGCGTGCGATGCAGCCATGCACCTTTCCAGCTTCCGAACAGTAGAGATCGATGCTGTACTCTTTTCCACTCAAATAGGGTTGAAAAATTGGGGATTTTAGCGTTTTTGCATGATCCATCGCTTGTGTTTTGTTTAGATTCAGCCCTAATGAGAGCGAACCTGCTCCAAAACGTTCCTTGACCACATATGATTTAGTATTTAACTCATCAGCAGAAACAGCCGTAGCAATTGCAGGAAACCCCTTTTCGCTAAGCCAATTTGCAAAGCGCCATTTATCTGAACAGATGTCGATCGTGGATGGGTCTGAAATCATGACACGGATGTTGTGCTGAAGAAGCTCAGACTGCATTTTGGAAAACAAAGCCAGATCTCCATCACGTGTGGGAATGATGGCATTGATACTATGTTTTTTGCAGTAATCAACGATGTCGCGAACTGCCAATTTTGATTGCTTAGGGCAATGCCAAAACGTATCGACAAAGTATTTTCCCAAACAATCGGGGTTTGTGTCGCATCCGTGAACCACAGATGTGCGCCCCAGTTTACTCATTGCTGCTTTAACAGCTTGAATAAGAGGGATTTTTTTAGAGACACTGGTAATCAGGACTCCAAAAGGTTTTTGAGTCACTGTCGCTCGCAACCCTTGCTGTTCTGCGGCAATCAGTAAAGGAATAGCGCTTTCTAACGTTTGTGTTGGCTTCCAATTTGTAATTGTTTGCAGCAGAGAGATATCGGCTTGCGACGCTTCAAATGGTTGTGAAGCTTCAGGAGGGTGCATCGATTGAGTTTGCAGCTGTGGCATATTCTTGCGTAGGACATCGATGACCTCTGAAACAGATCTTGCCTTTCCTGATCCTAAATTGACAACCCCACTGAAATTGCTTTCCGAGAGCTTTATAAGTCCCGTCGCAACATCGTCAGCAAAGATATAGTCGAAGATGCCCTCTGGTTGATACACAGAGATCTTTTCACCTAGAAAAGTAGATCGTATCCAGCGGGAAATGACATCGCGGGAATGGATGCCATAAACGCGAAAAATGCGTGCAAGCACCGTCTGAACGTGTATATTTGCATTCTTAAAAAATTCTAGTTCTGCTTCATGGAAAAACTTGGCTGCGCCGCATAGGTTGCGCGGTGTCGTTGCGCTACTTTCTTTCAGGGAGGATGCTTTGACTTGAGGTGTGGGGAAAAGGTAGAGCTGCGGATCATAGATTAGATAGCTTGAAGCGAAAACGATTTTATTGAGTGTGGGACAATTAGCTAACAGTGCAAGTAGATGGTGGCTCAGAGCAACGTTGTGGTGATAATTCTCAGCAAAAAATTCAGGAGTCTCCGTCGAACGTTCGAAGGTAGCAGCCAAATGGATGAATAGTTCGGGAGAGAAGCCAAAAATCTCCTGCTGCGTCAACGTATTTAGATCTCCCATGCGGTATTGAAGGCGTCCACGCCATTCTGAAGGGCATGGCTTAAGGTCTCCGACGAATAAAGATGCGCCAAGTTCTATCAGTTGGTTGACTAATGCTGTGCCAATGACGCCTGCACCGCCACTGATAAAGATGCGGTTATGCTGCATAGTAGGAGTCCTTGGCAAGCAGTCCGTGCATTAAAGAATCTTGCCAGCTGCCATTTTTCAGAACGTGATCGCGCATTTTTCCTTCGAATTGGAATCCAAATGCTTCCAAAATGGCGATGTGTTCAGTACGAGATTGATAGGTTTCAGTAAAAATGCGATGAAATTTTAGATCTTCGAAGGCCACCATGCGGATAAGTTGAAGATACTTTTTGAATAGAGTAGGATATTGATCCATCAGGTTGGGATTAATTAAAAAGGAGACTTCTCCGCGTTTTGCTTGCCAGTCGATATGGACCAGTCCGCCGTATCCCACACAGACGTTGTTTTGAATGAAGCTAAAGAGAATTTGTGAGGGATGGTCCAGTTTGAAAGAGGGGAGTACTGCGTTTTGGTAGTAATGTTGCTGCTCTTCAGGGGATATTGGATGTTTTTGGCGGAGAATATCGATCTGTGCATTGCGCCATAGGCGAATGGATTCCATATCTTGCTCTCGAATTGTGGTGAGAGTGTAGCTGGAATCGGTTTGAAAATGTTGGGTTGTTAAACAGCTGTATGACATGGTTATATACGTACCATAACTAAAGTTAAAATTAAAGATAGGAAAGTCGAGATTGCAAAAGTCTCAACTCAAAAGGTAGACGTTTTCGTTTTGTTTTTTACCACAGACTCAAATGGCAACTGATTCTTTTTATCCTTTTCACATTACTTATTTTCTTTCTTTGCGAGTTAACCTACGAATTAGGTATGCTGTGGCAATTGAAGACATCAGGAGTGAACAACCATGAAGAAGCGCGTATTAATCACTGTGGGTGGTACCGGAGGGCATGTTTACCCCGCCATGGCGTTAGCACAGCAGCTTAAATCCAAAGCAGAAGTACTTTTTGTCGGCGGAGGCCTCAACAGCAATCGCTACTTCATCCGTTCTGCCTTTACTCACCACGAAGTCAGCTGCGGTATGATTTCTCCTCGACGCCCACTCTCTTCCCTAGCAAATCTTGCACGTATTTTAAAAGGGATGCAGCAAAGTAGCAAAATTATTAATTCATTTAATCCAGATGTTGTTGTTGGTTTTGGCAGCTACTACACCGTACCAACATTGCTGGCAGCTAAGCTTAGGGGTGTTCCCATTGTGCTGCATGAAGCGAACCGCATTCCAGGTCGCGTGAACCGCTTGCTGTCGCAGTATGTGGCTTTAACCGGAGTTCATTTTCCCGATACCGTAAAGCTATTAAAAGGGAAAGCTCAGGAAATTTCCATCCCTCTGAGAGAAGGGTATCAGCTAGGTGCATTGTCTCAGGAGCAATCTAGAGGGTATTTTGGATTAGATCTTGGACGCATCACGTTACTCGTCTTTGGGGGATCTCAAGGAGCTCAAGCGATCAATCAGATGGTTTATGAAGCGTTAAAGCTATTGCCCGCCCTATTAAGCGTTGACTTTCAAGTGCTGCATATCACTGGGGATGCTCAATCAACGATCGTTTTGCAGAAGAAATATGCAGATGCTGGCATCCACGCCTGTGTACGCGATTTTGAGTCGAGAATGGATATTGCGTGGCAAGCAGCAGATTTTATGATTTCGCGTGCCGGAGCAGGGACCATAGCAGAAGAGTTAGAATTTGAAGTTCCAGGGATTTTGATTCCCTTTCCTGAGGCAATGGATAACCATCAAGAGAGCAATGCTGACTTTATGGTGGATGTTGTCAAAGGAGCAGTCAAGTTTCGTCAAAAGGATTTAGATGCCAAGAAACTGTCGCAAGAAATTGAGACGTTTTTAGGCAATCAGCAAAAGCAAATTAAGGAAATGCAGCAAGCGATGCGTTTGTACAAAGAAAGGACAGATGCGCGAAAGTTGTATGAAGTGATTTTGGAAATGATAAATGGCCAGGCTTAAAGCCTGGTTTTTGCAGGGCGGGACGCCCTGGTTACTTTCAGGCCGAGGACGGCCTGGTATCGGGCACGGGAACGGGCAGGTGCACGGGCACGGGAAAGACACAGAATGATAGGGGATTGATTATGGTACAAAAATGTCATTTTATTGGCGTTGGTGGGATCGGAATGAGCGGACTAGCACGCTTAATGTTGGGAAAAAAAGCTGCTGTAACAGGAAGCGATATCGCTTCTAGCTACGTGACAGAGGGATTAGTCAGAGATGGCGCCAAGGTCTATATCGGCCATTCTGCAGATCATATAACCGCAGACATGACAGTCGTCTATTCAACCGAAATTAAAAAAGACAATCCAGAATATCTTGCAGCACAACGACTACAATGTGCCATGTTGCATCGCTCCGATTTACTTCTTAAGCTTACAACCGGCAGCAAAACATTGGCAGTAGCCGGAACGCATGGAAAGACCACAACCTCTGCCTTATTGGCCTCTGTGTTGATTGAGGGGAAGCTCAATCCTAGCTATGCTGTGGGTGGAATTTTGAATCAGTTTAAATCAAATGCCGGATATGGTCCTGGCGAATACTTTGTTGCCGAAGCGGATGAAAGCGATGGAACCTTTCTGAAGTACGATTCCTTTGGTGCCATCATTACGAATATCGATTTAGATCACATGAATCATTTTGGAACAGAAGCCAATTTAATCGATGCTTTCAAGGTCTTTGCCGAAAAAGTTGCATCGACAAAACATCTGTTTTGGTGTGGAGATGATGCTCGCTTACAAGCTCTTGCCCTTCCAGGCATTAGCTATGGTTTAAATTCGAGCTGTGATCTACGCGCACTAAACATCGTACAAAATAGCTGGAAGCTTGTTTTCGATATCGACTTCAAGAACAAACGCTATCCACATGTAGAGGTCAATCTTGTCGGACACCATAACGTATTGAATGCATTGGCTGTATTTGGATTAGCCTTGACCTTAGGCGTAGAAGAAGCAGCAATTCGCAAAGCATTGCTGAGCTTTGGTGGGGTGGCGAGACGCTGTGATAAGAAAGGCGAACTGCAAAAGGTGCTGTTTTTAGATGACTATGCTCACCATCCGACCGAAATTCAAACGACATTGAATGGCATTCGCGAGGCGATAGGGGAGAGACGCCTAATCGCTCTGTTTCAACCGCATCGCTACACGCGCACAAAAGACTGCTTAGGTACCTATGGGAGCATTTTTGAAGCAGCAGATGAAATTATTGTGACCGATATTTTTTCTGCCGGCGAAACCCCAATTGAAGGGGTGACAACAGAAAAGGTTGTTCAAGAAATTACAGACGGCACTGTTTTATCTGTCCAATATGTGGCTCGTAAAGACCTCAATGACTATTTGATGAAGCAGTTACAGCCTCACGACGTTGTTGTTACTCTTGGAGCAGGCGATATCACTAAATTAGGCTCAGAAATGGTTCTGCGGCTATCTAAGGAAAAAATCAAACCCTTACGCGTAGGGTTAATCTTTGGTGGCCGTTCTGTTGAACATGAAGTGTCCTTGATCTCAACGACCTATGTACAAGGAGGCCTACAACAAGAGGGGTACACCACAATTCCGTTTGGCATTGCAAAAGATGGTACATGGCTGACTGGTGAACAAGCACATCAAGATTTAAAAGACTATGTTGAGGGAACCAAAAAACCTGTGAAAAACGAACAGATGATCTCCAAAGAGGTGCTCTCACAAATTTTAGAGTGCGATCTATTTTTTCCCATTTTGCATGGATCTTATGGAGAAGATGGAGCGATCCAAGGATTTTTTGAGACACTTGATAAGCCCTATACAGGGTGTGATCAACGTGCTGCAGCGTTGTGCATGGATAAAGTTCTCACGAAAAAAGTGGTGGGAGCAGCAGGACTCAAAACTGCCGATTATGTGGCATTCAATCACTATGAATGGCATACAAAGTCCGAGAGCATTAAGCAAAAAATCGTGGACGAACTCGTGTTTCCTCTATACGTAAAGCCAGTGCATTTAGGATCCAGCATCGCGGTCACACGCGTGGAAAATATGGATCAACTAGACAATGCGATTCAAGTGGCCTTGCGTGTCGATACGCATGCGATGGTGGAAACAGCCGTGCAGCGCTGTCGTGAAATTGAATTTGCTGTCATGGGCAACAATAAAGTTACAGTGTTTCCTCCGGCTGAAGTGCGCACAGAAGGGCGCTTTTTGGCATATGATGGCAAGTATGGTGATAAGGCATTGGCGATGGATGCGATCGCACATCTTCCAGAAAAAGTGATGCAAGTCGGAATGGAGTTGGCAGAAAAGGCGTATCGCGCAGCAGGTTGTGCGGGCTTTTCTCGCGTTGATTTCTTTTTGGATGTTAACGGAGTCTACTGGTTTAATGAGATCAATACGATCCCAGGGTGTACTCCAACAAGTCAATATCCGATAGTGTGCACAGCAAACGGCTTAAGTAGTCATCAAGTCATCGATCGCATAGTGATCAGTGGGCTTCAGCGCAAACGCCTTCAGCGTCGAGTTGCAGTGAAGTATGGAAAGTAATAAGCAAAGTCGCAATTTTCTTTCCAAGCTTCTGATGTGGGGGCTCATATGTGTCACTGTGGTCTTGACAACAGTGGTGATAGGAGCCCTTTACTATCGGTATATACGGGAATCGCATGCGACGAATCCCGCGTATAACGTTGCAGCTATTGTGCAAACAAGTTCGGAAGGAGAGTTATTACAGACTGTCTATCTTGCTGAGTTGATGGAGTTGTCAATAAACAAGCCGATCAATTTGTATCGCTTCAATACCAAAGAGGCACAGAGCAAGCTATTGGCAAGTCCCTTGATTAAAAGCGCCTCAGTCAAAAGAGTGCGACCAGGGACGGTTCATGTTGACTACGCTCCGCGCCATCCCATTGCATATCTAATTGACTATAGCAATACTGCTTTGGACAAAGAAGGATATCCCTTTCCCTTTAAGCCATTTTTTACACCTAAAAATCTCCCTGAAATCTATTTAGGATTAAGTGTAGAGACTGTAGATACGCAAGCGTTATGGAATCAGAGAATTGCTGACAAGCGCATGGTGTTAGCTTTAGAAATATTGAATTATGTGACGAAATACTATGCGACGCCAGCTTCACATGTTAAACGAGTCGATGTGTCGCAGGCCTTTGCACCTAGCTGTGGGCAGCGTCAAATTGTTGTCGTCATGGAAGATTGGAAAGAGCAGGACAAAAAAGGGCGTTCACAGTTGTTTCAGAGTCCTCGTATTCTACGTTTGGGATTTCATACGTATAAACAAGGATTAGCTAATTACAAGGTCTTGCGCGGGTACTTTTTGCAGCAAGAAGTGGTAGGAGAGTACCAGAGTAAGATTGTGAAGCTTCCCATGATGACGTTGGATTTGCGAGTAGACGATTTAGCGTTTATCTGCTATGAATAGAAATTATTTTGAGCAAATGAGGATGACGTGTCTGAATTTATAGAAATTCATTGGACCAGTGGCAGTTTGGATGAAGCGCGCAAGGTGTCTCGTTATCTAGTACAAGAAAGACTTGTAGCATGTGCTCAGATTATCCCATGGCTCGAGTCCGTTTACATGTGGAATAATCAATTAGAGACAGCTCAAGAGAGTAAAATTGTCCTCAAAGCTCCCAAAGAAAATTACGATCTAATTCGTGAAGTGATCGAAAAAAACTGTAGCTATCAGGTTCCCGAAATTACCTATTTTGTCATTGATGGAGGAAATCGTTCCTACATGAATTGGATGCAAGAGAGCACTAAAACTAGTTAGCATTGAGGCATAATGGACCCGACAATATTAATGAAAGAAGCGAAAAAGGGCGATGTTGTCATTTTACATCTAACAGGTAAATTAGATTCTATCACGTCAGCAACCTTAGAAAAACGCATCTTTGAAGCTGCTGAAGCCGGAACACACAAGTTAGTGCTAAACTTTTCTGAAATTACCTACATTAGTAGCTGTGGCTTGCGAGCCCTTTTAGCAATTAAAAAGCGTTTAAAAAGCATTCCTGGTAAAGTGGTTCTCTGTAATTTGAATTCAGAAGTGTTAGAAATGATGAAAATTTGTGGTTTTGATCATGTTTTAGACATTGTAGATAGTGAATCTGAAGCGCTTCGCCATTTCTAAAAAGGGAAAACTGTGTCTTGCGGAACAACTGTAGAAGAAGAAATTAAACGCGTCTATTTTGGCCTTGCTATAGAGGCTCAAAAACAAATTCCGGCGACCATCCAGCATATCAAAAAACGTGCAATCGTCATAGCAGGCCCTACAGGTTGTGGTAAAAGCGAATTTGCCCTGATGTTAGCTGATAAAATCGGAGGCGAAATCGTCTCCGCAGACTCCATGCAGGTATACAAAGGCATGGATATCGGTACCGCCAAGCCAACTAGCGAAGAACAATTACTGGTTCCTCATCATCTGTTGGACATTCGAAATATTAACGAAAGCTTCAACGTCGTCGATTTTTACTATGAAGCGCGCCGCTGCTGCCAACAGATTTTAGGTCGTGGCAACATTCCGATTATCGTGGGCGGTTCTGGATTTTACATTCACGCATTATTGTACGGCCCTCCAAGTGGTCCACCTTCAGTTCCTGAAATGCGCAAAATCTTGGAAGATGAAGCCGAGGCGAAGGGATTGGACGCTCTTTATGAGCGCTTAAAGGGACTCGATCCTGATTATGCAAGTACAGTAACAAAGTCAGATAAGCAAAAAATTGTGAGAGCGTTAGAGATCATTGCACTGACAGGGAAAAAAGTAAGTCGCATGAGCTGGAAGACGCGCATTAAACCATTGACCTATGATTTTAGATGCTGGTTCCTCAATAGACCCAAAGAACATCTGTACAAGCGTATTGATAAACGCTGCGACAAGATGTTAGAAGAGGGTTTTTTGGCAGAAGTGGAGCGTTTAGAACAGGAAGGATTGCGCAATAATACGTCGGCAGCACAGGCGATTGGTTACCGACAAGCATTAGACTACTTGCAGGGTGACAAAAATGCGTTGGCTTACCAAAAATTTGTTGAGTCCTTTAAGCAATCCTCTCGCAACTATGCCAAGAGGCAGATCACCTGGTTTCGCAAGGAACCTCTTTTTCGCTGGTTGGATTTAGATTTGCATGACTATGAAGTGGCTGTAGACATGATTCACCAGGACTACCAGGCACCTACTAGCTAGACGTGTTCGTTTTGTTTTTTACCACAGAGCACAGAATACGTTGCAGACATGTTCGTTTTGTTTTTACCACAGAGACACAGAGGCACAGAGGAGCACAGAGAGCAAGAGGAGGTTTTGTGGCTTTGAGGCTACTGGTGCGAGGCTTTTTGATATCTTTTTGAAAAGCTGAGGCTTTTTAAAAAACAGCCAAGGCGAAATTGTCTGGCGACAATTTCGCATTTACTTTGCTGCGCAAAGACATCAATTGTTACTTCGAAATCCGATTGCTAAATATCTACTTAAATGTTGTTCACTTCGCCAATTTGAGAAGGGGGTTAAGTTAACGAATAAACTTGAATCTGGTTATTACGTAACGAGTAGAATGAAAAAAATATTTCGTGTGGGCGCATGCCCATGCGAATGCTGGTTTTTAAAAAGCCTCAGCTTTTTAAAAAGATAGAAAAGCATTACAGAGAACGCATTAGGGCTGCAAATCCCTTCTCGCTCTCTGTGCTTCTCTGTGTCTCTGTCCCAAGTTCACCCCTTGTAGTTTTATAAGTGTCTAAAAACCAAAAATATACGCATTTTTCTGTTTTTTTTTCGACACTACATCTTCTGGAATTTATTGAAATTTAGTAAAAAGAAGTAAC
>JACDHD010000062.1 GCA_013821265.1 Parachlamydiaceae bacterium | reverse complement strand
TTTTATGAATTCTGACACTACAAATTCATTTTCGCAAAGGCGGACCTTCTTTTGTCTCGTAGGTGTTTTGAAAATAAAATTATCAATATTATGATTTTATGATTTGATGGGTGAACTTGGGACAGAGGCACAGAGAAGCACAGAGAGCGAGAAGGGTTTTGCGTCGTCTTAACGTATTCTTTTTTGCGCATTTCTAATTTTTTTAAAAAGCTGAGGCTTTTTAAAAACCAGCATCCGCATGGGCTGGCGCCCAAGCGGAGTAGTTTTTTTTATCTTACTCGTTACATCGACAAAAGATTCGAATTTATTCGTAACCCATTCTTAAATTTGCAAAGCAAAGTAAATGCGAAATTGTCGTCAGACAATTTTGCCTTGGCTGGTTTTTAAAAAGCCTCAGCTTTTTAAAAAGACATCGAAAAAGCCTTTCACCATTAGCCTTAAAGCAAAAAAAAACTCCTCTCGCTCTCTGTGCTTCTCTGTGCCTCTGTGTCTCTGTGGTAAAAATCAAAACGAACACTAAAAGTACTGAAATCGGTATGGAAGGACTTCTTCAACCATGTTTCTTCGTGAGGTACTTGGTGTAGGCGTCGGCAGTGAAGGGTTTTCCTGTTACTTTCAACAAAAGTTCCTTGCTGGAGTATTGGCGTCCGTACTGGTGCACAGACTGTGTGAGCCATTCTTTAATAAAAGACAGATCGCCTTTGGCGACGCGCTTTTCCCAGTCAGTGTGATCGCGCTCAAATGCTTGGAAGAGGTGGCCAGCGTATAGATTGCCTAGGGTGTACGTAGGGAAGTATCCAAATGCCCCCATGGACCAATGGATGTCTTGCAGACAGCCTTCACGATTGGATTTTGGTGTGAGACCCAATAGTTCTTTCATTTTGGCGTTCCATGCTTCTGGTAGATCTCGTACAGATAGGGAGCCTTCAATTAGGGCAAGTTCTAGTTCATAGCGCAGGATGATGTGTAGGCCGTAGGTGACTTCATCGGATTCAATACGGATCATGCATGGAATGACTTTATTGATGGCACGATAGAATTGGTCGAGGGAAATGTGATCGAATTTCCCTTTGAAGTGTTGTTGTAGGTGGGGTAAAAAGTGATTCCAAAAAGGTTTGCTCAATCCAATACGTGTTTCCCACCAGCGCGATTGGCTTTCGTGCATTCCAAGAGAGATGGCATCACCTAAAGGCGTACCATATTGTTCTACAGGTAGCCCCATTTCGTAGAAGGCGTGACCAGCTTCATGCATGACAGCGGAAACGTTGCTCATGACAGATGTTGTGTCGATGCGCGTGGTGATGCGGCTATCGTAAGGGTGAGCGGAGGAGGAAAAGGGGTGTCCGGAGATGTCGAGTCTTCCCTTTTTTAGATCATATTTCATTGCATCGAGAACAAAAAGTCCAAATTTCATTTGGGAATCATAAGGAAATTTTCCGAATAGGAAGTTGTCATCGACTGGGGGTTTGGCTTGAACAGTTTTTACGAGTTTTGTTATATGCGCGCGCAGGGGGGTAAATAGCGCGTTGATTTCAGCGCAGGTCGCCCCTGGTTCATACTGATCCAGCAAGGCATTATAGGGGTGATCTTTGTATCCTAAATATTCTGCTTTTTTTCGCGCCAAGGCGATTTGTTTTTCAAGAAAAGGAGCAAACTGCTGGAAGGCGTCATCTTGTTTCGCGTGATGCCATGCGTTCATGGATTGTGAGGACAACTCAGCTTCTTCTTCAACAAAACTCTTTGGTAGAGCTTTTGCATGTGTGTAATCGCGTCTCCACATACGTAAAGAGGCCTGTTGAGGCTCCGATAGCTTTTTGGATAAGATGCGTCCTGTTTTTAGATCGATCAGTTTGCTTAATGCATTGGTGAAGGGGCGTCCAACTAAACCTTTGTGTGACAGACCTGCAATGAGTTTGCGCTGTTCGGCCCTGATGCCCGCAGCGTCTGCAGGCATGTATGTTTCTTGATCCCAGTCCAGCAAGGAGAATATTCCTTGCAAAATGCGGGTATCGCGTGAAAGTTTTTGTACTTGCTCGTAGTGTTGCTGGGATGTCATAGGTAGCTTTTTTGGAAAAGTGATTAAAAGAAGAGTGCAGGGAGGTAATTACCTTCCCTGCAAGAGATCATATTTAAGGATTATGTTTTGGTCCATTGTTGTCTTTTCTTGTGCAGTTTGATTCATTGTCATTTCTTGTGCAGCAAGAGAAGCAGCATCTTGCAGATGCAAACATCCAAGCGGCTAGGGCTGCAGAGATGAGTAACCCGACCCAATTGATCCAAAAAGGAACTAATGTGGTTCCGAATAGGATCAAAGTGCCTGTGTAAAGTCTCCAGATGTGGAGTAAGGCCATTAACGAAAACACGATTCCTGCAACGATTAAAGGAATTTTATGCATGAGTATCTCCTGTTGGTGTTGTTTCCTTTATCCATATCACAAGGCAAGAATAAATTTAAACCTGGAAAAAGTTTGGGAAAGTGTTTTCCGTGCCCGATTTGCTAAAGGGCAACGTAAAATGATATCTCTAACTTTTCGTTTCCACCATTCTAAAATTTTAGGAATCGGGCACGGGAACGCTCACGGGCACGGGCACGGAAGTACCGAAGCTAGCTGTGTCCCCTTACCGCAACTGATACGCTTCTTCGTAGATGAAGATGCGCTGAATGCGAGGCCCTAAACAGGTGATCAATTCATAAATGATAGAATCGCCACTATGAGCCAGTTCTTCCGGTGAGATGTATTCTCCATACTCGTTTTCGCCAAAAATTAAAACGGAATCGCCGATTTCGGCGTTGGAGATTTCGGTTATGTCGACCATCATGAAATCCATGCAGATTTTACCGACCATGGGGGCTTTTTTTCCTCGCACGATGACAGAGCCTCTGCCACTATAATTTCGATGGAGTCCGTCGAAGTAGCCAATAGGAAGCACCGCGATGCGCTGCTGCTCTTTGCTGACAGTATAGCTACGGCCATAGCTGATTGTCTCACCGGCTTGGCAGCTGTTAATGCCCACGATGCGTGACACAAGAGAAATGGCTAAGCGCAGTTCGAGGGCTGCTTTTGTTGCCTCTGAAGGGTAGAGTCCGTAGACAGCTAATCCAATGCGTACCATATTATAGGTTGGAAAGTGAAAACGCATTGCTGCGCTAGAATTAGCGGCATGACACCATTTTAGAGTAATGCCGGCTGCACGAATTTTACTGATGACTTTATCAAATGCACGCGCTTGCTTTTTAGTAAAAGCGTCTTGAGTTGGATCATCGGCACAGGCAAAATGAGTCATGATCCCTTCTAGATTCAATGAAGGAAGGGAACTGATCAGCTGCGCTAATTCCAAGGCTTCTTCTGAACGGCATCCAAAACGACTCATTCCTGTGTCTACATGTAGGTGAACGTTAATTTGTTTGTTGTGCTGTGCAGCTTCTTCAGCTAAAGCAACGATGAATTCTTTTTCGCTCACACCAACTTCTAGATCCCATTTGACCACCTTCGAAGCTTCGTACATGGCTGCATTGATTACAAAAATGGCTTGTGAAATGCCGGCGCGTTTTAATGCGACAGCCTCATCAACGTAAGAAACTCCCAAAATGTCCACTCCACAAGTCGCTAGGAAGTGACTCATGCGAATGTCGTTAGTTCCGTATGCTAGGGCCTTGACCATGACAAGCATGCGTGTTTCGGGAGGCAGCTTTTTGCGTAGCGTGACGATATTTGCTTCGATTGCAGCGAGATTAATTAAACACTGATTGGTGCAGATGCTGTCATTAAAAGCCTCTGTTAGCTCATCCAAAGGCTCTTTTTTTGTGCCTTTGATCAACACAACATCGTCTTGACGGACAATGTTTAGCAAATGTGCAATTGCGTGTTGGTGATTGGAGCAAAATATGGTGTCGATGGAACGTGAGTGATTTTTTGTTTCAGCCAAGATAGGCTCAAAGGGATGTTTTCCGACCAACAATAGGATATCTACATTGGAACTACAGATCATTTGTCCGATGCGTTGGTAGTTGTTCTCGCTATTTTCCTGAGGCCCTCGCAATCCTTCAAAGACAAAAATCTTGCGACCTTTAAGTGTTGTTTGATCGAGATAACGCAGCGAGCGTTCGACCGATTGTGGATCGGAGCTATAGATGTCATTGATGAAGGTTGTGCCGATAGGTGAGCGCCAAATTTCTGTGCGCATCGGTTCAGCAACATAACGCGACAGCACTTTGCGAATGCCCTCTTCACGAGCGCCCAAAAGCCATGCTGCCTTTGTTGTGATGTTGATGAGATCTAAGAAGTAGTAGAATCCGCTTGTTGTTTTATTGACGAAAAACGATCCGTCAGGAAATTCTAAGCGGTAGGGAAGGTGGGCGCTAGCGCTATTTGTGACTTCTAGGGCCATTGGTAAATTGAAGTAGCGATGACTCCAGTAGTAGGGCGTGGCACGTATGCGGCCGAGCTGTTCAATCAGATCAAATTGATGAGGCACAATGACCCACTGATCGCTTTTGATGCAATTAGCAGCGTGCATGATTTCATTGGCGATTGTTTCAAAGTTACCCAGAGTGGCCATATGTTTTTTGCCGACGTGAGTCACAATGGTGTGATCGGGAGAAATCATGTGCATGAGCCGTTCCATTTCGCCTTTTTCAGAAATGCCTGCTTCGATGAGAGCGATGTCGTGTTCTTTTTTGACCGTGAAGATGCTCAAAGCGACGCCGATTTGGCTATTAAAGCTCTCAGGTGATGCTGCAACGCGCTTTTTTGTTTCGAGTAGACTTTGCAAAAGATCCTTAACCATCGTTTTGCCGTAGGAACCTGCGATGACCACAAATTTTGCTGAAAGTTGCTTGCGGTAGATGTGTGCGATCTCTTGCAGGGCTTTTAAAGGATTTTCGACGCGTAAAATAGTGGCGTTAGAAATGTGGTGGGAGGGTTGCCAGTCGGAACGTGCAAGAATATAGTGTGCACCGGCTTGAGCCGCTTGTGCAATGAATTGATGGCCGTCAACATGTTCTCCAGGAAGCGCCACAAACAGTGTTTTTGTAGAGTGAATGCGTCGTGAATCGATGGCGACATGATCGATCCAGGCTGGAGCTGAGCTGTTGCCACCTGCAGCACTAAATTCAGGCCACTGTCGTAAATCAAATGTATCCATAAATCTTCCAAAAAGCGACATTATGTAAAAAACTGAATTTGGAATCTAGCGAGAAGTACATGTCCACGTGCTCACCAAGCCGTCCCGGCATTGCAGACAAAAGACCAGGCCGTTGCGGTATGGTCCCATGCTAGGTGAACATGTACGAGAAAAGCACTGTTACTCTAAATAGTATATATGGTTGTTGATGATTAATAGTTTGTCTGTTAAATTGTTTGTTTATTAACTTATCAGTGAATGGTTTTATGTTAACTTCATATCTTGGTTTGATTCCAACTAATAGCTTTCCCATTATAGATAGTACGACTACATCTTCAAGGGGTCGTAGACGTACTTATGTTGTGCAAATTCCTGATGTTTGGAATCTCACTAACGATTCTTACAAGAGGAGTCTTGTAAAAAAATTAGCTTTAGTTTGCCTTGCTGCCTGTACGCTATCGGTGATTCGTCTTGCTTATAGGGTTGTGGCTATTTGTTGCGGAGATTTCTTATTTGTTGGGCACACGAAAGCAACAGATTTATGGATGCAGAAACGTCTTAAGTGGGCGGAAGAAAACTGCAGCAAAAGTGCAGCTTCTGGCGGTAGAGCTTCAGTAATTGGCAATCGTGTATTTTATCAGGAATGGGCAAAAGCGTCGTTAATTGAGCTCATTAAAAATGTTGTAAAGGTTGTGACATACCCTCTAGCTATAGTTGGATTGATTCTCAGTTCTGGATATGGGGCATTGATTAATCCTCTTGATGGTCGCATTGTAGTGGCAAAAATTGAGGAAATGTGGAGTCGCGACGGAATGTATGTCTCCAAGAAAAACAAGATTATGTGTGCGTTGTCTCTCGTGAATCTTCAGTTGGGTGATTATCTAGCTTTTTGTATGCAACCGCAGCGTGTATGGACTCACCACGATTTTTATGCTAAAGAAGATGTTTTTGAGGGTGAAGAGCCGTTTAATCTAAGTAATGGTGATTATAACGCTCAAGATGTTGCGAAAGAGATTGATCGATTATTGACCCGTTGGATTTTTGATAAGAATGAGAATTTTTTATATGTGAAAGAGTGGATCGCTGAACTACGTGCTGACAAATTTGCAGGGTGGATGCGAGATGAAAAATTTAATACAGAAATCTTGCAGCTTTTCACAACTCTAAAAAGGATAGAACAAGAAAGCGTAACCTGGATTCAAGAAGTGGAACAAGGGTCTAGGGAGTATTTACTGACAAAAATTGACTCATTGGATGATGCCGTAAACAAAATGTATTTAAGTTTGGGCGATCGTTGTGATGAACTTGAGAAAATAGCTGATGAAGCGGAAGAAGCTGCTGAAGCCTAGGCTTCAGCAGCTTTGAGCGTTCGCAGTGATTAATCGTTACCGCTGCAGCCACATCCGCAAGCTTGTTCTTCAATGATGCTTGCGCCAATGGTGAAAACGGGTAATTCCTGAGCTTCTTGCAACTTAATTTTGCATGAAATAGCGCTAGAAATAAAATCGCCGAGGCTGCTCCAGTCTTTTAAATTCAGACTTGCTTGAAAGCCATCTTTGTATTTCACGTAGAACGTCTTTTGTACGTTCAGTTCAGGCATAAACCCTTCTGGAGCTGTGAAAGTAAAAATATTGCCGTTAAACAAAACGTTGATTGGCAATATTGTGTCTTCTGAAAATTCTACGATGATGTCCTTGCGTTCGTGTGAAATGAACTGAGAAATTAAATCATCGTCCATATCAGTCACTTTAATGACAGTTAGGAGTTTGTATTCGAATTCTGGGTCGACGAGATGCTCGTAGTCATACTCGCGATCTTCATCCCATGGAAATATTTTTGCGGGTTGTTCGCTGCAATCTTCCTCAGCAAACAGTGGGCCTGCAAGTACTGTTGTTGCACAAAAAAGTATGCGCAATGGGTTCATTAGTGCTTTCATTTGAGGGTCTCCTTCATGTTAATAAAACGATCTTGTCGCAAAGGAACAAAGATTTCTTCTATCAGTAGTACAAATTTTATTAAGGTGTCAATTATTTTGTGTTGATGGACAGAAAGAGACTACATGAGACGATTCCTAGCTGCTGCCCTTTCGTGCCCGTGCCCGTGAGCGCATCCTGTTACCCATAAGTCATCAAAAACGTACCCACAGACCATTTAGAAGTCTATTTAGAAATTTGTATAACACATTTATAATTAAGAAAAAAAATAAGAATGAAAATAATAGAATGGATTACTACCTCTCAAGTTAAACTGAATTAGGAAATTAACGCAGAGACGCAGAGAGGAAACTAAAGCTATAGTTTATGTAAAAAATGAAAATTTATCTAATTCAAGATCATCTTTTCTTTCTCTGCGTCTCTGCGTTTATTCGCTATATAAAGGAACATGCATGTTCAGTGAACCTTATTCATTTATTATTATCAGAAGTTATCTGAAAAGCCCATTCAAACATATGCTAAAACAATATAATAATGACTTATGGGTAATAGGATGCGGGCACGCTCACGGGCACGGGTACGGAAAAGGACGATGGACTTTTGTAATAGCCTCTTTCAAAACGCCTTCAGGATAATGCATGAATAGGGAATCATCGGAAACGTGTCTATCTGAACAGGTTTAGCTTGTCCTTCAGTAAAATCATTTGGAGCATCCCAAGAGGTATTAACAACCCAATGCCATACTCTTTGATTGCGTGTGGATGGGAACGTGATCGCAACCGCATTTGGACTAGCGTTAAAGACAATATATAGGTCGTGCGATTCTTGTGGGTCTTTCAATGTAAAGGCAATCACTTGATCTTCGTGTTGCCAATCGGGTGTACATGGCTTTACTCCATGCCATTCAATATCTTCTGGCTTAAAAAACTTATTTTTTCTTAAGAGACCATTTTCCTTTCTAAATTGGATCATGAGACGATAGAAGCGATAAAATTCTTGATGGCGCTGCATTTCATCCCACAAAAACCAGTTGAAGTCATTGTCTTGACACCAGGTATTATTATTGCCCAATTTTGTATGACCATATTCATCACCCATCCCAATCATAGGGACTCCACGTGAAATCATTAAAGCAACATGCAGATTTCGCATTTGTCGGGAACGAAGGTGTAAAATCAAAGGATCTTTAGTAGGACCCTCCACACCGCAGTTCCAGCTATCGTTCATATTACTGCCATCTTTATTATCCTCACCGTTTGCAGCGTTGTGTTTTTTATTGTAAGAAACAAGATCTGCAAGAGTAAAACCGTCGTGGGCAATCAAAAAATTGATGCCACAACTTGGAGTGTAAGTATGATAAAAATCTTGTGAACCACAAATGTTTGTTACAAAGGATCCCTTAGACCCATTTCCTTTAATAAAGCGACGCACGGTGTCACGGTAACGTCCATTCCATTCGCTCCATCTACCCCCATAAGTACTGCTAAAGCTACCTACCTGGTATAAACCAACTGCATCCCAAGGCTCAGCGATTAACTTAACCTGTGACAAAATAGGGTCCACAGAAATGCTTTCTATTAATGGAGCACATGCAAGAGGTTGTCCTTTTTTTCCGCGCGTTAACGCTGATGTGAGATCGAATCTGAAACCATCAACATGCATTTCGGTCACCCAGTAGCGCAGACTATTGCGAATGAGATCGATGACCCATGGATGATTGGCGTTTACAGTGTTGCCACAGCCTGTAAAATCTAGATAAGCTTCCTTATCTGTCAGATAATAAATCGAATTTTCAATTCCCCTAAAACATAGCGTCGGGCCATTTTTACCACCTTCAGCAGTGTGGTTGAATACCACATCGAGAATCACTTCAATGCCATTTGCATGCAAGGCTTTGACCATGGCTTTAAATTCGTTGATTGCAGAATGTTGTGCATAGCGTTGCATCGGAGAAAAAAAGTTGACAGTAGAGTAGCCCCAGAAGTTATACAGTTGCTCGTTGGTAAGAGGATTATGCTTTGTGTACTCGCATTCGTTAAATTCATGAATAGGCAGTAATTCGACAGCGTTAACTCCTAAATCAAGAAGATGAGGAATTTTTTCAATCAAGCCTAAATATGTACCTGGTTGCGAAATTTTACTGGAGGGATGTTTTGTAAAGGCACGCACATGCATTTCATAAATAACAAGATCTTGTAACGCATGACCGGGTGCTTTGACCCCTTCCCAGTCGAAGTTGTCTACAGCGATCCCACATCGCGGTTCGTAAGGGTGATTATTTCCCCATTGAGTCGTTGTGAGGATACTCTTGGCATATGGGTCAAGAAGGAACTTATTGTGTTGATTAATGCGAAATGCGAAATGGTATGTCAGCGGAAGATCATTTATGAAAATGTGCCATACATTTCCTGTTTTATTGAGGAGGGGATTCAATTCAATTTCACAACAAGGATCTTTTTGTTCAGGTGAAAAAAGGCATAAAGTTACGGTTTTGGCATGAAAAGAAGTGAGGGAGAAGTTGATTCCACTAGGTAGGGGAGTCGCCCCATAGGGAAAAGGAGATCCATTAGTGTGGTTAAAAACTGAAGTTGTCATAAACTGGTCTCATATTGGCCTGAATCACTTATATAAATCGCGTCTTGGATCTGCAAGTAATTTTTCTGATTATTAATTTGCATCGTAAATTTCAATGGGGTATAGTCAAGATAAGAACCTAATATGAGACAATCTTCGCTCCTGGAGATAAATCTATTTACTTAAAAGTAAAGATAAGTCATCTTTCTTTGATAGCTCTAGGAGAGAAATTTAAGGAGGCGACATGTCATTTGAAAATGCTAAATCAAATCTCAAGGAATTCGGAAAAGAATTAAATCTTGAGGGGCTTGAGTTTGATGAAAACAACACATGTATTTTGGGGATTGACGATGAGTTCTCCCTGCACATTACATACGAACCAAATTCGAAAAGATTATACATCTATTCACCTTTACTAGATGGACTCCCACGCGACGATAAAGCGCGTCTACGTCTATACGAGCGCCTTTTAGAAGGCTCTATGCTCGGCGGCCAGATGGCTGGCGGCGGCGTTGGAGTTGCTGTTAAAGAAGAATTGATTCTGATTCACTGCACGATCGATATGGAACATGCAGTGTCCTCAGCGTTACGTGCATTTGCTCCTCTATTTGTGGAAACAGTAGAAAAATGGCGCAAAATTTGCCGTGACATTTCAGAAGGTCGTGAAGAGACACCTGGGGCAAACAAGCCTCCGCAACAGGCTCTGCCTGGTGGTGTCACTCCTGGATCTACTGGCAGAGGCGGTCAAGGTCAAGGCGGTCAAGGCTACATCAAGATCTAAGCTTAAATGCGTTAGGTCAAAAGAAAAACCCGCTTCTGAGGTGACTCGGAAGCGGGTTTTTTGTTTTATACAAAGAAGCTTATTGTTTCGTGTCGCCCTTACTTTCTGTTGCAGATGGAGAAGAGACGCTTGTATAATGTATATCTTGTGAATGCAATTCAGTTGTTATAGTAGGGGAAGCAGAGATAGGAGCGGGTAACTGTAGAGAATACAGCTCCTTGATGAATTTAGAAGCAAATTGTTCTTGGGTAGTGTAGGTTCTACCTTTTTTTACTAAGTACTGTAAATACCCCAAATTGCAATGCTTCAGAATGTTACTTCGAATATTTGCAAGTTCTTCTGGAGTACACTGTTTAAGGTCAAGGGCGTTAAAAGCATACGCCATTGCTTCAGAGTGCTGTGTCTTCCAACCAAGCTCACTACAATCAATTAGCAAAAATTCAACTAGTTGTGTATGAGAGCGTTTTTTGAAATAGAGCTCGTGCAGGTCATAATTAAATCCGTAAAATAAATGGATATGCGGATTTCCCTGTCTATGATCGAAAGGTAGCAATAGAACAAACTCCAAAAAATCTTTGTCCTTCAGCAATTGCTCGGATCTATTAAGAAGTTGGCCATATAGGCTGGCACTCTGGCCAACACATGTTCTCCAAGAGGTTGTAAATTGTTGTAATGCAGCTTCAAAAATTTCATGGAGAACATTTTTTTGTCCATGCTCAATGTGTAAATTATAGAGGCCGTCGTTGCGCCCTGATTGAAAGATGTCATATAGGCAAGATAATTGAGCGAAGTCAAGCGAGTGAAGCTCTTTTCGTAAAGCTTTAATAATCGGACTATTTGCAGATTCGCTAACATAGCGCTGATATTGTCCAGCCTCATATTTTGGGCTGGCAGCACTACTCTGTAATAAGCAAAAGAGAGGGAGTATGAGCTTCGCTTTTGTATTGAAAAAGGAGGAATCAGCCCCAATGATTTCTTTGACGGAAGTATTAATAGATGGTGTTCTAGGAATAGTTGTTGCATCGCTAGATGCCGCTTGCTTTGTAGCGAAACGTGCAGATAAACCACTGCTACCCATAGGGGTAATTGCTGAATCGCTTGATGCTGCTTGTTGTGTAGCGACGCGTGCAGATAAACCACTGCTTCCCTGAGGGGTCTGTTGGAGGAGTGCCTTGCGTTTGCAACAACATAGCGCAATCCGTCGGATAAGGTCTACAAGGTATTTAAGGGCATTACACAAGTAATTGCAACGTGTAAAACGGCCTGTAGGTTGACTATCAATTGAGCCTTGTGGAAGAAGAGAAATGACACCAGCGTCGATTCTTTTACGCATAAAAATTCCGTTTGTTAAATTAAACAGGTAATTATAACAAATTTTGATAATAAGTAAATAAAAAGTTATTTGAATTAAAAAGATTATTAAAAACAAGATAGAAACAGGATGATAGGATCGCCTTCGGCGAGCAGGATAGGGGCATGATGAATGGAAGAAAGGTTACGCTACGGAACGGTAGACATCCGCCCTTCCGTGCCCGTGCCCGTGAGCGTGCCCGTGCCTGATTTGCTAAAAAACAACGTAAAAATGTGATGTTCTTAAACATCCTCTTACCTCTCATTTTAAAATTTTAGGCATCGGGCACGGGCACGCTCACGGGCACGGAAAGGACAAAAACAGGCATCTTTCTCCATCCATTTATCCTTTAATTTCACAACGCAAAACACTCATTTTCAGTACTTAACACAAAAATAATCGCGCCTTTTGAGAAAGGTGTTGCACGAATTTCCCTTATTGCTGTATGTTTTAACTTCTTTCAATGATAACTGCGTTTAAAAGCAGAGACTCAGGAAGAAATACCAAGTCTGAGAACTTGGTTGTTTTTTTGACAGTGATGAAGAGACAATGTGTAAGTGTAAATGAGCTTGTGCGATTTTAGAATCGCAATTTTTTTATATAAAACGCGTAAGCGTTATTAGAATAAATCAATTCAAATTACAAAAATTTTATTTTTTTTGAGAATTTGATCTTGGTTCAGATTGAATGCTGACGGCGTGGATGAGGCATGCAAGTCGAACGAAGTCGCAAGACTTAGTGGCGGAAGGGTTAGTAATACATGGGCAACTTGCCTCTAACTTGGGAATAACGGTTGGAAACGACCGCTAATACCGAATGTGGTGGAACAGGGCATCCTGTTCTTATTAAAGTGGGGGATCGTAAGACCTCGCGGTTAGAGAGAGGCCCATGGGATATCAGCTAGTTGGAGTGGTAACGGCACACCAAGGCTAAGACGTCTAGGCGGATTGAGAGATTGACCGCCAACATTGGGACTGAGATACTGCCCAGACTTCTACGGAAGGCTGCAGTCGAGAATCTTTCGCAATGGGCGAAAGCCTGACGAAGCGACGCCGTGTGAGCGATGAAGGCCTTAGGGTTGTAAAGCTCTTTCGCCTGGGAACAAGAGAGACCATCTAATAAGTGGTTAATTTGAGGGTACCAGGAAAAGAAGCACCGGCTAACTCCGTGCCAGCAGCTGCGGTAATACGGAGGGTGCAAGCATTAATCGGATTTATTGGGCGTAAAGGGCGCGTAGGCGGAAATGAAAGTCAGATGTGAAATCCCGGGGCTCAACCCCGGAACGGCATTTGAAACTCCATTTCTAGAGGGTAGGCGGAGAAAACGGAATTCCACAAGTAGCGGTGAAATGCGTAGATATGTGGAAGAACACCGGTGGCGAAGGCGGTTTTCTAGCTTACTCCTGACGCTGAGGCGCGAAAGCAAGGGGAGCAAACAGGATTAGATACCCTGGTAGTCCTTGCCGTAAACGATGTATACTTGGTGTATCCGGACTCAACCCTGGATGTGCCGAAGCTAACGCGATAAGTATACCGCCTGGGGAGTACAGTCGCAAGGCTGAAACTCAAAAGAATTGACGGGGACCCGCACAAGCAGTGGAGCATGTGGTTTAATTCGATGCAACGCGAAGAACCTTACCCAGACTTGACATACAGTAGACAGTGCTAGAAATAGCATCTTCCTTCGGGACTGCTGAACAGGTGCTGCATGGCTGTCGTCAGCTCGTGCCGTGAGGTGTTTGGTTAAGTCCAGCAACGAGCGCAACCCTTATCATTAGTTGCCAACATTTAAGGTGGGAACTCTAATGAGACTGCCTGGGTTAACCAGGAGGAAGGTGAGGATGACGTCAAGTCCGCATGGCCCTTATGTCTGGGGCTA
>JACDHD010000061.1 GCA_013821265.1 Parachlamydiaceae bacterium | reverse complement strand
CTAACCTACCTTTTTTTATGCAATAAAAAGAAAATATTTTTTTTAAGAAACAACCTTAAACATCTTATCTTGCTCAAAACTAAAAACTTACGTTAAAAAGTGCTAAAGTCGAGACAGAGGCACAGAGAAGCACAGAGAGCGAGAGGGGATTGTGTAGCTTTGATGTGTTCTATGTAATGCTTTTCTAACTTTTTTAAAAAAGCTGAGGCTTTTTAAAAAATAGCATTCGCATGGGGCTTACGCCCAAGCGAAGTATTTTTTTTATCTTACTCGTTACGTCATAATCAGATTCGAATTTATTCGTTAACATAACCCATTTTCGAATTTTCAAAGTTGAGCATGTACTTTCTCGCCCTCTTGTCTCTTTCATCAAAATTTGATATTTGATGTTTGTTTTATAAGTAACGCCAATACCTTTGCGAAGAAAGGTAAATGCGAAATTGTCGTCAGACAATTTTGCCTTGGCTGGTTTTTAAAAAGCCTCAGCTTTTTAAAAAGATATCAAAAGCCTCACACCATTAGCCTCAAAATCACAAAACCCTCCTCTCGCTCTCTGTGCTTCTCTGTGCCTCTGTCTCTCTGTGGTAAAAAATAAAACGAAGATTATTACAATCGTTTCGATCAGACTTATGCAATACTCCTTGTTGCACCAAATCTCACAACTCAATAAAATACACCTTTCCCTAATCGGGGGCGTTAGCTCAGTTGGTAGAGCGCAACAATGGCATTGTTGAGGTCAACGGTTCGATCCCGTTACGCTCCATTCCCCCATTTCTTTCCTTTCTTTAAAACTCTCGATCACCTATCATTGTCTCCTCGTCAGAGAGATCTTTTCTCTCCAGAAACATTTTAATTTTATGAGGTCATACATGCTCATCGGAATTCCTAAAGAAATCAAAAATCATGAATACCGTATTGGAGCAACTCCTTCAATGGTGCGCATGCTCGTCGAAGCCGGTCATACCGTCCGCGTTCAACGCAATTCCGGCACGCAAATTGGATTTACGGATGAAATGTTCAGCGCCGCCGGAGCTCAAATCGTCAATTCCCCTGCAGACATCTACGCGTGTGAAATGGTCATTAAAGTTAAAGAACCGCAAGAGAGCGAATACCCCCTCCTTCGCGAAGGACAAATTCTATTTTGCTACCTCCACCTTGCACCAGATCCAGTTCAGACAAAACACCTACTCGAAAGCAAAGTAATCGGAATTGCCTACGAAACCGTTACAGATAATCATGGCAAACTTCCCTTGCTCGTTCCTATGAGCGAAATCGCTGGGCGCATCTCCATCCAAGTGGGTGCCACATCTCTTCAGATGAATCATGGCGGTAAAGGCGTTTTATTGGGTGGCGTTCCCGGAGTCTTCCCAGGTCGCGTGACCATCATCGGTGGCGGCGTCGTCGGAACCGAGGCGGCTCGCATGGCATTGGGTCTAGGAGCTTCTGTAACAATCATCGACCGGGACCTCAATAGACTGCGCACTCTAGATTCTCTATTTGGTCCTCATTTAAAGACACTTTACTCAACACCATCCAACATCGAAGAATCGATCGTGCGCTCTGACCTAGTTATCGGTGCGGTATTGATTCCAGGAAAAACTGCTCCTCGCCTCATCACTCGCGATATGTTGCGCAAGATGACACCAGGCTCTGTATTCGTTGACGTCGCAATTGACCAAGGTGGCTGCGCAGAAACATCGCGTCCCACAACACACCAAGATCCAACATACGTTGTCGACGGTATTGTACACTACTGCGTCACTAACATGCCTGGAGCTTGCGCTCGCACTGCAACATTAGCATTAACGAATGCAACTGTTGACTACGCTTTAAAAATCGCTAACAAAGGTTATAAACAAGCCTTGAGCGAATACTCTGGTTTGCGCGACGGCTTGAATGTTTGCTTAGGTAACGTTGCAAACGAACACGTGGCTGCTGATTTGGGTTATAAGTACGTAGCGCCAAATAAACTTTTGGTGGGGTAATCAACGTTCTAGAACCACACCCTTCCGTGCACGGGCACGCTCACGGGCACGGAAAAGGACACAAATCAGACATATGCGTTACATCATTGGAATCGACTTAGGTACCACCAACAGCTGTGTTGCCTATGTCGATACCGAACAGAATCCACACACCATCTCCCCCTTCCAAATCGATCAACTTGTCGCGCCAGGACGCGTCCAATCTTCTCCAACATTACCTTCTTTCTGTTATTTAACAAATCCTACCGAATGGCCCACAACTACTTTAGACCTTCCTTGGGAGCAACAGTCGCACTTTTTTGTGGGACATTTTGCACAAGAACAAGGAGCTAAAACGCCAACACGACTCGTGCAGTCAGCCAAAAGTTGGCTATGCCACCAAGGCGCGAATAGACGCGATCGCATCTTACCCATCGAATGTGAAGAGACAACAAAGCGCATCAGCCCCGTAGAAGCCACCACACGCTACCTACAACATATAAAGTCTGCATGGAATCATTCATTCGCGCAAAAAGACCCCGCAGCTCTATTTGAAGAACAGGAAATTGTGCTAACTGTTCCTGCTTCGTTTGATGAGATCGCACGCATGCTAACCGTCGAAGCAGCTAAAGCAGCTGGATTCCAGAATCTCACCCTTTTAGAGGAACCTCAAGCAGCTTTTTACAGCTGGATCGCACAACATGAAACGCGCTGGGAAAAGATCCTAAAAGCAGGCGACACCATTCTAGTATGCGATGTCGGTGGTGGCACGACCGACTTTAGCCTGATCGACGTCACAGAAAAAAATGGCAAACTCTCAATGCAACGCATGGCCGTTGGAGATCACCTGCTATTGGGAGGCGATAATATCGACTCAGCTCTTGCCTATCATCTCGAAAACAAGATGCAAAAGGAATTCAC
Source organism: Parachlamydiaceae bacterium (assembly GCA_013821265.1). Taxonomy (GTDB): domain Bacteria; phylum Chlamydiota; class Chlamydiia; order Chlamydiales; family Parachlamydiaceae; genus JACDHD01. The sequence continues at coordinate 10,806 of JACDHD010000061.1, read as the reverse complement.
CTCCTCGCAATGGCTTCAACTACGCCATCAAGCTCGCCTAGCCAAAGAGACGCTTTTGAACGGAAAAAGCGATCGCACTACAGTCCTGATTCAAGGCAGCGGATCCCACGTTATACAAGGCAGTGTTACAGTAGAAGTAACGCGCGAAGAAATCGAACAGCTTCTTCTAAACGGCTTTTTTACCTCTCATGAATGGTCCACAGCATATCAAATCCGGAAAGCACGCGGACTGCGCACGATGGGACTCCCTTACGAAGATGATCCCTCTATCACTAAACAATTAGCGGCTTTCCTACACAAAAACAAATCTGAAATGAACGGAAAACAACCCAGCCATTTGCTGTTCAATGGCGGAACGATGAAGGCTGCAATCTTTCGGAAGGCAATTACAGATGCTATTAAAAAATGGTTCCCAGATACATCTGTACACGTTTTGGATTCCATCGATCTCGATCTCGCTGTTTCCCGAGGAGCCGCCTACTACGGAAAAGCACGCCGCGGCATAGGCGTACGCATTGGCGGCGGAGCCGCCCGCAGTTACTACCTAGGCATTGATGTATTGAATCCGCAAGGACATACTGAAATTAAAGCGTTAACACTGCTGCCACGTGGATCCGAAGAAGGCATCAAATATGAGTCCCAGCAAGCTTTTCTTCTCACGCCAAATACCCCTGTATCCTTTCGATTGTATAGCTCACACGTGCGCTTGCATGACCAAGCAGGAGACCTTATTGAGATCGATGCTAATGAACTGCACGCCCTACCTCCAATTCACACACTGCTGCGCTTTGGCAAACAGCAATTCACAGAAACAGAAAAAATCCCGGTTAAATTAGAAATTGCTCTTTCAGCAATTGGCACGATTGAAGTGGGTCTGCACGCCCAGAAAAGCCCCCACAGATGGACGCTAGAATTTCAACTGCGCAATGCTGCAGGGCAAGAGGATCAACTGCTCGCCATTGACAAAGGTCGCTCCGACGAAACGTTTGACACCCGTTATGTACAAGAGGGGCAAAAGATACTTCTTTCCCTATTTTCTGAAACCGCAACAATAACTCCAAAACAACTTATGGAACACCTAGAGATCTGTTTTGAACGCCCACGTCGCGACTGGCCTCTTAGTCTTTTGCGTCCGCTAGCAGACACTCTTTTACAGATTTCCCCACAACGCAAACGCTCCCGCGAACATGAAATGCGCTGGTGGAACACTTTAGGATTTTGCCTACGTCCAGGCTTTGGATACCCCCTGGATGACTTTCGTTGCAAAGAATTTTGGAAAATCATTTTAAGCGAATTAAAAACAACAGCTTCTAGCGAACAGCAAATTCAAAAATGGATCTGTTACCGACGCATCGCGGGTGGATTAAATAAAGGACAGCAAACGCAGCTAGCAAGTGAGCTACTCCCACAGGTACTCAATCCAAAAAATGGAAAAATCGAAGTGCGCGGGAAAACCGATCTCTATCAGTATGCAGAAAAGATACGCGTTCTAGGAGCCCTAGAGCTGATCGACCTCTCCACGAAAACTAAAGTTGGCAATGCTCTCATACTACGCATACAACAAGGAGAAGCAAGCGGAGCCGATGTTTGGGCGTTGGGAAGATTAGGAGCACGCCATCTGCTGCATGGCTCTTTTTTGCATGTTGTCTGTCGTGACACATGTGAAAAGTGGATTCAACTTTTGCTGAAAGCAAGCAGCATTCCTAAAGATCAGCAGCTATTCTTAATGTCACAATTGGCTCGTAAGACCGATCAGAGGGATCTAAATATTTCTCAAGCTGTCATCGATCAAATTCTCAGTCATTATAAAGATGTAGAGAGTGCTGAGCGCTTGCAAACGTTATTACAGGAGGATATTTCTTTGACAGGAAGCGAGGAAGAGCGCCTTTTTGGAGACCAGTTGCCTCCAGGCCTGATGCTACACTCTTAGGGCGTGGCCCTTTCGATAATGACGAATTGAGACAATTCGTAAAAGTGATAGAAATTTAAACAAGAACTCTTGCAGCTTTGCTAAGGCCCGAATGGGCTAAAATGTCATAGCGAAGGCCAAGCGAAGCGCAGGCCTGGTATTAGTCCACAAATAGGTGGGAGCCCTATAAGGGCGACATTACCTATGTTAAACATAAAATTATGTCGTCCTTACAGGACTCCTGAGCATTTTTCGCACTTTACCAGGCCTACGCTTCGCTTGGCCTTCGCTGTGAAATCACAGCCCTTCTGGCCTTAGCACAGAGTATATGTATTTTTCACTAGGTTCTGAATCCTGTTCGTCTATTGTGCTATCGAGCATTATTTCGAAAATCAGTAATTTTATCGGGGTTTGTTTGTAAATGCGAAAACACACAGATACATAATCCCAAGCCAATGCCTAAAAACAATGTTCCAGAAACAGACAAAGCCCCCAAGCTTAATGCAGCAATCGTCAGAGCAATCCCACTCCAACAACTCGCCATCCCAATATTTGTGTAGCGTGGAAAATTTTCGCGGAAGTGTGCCTGGTCTTCACGAGTATTTGATTCATTAATACGTTTTGCAGCTTCCAACATATTATAGAGGCTGAGAGCTGTGCCCACAACCGGAACTAAAGATAACGCTGTATACCACAGAGGTTCTTTTTGACTAGGATCTCTAATTTGTGGCATCGTGCCATACGCAACCTTAAGTGCTATTGGACATTGCGAAAAACTCATTGTTACTCCCTCCTAAACGCTGCGTCACGCCATACTTGAAGTCCCATTGATACTGGATTCTGTTTGACATGAATAAACGTTAATCCAAAGACAGAAAGTGGGATTGCAATGTATGCCACGTGGCAAGTAAGAATACCTAAAGCAACTAGTCCAATAGCAATAACAGTCGTTGTAGCAACACTGATAAGTGCACAACTCATATGGCGCGCTGTATCTGATTCGAATTTCTCTCTAATATTTGGCTCGTCGTTTTTATCTTTTCTGAATGCTTCTTTGGCAATCACACCATTTTTGTACATGTTAAACAATCCCATCATAATGCCAATAATCGGCAACAGAGAGAGCGTTGTCTTACATAAGGACTCTTTCTTTATTGGATCCGTTTCTGAATCGCGTATTGGTGGGATAAAGTCGTTGAGAGTAATTCCTAGTTTTGAACCACACATAAAACCTCCTATTAACAAGATTTAACTAAACATAAAAATATATCATATCATAGTACAAATTAATAGAAAATGTTTTTTTTATTTACAAGTAGTTTCTTTAGAAAAATTCAACTGAACCGCGAAGCAAAAGAACGTTCAAAAGAGTATATTTCTCTTGTATGTCCGAATCGGAGATCTTCAATGTCTGGACTTTGCACATATACAACCGCGCAAGCGGTAACTAAGTCACGCAAGTGACGACAATTTCTAGCCATGGGTGATCGAGCGAAGCAAGTGAACCCATGGAAGAATGTCGCTTCATTTAAAAGTTCAGCGTGCAACTCAAAGCTTAGTCTGTGGTGCTAGAACTATCTGTAGAAAAAAAAGAAAAGCGGCGGGGAACCCGCCGCTATGAAGAAAGATGCAACGAATCTTAGATTGCTTCTTTGTCTTTATTTCCTTTCTCTACTGGAAATGCAATCAATTCCCCTTTAGAAGAGTAGTAAATTGCTGTAAGAGCTGATAATGTAATACCAACTACAACAAATAATTTCATTGAAAGAAAACCAAATAAAACTCCTGCAGCAACTGCTGCAATCGTCACGATATTCCCGTAAACTCCATCCATCAGATACTTAGCTTGGAGGCGTGATATATCTCCTGAAGTAACTTCTCTTTTTTGGCCCGATACTGGTACCAATTCTGGTTCATCTTCGTCTTCTCTTAAAGCTGCCCCTGGTGCCGCGCCCGCTGCTGTCGCTGAAGAAAGCACACGTTTTTTAACTGATGATGTTCCGGCAGATCCTGTTGCAGCAGCTTCTGAACCTTTTCTATCTGCAGACCCAGCTTTATCGCCAGCTGCTGCTTCTTTGTCCGCTTTTACCGGTTTACCAGCAGGTTTTGCTGCTTCTCGTTCAAGCACGTCTCTTGCTTGAGCTAAGCTTACAGTAATCATAAATGCGTTAACAAGTGGAAGATATCTCAAAATCTGAGCCGGTGCTGTTTGAGCTTCTACTTTGCCTAAGCCGCAAGTAGCCTTGTTCACTGTTGTAAAAAATACAGCTGTCATATGTTTCTCCTATTACAGGTTTTGGTTAAAAACGCTTTTTCACGTCTCGAGCTCTATTATTACCAAAGAGTGGGATTTTACACCCCTTAAATTTTTCTCATATGCTATCATCTTGAAACCCCATATGTTCTTAAAATATAAATGCGTAATACAGGATGCTAATGGTCTCTTTGCCCGACTTTCTAAAGCCATTCCAAACGGAAGCAGAGCAGTATTTGGCTCAAGGCCTGATACGCGAAATCGCCTTTTCTGGTCCCACCTACCAACTGCAAATCAGAGACTTAAAGAGCAAACAAGAAGCGTGGTCCTTCATCCAACTCGATGCCAATGGAAACATTCAAGATTGTTTTTGTACATTAGAAGACGGAGAGGAGTTGGGAGCATGTGCTCACCTAGCCGCCGCCTATTTGCGCATCTATAATGGACACACCCAACCCTTACACCAACGCTTTCGCAACTCTCTTTGGAATGTATTGTGTGAAACCTACGCAGCACGTTTAGGGGACAACCCAAAATTGTTCTCTAGCGTACAGCCCGGACACTACACGTACGCGTCAGCTAGCGGCAAAGTGATCTGTTTTATCAAAGGCGTTTCAGATGCTTCCAAGCATCGTTTGGAGCAGATTTTTGAACGACGACGCAAAGAAACCGAAGAAACATCTCTCAAATTTTCCAATCTATCCCAAGAAGAGCTCACTTTATGGCGCACAGGACGTCCAAGCGCAGAATTGCGCTACGAGCTTTCTTTCTGGTATGACATTGCTCAATGGTTGATGGAGCTGCAAGATGCAAATACTCCATATGAAATCTCTTTCGAGCATTCAGCTAATCAACTTCCCAACCAGATAACAGTTGATTTTGGCGATTTGAGTATCGGTTTCTTCTTAGCTGAATCTGCTCTTCCCAACATCATTCCCGCATTGGCTACTGTTACATCGCCATTGACCATTCACAACTCTTCTTACACAGATATTGATACAGTCTCTTTCGATGCTAAAAAAGGGGTTATGACACTTTCTAAACAGCCCACAACAACTTCCGTTGAAAAAAATGAATCGGACATTTCCGTGAACGGTTGGAGGTATGTTCCCAATAAAGGTTTTTATCTAAGTACCGCACAGGCCGTTGTAGATAATGAAGTGATTTCAGGAGCAACCATTGGAAAAACGCTTACCGAAAATCGCGCCCTACTGAAACTCAAACTTCCTCAATACAAAATTCACGATAACCCCATTACACTATCGTATACGTTATCTTTTGATCCTTTATGGAATTTTCATATCGATGCTTATGCATTCCAACCGCACGATCTGCAGCAATCTGGAGCACATGATTTTGGCAACTGGATTTTTATTCCTGAACAAGGATTTTATCCAATTGAAGATCCCTATTTTTCTACAAAAAACTTTCAAATTCCTGAACAGCAAGTTTCAGACTTCATTTCACAGGAACGTGGATGGCTAAATACACAAGAGGGCTTTGCCACACATCTCACCAATGTAGAAACCCTTCTTCACTACACCATGGATACGTCTAACCGTCTTCGTTTCGAACGGTTATCCGACATCAAAACATGGCACGAAACTCATGACTTTGGCAATTGGGTGTACATTGCAGAACAAGGATTTTACGCAAAGGTCAGCACCGGAACAAATCTGCCCATTAATTCCGACATCGCCATCAGCGCTGAGCAAATTCCTTTATTTATTCGCACGAATCGCGCCGATCTTCGAATGGTTCCCAATTTTTTTAGTGAACGTTCCCCTGTTTTGAAAGCGGAACTGCATATCGTTTTAGGCGAAGATGAAACCATTGAAGTCTCCCCTCAATTCGAACTGAATCCTCAATACAAAAAAGAAGATGTGCGTTTCTTCGACGATTACTCCTATGTCCCCGGTGAAGGATTTCACGAACTACCAATCGACGCGCGTCTACCCGAACGTTTTCGCCATCCGATGCACGTTGAATCAGATCAAATTGCCTACTTTTTATCTAAAGAACTCCCATCCCTAGAACACTTTACAGGGCATCTAGACCCTCAACTGATTTTCCCTAAACGCGTTGTCTTGTCAGCTGAAAACATCGAAAGGGCTCCAGAAACAGATGGAACGGGTTATTTATTAAAGCTTAACTATGTGACAGAATTAGGTCGCGTACCACTAGAAACGATCTGGGCCGCCATTAAAGCCAAAAAGCATTTTGTTTTTACACAAGCTGGGTGCTTTGATTTAAGTGATCGCCGTTTTGACTGGGTTCACGCCTTGCCCAAAAAACGTATGGATCGCCGACGCAACAGCTTATTTGTATCAACGTTAGAGTTGATTCGATTACACGCCTTAGAACCATTAGAAATTGATTCTCGCGATAAACAACGCGCAGAAAAAAGTGCTGCCGTGTTGACAGAACTCACTGGATTTCACTATACGCGCGATCCCAATTTAAGTGGTCTATACAGCACTCTAAGGCCTTATCAGGAGCTTGGAGTCAATTGGCTCTGGTTCTTATTTTCTCATGGATTGTCTGGACTGCTTTGCGATGAAATGGGATTAGGTAAAACGCATCAAGCAATGGCATTGCTAGCTGCGATCTCTAACGAAAATAAGGCGCAAGGAAACCCTCCACAGCATTTTTTAATTGTATGTCCCACTTCTGTGATTTTCCATTGGCAAGAAAAATTGCAACAGTTTTTGCCTCACCTTCGCGTTTGCACATTCCATGGAAGCGAACGCAGCTTGGCATCATTCCATCAGGACTATGATGTGCTCCTAACCTCATATGGGATCTGGCGCTTAGAACATAAACTATTAAGCAGTATCCCTTTTACATTGGCAATCTTGGATGAGATTCAAATCGCCAAAAATCACAATAGCCGCCTAAACATCTCCTTGCGACACATCGATGCAAAAATGCGATTAGGATTGACGGGTACTCCTATTGAAAACTATTTACGAGAACTGAAATCGCTTTTTGATCTCGTCTTGCCCACATACATGCCTTCCGATGCCGACTACCGCGAACTGTTTGTGCGTCCCATCGAAAGAGAAGCGGATCCGGTTCGTCGCGAACTCTTGTCTCGCTTTATAAAACCTTTTCTCATGCGCCGTAAGAAAAAAGATGTGTTGCGCGATTTACCAGAAAAGACCGAAGAGATCTCACATTGTCAGCTTTCTCCAGAACAGCTAATGCTGTACAATCAAGCGCTACTACAATCGCGTCAGCAGCTTCTAGAACAGCTACAAGACAATACCTCTTCAGTTCCCTATATCCATATTTTTGCCTTGCTATCCAATTTAAAACAGATTTGTGATCACCCCGCGGTCTTTTTGAAAGACCCTACTGAGTACAAAAATTACGCATCTGGTAAATGGGACCTCTTTTTAGAGCTTCTCAACGAGGCACGAGAGAGTCAGCAAAAAGTGGTTATCTTCTCTCAATACCTGCATATGTTGGACATCATCGAAGAGCATCTCAACGAACACGAAATCGGTTTTGCCACCATTCGCGGCTCGACAACAAAACGCGGAGAAGAGATCACGCGTTTCAACAATGATCCTGACTGCGAAGTGTTTCTAGGCTCGTTAAATGCCGCAGGGCTCGGTGTGGACCTAACTGCAGGTTCTGTAGTGATCCACTACGACCGCTGGTGGAACGCAGCACGCGAAAACCAAGCAACCGACCGCGTTCACCGCATCGGACAAACACGCGGAGTCCAAGTCTTTAAGTTGGTAACGAAAGGTACCTTTGAAGAACGCATCGACGAAATGATCACACGCAAAGGCCGCTTAATGGAAGAAGTTGTCACCTCAGATGACCACCGCTTCATCAAAGCCTTCGACCGCAAAGAACTCATTCAGCTCTTACAAGAAGTCGAAGACTACACAGACTTACAAGGTGACCTAAGAGACAGTTAGAGAAGCTCATTACCCCAAGAGAAGGCTCATTGCAGAAGAGTTCGTTTTATTCCGTCCAGTTAGCAACGCGAAAAGCATGGGGAAAATAAGTAATCATGTCTGATGCAGTCATGCAATAAGATGTAAGTTCAGCGGCGGCAAATTCGCCGGCTAGGCCGTGCAAATAGACCCCTAGGGCTGCTGCGTGACCTGATGGGACCCCTTGAGCTAAAAGGGAGGCTAGCAAACCCGTTAACACATCGCCACTACCAGCTGTAGCCATTCCGGGATCGCCTTTAGGGTTTACGTAAATCACTTCGCCTGCGTGAAAGATAAAAGTGGGGCCTCCTTTTACGATCAGCGTGATCCGATGTTCTGCTGCATAGTCAGCGCATCGCTTGAGTCCGTCTTTATCTAGAGTAAATGTATCTACTTTAAGGAGACGTTTGAGCTCGCCAATATGTGGTGTGAGGATAGCTTCAGCTGGAATTGTAATATTTTCTTCCGCGATGACTGTCAGTGCATCGGCATCTAACACACAAGGTTTTTGAATATTGGGGATGATCTTTTTTAGCATGCTACGTGTTGTAGGGGAAAGACCTAAACCTGGCCCTACAATGACTGCAGAGGCGTGGTTCATGAGCTCTAACATCGGTTCGGTCTTTTGCGAGTCGTAGGGTACCTTAATCAACTCATAAGGGATTGCGGTCAGCTCAGCTTCCATCTCCATTGGATAGAGGAGTCGCACGATACCGGCTCCACTGCACAAACAAGACAACGAGCATAGTAAACCAGCTCCAGGCATCGCCAAAGAGCCTGCTAGCGTGATCACATGACCTGCCTGATATTTATGTCGATTGCGTCGCATTGCAGGAAGCCACGGTTTCAATAGGTCTGGAGAGAGCATTTCGATGGGGGTTTTGAGATCAGCGACATAGCTTTTAGAGAGTCCAAAATCTACATACGTCAGAATGCCCACATGATTCCATCCCTCATTGAGGAAAAAGCCTGTTTTGGGCAATCCTAGATAGGCTGTAATTGTCGCAACAATCGCTGTTCCGCCCACTTTTCCCGTTTCCCCATTCAATCCTGAAGGGATATCCACTGCGATAATCGGCAAGTGGGAGTCATTGACAGCTTGAATGATCGCTCCCAAATTACCCTCTATCGTTCCACGAAAGCCTGTTCCAAATAACCCGTCGATGATAAGTCCAGACGCAGGTAGATCTAAGTCATCAACAGAATTAATGTCTTTAAGACGCCCCCCTTCCTGCAAAAAGGCAAAATGATTCTGTTTACAAAGGTTTGAGGCATCATTTAACGGTAAAATTTGGTAGGCCGTGACTTCATATTCTAGATGTAGCAGCTGAATACCTGCAACATAGGTATCACCGGCATTATTGCCTTTTCCGCATAAGAGAATGATCTGCCGATTTAAATCGTGATGTTCCACATAATCGTTAGCAATCAAAGCGACTCCGCTACCGGCCTCTTCCATGAAATCGGACTCAGAAGCTCCATCGCGATACGCTAGCGCTTCAAGATCGGCCATTTGCTGTGGAGAGACTACTTTCATAGGTGTTCTGCCTTCACACTGCGCTCCATAAGCATTTGGACCGCGTTGCTGACCGGCATCTTTTCATATAAAATCTTGTATACCGTTTCCGTGATAGGCATCTGGATATTTAGCTTTTGGCTAAGTTGGTACGCGGACAGACAAGTGTAAGCACCTTCCACTACCATTCCAATTTGCTTATGTGCTTCTTGGAGGGAATTGCCTTGGGCGATCAAGTAACCATAACGACAATTTCGGCTGATCAATGATCCACAGGTCAAGCATAGATCCCCCATTCCTGAAAGTCCGCTGAGTGTTTCTGATTTACATCCTTGAGCGACAGCTAGCTTGCGAATTTCATGCAGTCCACGCGTCATGATAGCAGCTTTCGTGCTATATCCTAGACCTAATCCTTCCGCAATTCCACAAGCGATTGCAATGATATTTTTGAGGGCGCCTCCATAAGCGACACCAAGGACATCGTCATTTGGATAAACGCGAAAGGCGGGTGTGGTAAAAGTTTCGCACACCTGCATCATCACATCAAAATCGTAGGCAGCAACAACTACTGAGGTAGGTAAGCCTTTAGAAACCTCTATGGCATAGCTGGGACCACTTAAATAGGCAATTTGGTTGCGACTTTGCGGACCCAACACTTCCATCAGAACGTTGGCCATCGTCAAACCGCTATGCTGTTCAATTCCTTTTGACGTGATCACAATAGGACAAGTGGGAATGCTTTTTGATTTAATCTGTTCAAAGACAGGTCGAATTCCTGCGGAAGTGACCGATTCCATAATCAAATCAACACCCTCAATTGCCTCTTGTAAATTTGAGGTAAATGTCATTGTTTCATGAGCAAAAGCTCCGGGAAGAAACGGGTGTTCTCCTGTTTCCGTCAGTTGTGCAACTAATTCTTTGTCGCGCGACCACAAAATGACATCATAGCCTTTCGAGGAGAGTAAACGCGCGAGGCAAAATCCCCAAACACCGGCTCCTAAACATCCAATTTTCATTATCGTTTCCTCAATTAAACCACAGAGGCCAGGTCTATTTACGTAAAAGTTTTCGATTTATTTTTACCACAGAGACACAGAGAGCACAGAGGAGCACAGAGAGCACAAAAGAAAGATATAATATAAAAACAAGTTTTTGTTTTTTGCTCTCTGTGCTCCTC